>DASXXQ010000100.1:0-44931 GCA_036502985.1 Buttiauxella sp.
GCTGGCTGACAAAAAAATCTCCAACATCCGTGAAATGCTGCCAGTTCTGGAAGCCGTTGCGAAAGCAGGCAAACCACTGCTGATCATCGCTGAAGATGTTGAAGGCGAAGCGTTGGCTACCCTGGTTGTTAACACCATGCGTGGCATCGTGAAAGTTGCTGCTGTTAAAGCACCTGGCTTCGGCGACCGTCGTAAAGCTATGCTGCAAGACATCGCAACTCTGACTGGCGGTACCGTCATCTCTGAAGAGATTGGTATGGAGCTGGAAAAAGCGACCCTGGAAGATCTGGGTACTGCTAAACGTATCGTTATCAACAAAGACACCACCACCATCATCGATGGTAATGGTGAAGAAGCAGCGATTCAGGGCCGTGTGACTCAGATTCGCCAGCAGATCGAAGAAGCAACTTCTGATTACGACCGTGAAAAACTGCAAGAGCGCGTAGCTAAACTGGCTGGCGGCGTTGCAGTAATCAAAGTCGGTGCTGCTACCGAAGTTGAAATGAAAGAGAAGAAAGCACGCGTAGAAGATGCTCTGCACGCTACCCGTGCTGCGGTTGAAGAAGGTGTGGTTGCCGGTGGTGGTGTTGCGCTGATTCGCGTAGCGTCCAAACTGTCTGAACTGCGTGGCCAGAACGAAGACCAGAACGTGGGTATCAAAGTTGCGCTGCGCGCAATGGAGTCTCCACTGCGTCAAATCGTGCTGAACTGCGGTGAAGAGCCATCTGTTGTTGCTAACAACGTGAAAGCGGGCGACGGTAACTACGGTTACAACGCAGCAACTGAAGAATACGGCAACATGATCGACATGGGTATCCTGGACCCAACTAAAGTAACGCGTTCTGCTCTGCAGTATGCAGCTTCTGTTGCAGGTCTGATGATTACCACTGAGTGCATGATCACCGATATGCCTAAAGGCGATGCTCCTGATTTAGGCGCAGGCATGGGCGGTATGGGTGGCATGGGCGGCATGATGTAATTGCCCTGACACCTGATGTGTTAATCACATCGTGTTAAGAAAACCCTCAGACAGAAATGTCTGAGGGTTTTCTCTTTTTGGCCGCAGTCTGGTATAAGATCTCACCGGGCAATGACGGCCCGCTACTTTTCAAGACAGCATTGATAACGGGGAACAACATGCGCATTAAAGTTTCAGCAGGAATGGCTGTAGCAGTGCTGCTACTGGCAGGATGTAGCACCAGCAACGATCTTTCTGCTGGTGGGCAAGGCGTCCGTTTTGTTGAAGACAAGCCAGGCACCGAATGCCAACTGCTAGGAAACGCAACCGGTGAGCAAAGTAACTGGTTTTCAGGCCAGCAGGGCAGTGAAGGCGGTTCTATGCGTGGTGCAGCGAATGCTCTGCGTAATAACGCAGCGGCAATGGGTGGCAACGTGCTGTACGGCGTAAGCAGCCCGACTCAGAACTTGCTGTCGAGCTTTGCTCCGACTGCCAGCACAATGACTGGCCAGGTGTATAAGTGTCCGAACTGATTTAGATTTTCGCGCCCTCCACACGATCCCTGTTTTATTCCCTCCACAAGGGAGAGGGTTTGCGTGAGGGCGAAATTCTTGAAACAAATCAACTTTGTCGTAACTGTAGATCCAACGGAGTCTTGCTTGGTTCACCGCCAATCTCACGCGCAAGCTTCGGCACCATATAACCTGAAATCAACGTCAGCAGTTCACGCATAATCATTCTGGCTTCCTCATCACTCACCATGAAATGCGCCGCCCCCTGAACCTTATCCAGCACATGCAGGTAATACGGCATCACGCCGGCATCAAATAGCGCGTTGCTCAGATCTGCGAGAGTTTGCGCGTTGTCATTCACATCACGCAGCAGCACGCTTTGGTTGAGCAATGTGACGCCAGCCTGACGTAAATTCTGCATTGCGGCCCTGAACTCATCGCCAATCTCATTGGCGTGGTTGATATGGTTCACCAGCAAAACCTGCAACCGTGAGCGAGCAAAACGGGTTACCAGTGCCTCAGTGATGCGAGCCGGGATAACAATCGGCAAACGGCTGTGAATGCGTAGACGCTTAATATGCGGGATAGCTTCCAGTTCGCTTATCAACCAATCCAGCTCATGATCTTTTGCCATCAGCGGATCGCCACCAGAAAAGATAATCTCATCCAGCTCAGGATGTTCGCTGATGTATGCGATGGCCGCCTGCCAGTTGCGTTTGTTTCCCTGATTATCGGAATAGGGGAAATGGCGCCGGAAGCAATAACGGCAGTTGACTGCGCAGCCACCTTTTACCAGCAACAATGCGCGGTTGCGATACTTGTGTAGCAAGCCAGGGACTACGCTGTGCTGTTCCTCCAGAGGGTCAGTACTAAAGCCAGGTGCGGCAATAAATTCGGCTTTGGAGGTTAAAATCTGGCGCAGCAGCGGATCGTTTGGGTTGCCTTTTTCCATGCGTTCGACAAAAGCTCGCGGCACGCGCAAGGCAAAAAGGCGACGCGCATCGCGTCCCGCTAACAACTCTTTATCAGCGTCTAGATCTAAAATATGCAGCAGATCGTCCGGATCGGTTATAACATCGGCAAGTTGCGTTAACCAATCTTCTCTGCGGGGGGGATTTAGGGTTACAATGTGTGCCATTTTTTGGCTAAGCTACCAATTAACAATTTCAGAGGGCCTTATGGCGACTTATTCTAGCAACGATTTCCGTGCCGGTCTTAAAATCATGTTCGAAGGCGAACCTTACGCAGTCGAATCCAGTGAGTTTGTGAAACCAGGTAAAGGCCAGGCCTTTGCTCGCGTTAAAATGCGCCGCCTGCTGACTGGCACACGCGTAGAAAAAACGTTTAAATCTACCGACTCCGCTGAAGGCGCAGACGTTGTAGATATGAACCTGACTTACCTGTACAACGACGGTGAGTTCTACCACTTCATGAACAACGAAACTTTCGAGCAGCTGGCTGCTGATGAGAAAGCGATCGGCGATAACGCTAAATGGATGCTGGATCAGGCCGAGTGTATCGTGACCCTGTGGAACGGCCGTCCAATCGCTGTACAACCACCAAACTTCGTAGAGCTGGAAATCGTTGAAACGGATCCAGGTCTGAAAGGTGACACCGCAGGTACTGGCGGTAAGCCTGCAACACTGTCTACTGGTGCTGTGGTTAAAGTACCTTTGTTCGTTCAGATTGGCGAAGTGATCAAAGTTGACACTCGTTCTGGCGAATACGTTTCTCGCGTTAAGTAATACGTGAAGATGGACGGTGAGGCGTTTGGCGCTTCACCGTCCTTTGCCAAAGGCAGGGAAGATGAACCGTTTGACGAAACATTTACTTTTCATCACGCTGTTGACCACGTTTCTGACCGGTTGCAACGCAACCCGTGGTTTTGGCGAAGATTTGCAGCATCTCGGCGGCGCTATTGAACGCGCGGCAAACAAATAATCACCAACACTCCTAAAAATCTGCTTTTTCCGTCAGCCTGCCATTTTTTGTCTATGCTTTAACTGCTATACACAAACAATATGGTCAAAAAAGGAAACGGTCATGATTAAGAAAACTATTGCAGCGTTTTTCTCACTCGTAGTGCTTTCATCGTTACTGACAGCCTGTAATACGACTAAGGGCATGGGCGAAGATATTCAAAGTGGTGGCAGTGCCATTTCTGGTGCAGCTACAAAAGCCCAGAATTAATGTGTGATTGACGGTACGGTATTACTACCGTGCCGTTATTTAATTCGTAATAACTACTGCTGTTCTATAAATAAAGAAAATCGATTATTAACACCAAGCTTCATGCGGATATTCCGTTTGTAGGTATATACCGTTTTGGTGCTGATCCCCATTATTCTGGCAATAAAATCATTGTTAGCCTCATCGGTCCATAATTTTAATATCCGTTCCTCGCGCAGTGTAAGGAGAGGTACCGTATACTGTTTTTCCGAATGGAAAGGCGGACGAATGATAAGTTGCTTCTGAATAGCAGCGTAAAGCTCAGGTAAAGGTATCGATTTATTATATATAGTGCCTGAGCCTTGAGATACGCAGTACTCCTCAATCTTTTCGTGGCGTGAACTGTTAAGCAGCATCAAACGAATTGAAGCACCACAAGCTGAGTAAATAGAGGATAACTGCTGGATGTTATGTAATGAGCTGGCGAAACTGGTAAAGTCAGCAATAACAAGGTTAGGTCGATTTTGTATTATTTGTTCACGCGCTAAAAGTAAATTATCCGTTTCAGAAAGAGAAAGTGCCGAATTGTGGCTAAGCCAGTTTTTGAATCCTTGTCGACTATAATGGCAACGATCCACTAACAATATTTTATGCATGCTTACCGTTCGCGTGACTCACAATTACAGCCTTTCTGGTCATGGAAGAAAACATTATAATATAAAGAAATTTTCTTAACCGAATTGTGGATTTACGGGGCAATTAGCTGCCATTTCTCGCCTTAGTCATTTCAAACCCGTCTGGGGGGTAATAAAACCCTGTTGGTATTTGTATGCTGCGTTGGTAGAATAATGCATTCACCCGCCTTATGGGACGACCCGTAAGCGCTTCTCGATTTCCGGGGACGGCCCCATTGCTGGAGCTGTATATGGCCTGGTTTATTCTT
The DNA here is from genome assembly GCA_036502985.1 of Buttiauxella sp. Lineage (GTDB taxonomy): Bacteria > Pseudomonadota > Gammaproteobacteria > Enterobacterales > Enterobacteriaceae > Buttiauxella. The sequence goes on from DASXXQ010000100.1 coordinate 4,583, forward strand.
GTTATTGCCGGTTTATTGGAAGTTGTTTGGGCTGTCGGCCTGAAATACACCCATGGTTTTACCCGCTTGTGGCCAAGTGTTATCACGGTGGTGGCGATGGTTATCAGCGTCGCGTTACTGTCGTGGTCGATGAAAACGCTGCCAACCGGCACGGCTTACGCCATCTGGACAGGCATTGGCGCTGTGGGTGCGGCAACCACCGGTATCCTGTTGTTAGGCGAATCAGCAAGCCTGGCTCGTATTGGGAGCCTGGCTTTGATTGTCATTGGTATCATCGGACTGAAACTCAGTACCCATTAAGAACCTGATTGCTTAACCCACAGTAGCTTTTCGACAGGGAATCCCTGTCGCGTGGCGGTATCGAGCATTTGCTGTTTCACTTCAGCACTGATCGTCGGCGTACGTGACAATATCCATAGGTAATCTTTATCCGGCCCGCACACGAGTGCGTGCCGGTAGTCTTTATCGATAGCAATCACGTTATAACCACCGTAAAACGGCCCAAAGAAAGAAACTTTGAGCGCCGCCGTGTTTGGCGACCCTGTGAAATACGCTTTGCCAACACTTTGCTGCCACATCTGGCGGTCAGGATTAAAACCTCTGTTTATCACGCGAATACCGCCGTCATCCATGGTGCTGTAACTGGCGGTCACTTGTTCTAACCCGCTTTCAAAATTGTGGTCAAGGCGGGCAATTTCATACCATTTGCCGAGATAGCGTTTAGCATCAAAGTTTTTCACTACCGTAGTACCGGGTGGAGGCGTAGGGGAACTACAGGCGACAACGAGAAACGCAACTGCAAGGGTGGTGACAATCGGCCAGATGCGCATAGCAAAATCCTTGTCTGTTTTTTGCTAAGTGTAGATTGTGGTGGGAAAAAGCGGGAGGCAGGAGGAAATAAAAAGGCCTGATTAACAGACCTGTCGGGATTACTGTAATGCTTCGAGGATTGTATACCCTGCTTTTACCCGTTCAGTGTTGGGGTAGCTTTTATTTGCCAGCATGACGATGCCAAGTTGCTGTTCAGGAATAAATGCCACATAAGCCCCAAATCCTCCGGTAGAACCCGTCTTGTGAACCCAGGAAGATTTAACTACAGGTGCCGGTGGTTCGATGGCTATCGCTGTATGAGGGGCGAGCGCCACTTTATTGTCACTGCCATCAATCACAACCTGGCTCTTTACCGGCCAGTTAAGCATCTCCCAGCCCAAACCCTGATACATGCTACCCATTCGCCAGTAACGAGACTGTGCAAGCTCAATTCCTTGGCGGAGTGTTTTATCAGTGATCTGTTCCGGCACCATATTGGCTTGCACCCATCTCGCCATATCTTCAATTGTCGTTTTCACGCCATAGGCTTCGGCATCCAGCATTCCGGGCGAAACATGTACGGCTTTGCCATCACGATAGCCCCAGGCGTAATTGTGCTCTTCAGATGCGGGTACTTTTATCCAGGTATGGGAAAGATTCAGCGGCTGGAAAACTCGTTTTGACATCGCATCTTCAAAGCTCATCCCCGACGGTTTTACTGCCAGTGCGCCGAACAGACCGATGCTGGAGTTGGCATACAAACGAGTAGAGCCCGGAGCCCATTGCGGCTGCCAGGACTGGTAAAAGTGCAGCAAAGATGCCTGGCTGGTGACGTCATCAGGCACTTGTAGCGGCAACCCACCCGCGGTGTAGGTGGCAAGCTGTAGCAGGTTAATCTGTTTCCATTGTTGGCCGGTTAACTCAGGCCCGTACTTCGTTGCCGGGTCGCTTAATTTAATTTCACCACGAGCAACGCTATCGCCACCCAGAACGCCGGTGAAAGTCTTACTGACCGAGCCGAGTTCAAACAGGGTCTCTTTCGTTACCGGTATATTTTTTGCGATATCAGCCTGGCCGTAAGTGAAGTAATACGGTTTTCCCTGGTAAATAACGGCGAAAGCCATGCCGGGAATACTCTGCTCTTTGAGCAATGGCGTGATGGTGTGTTCGACAGTTTGGGCAATCTGTTTTTCAGTCAGGGGTTTCGGGGCGGCAAACGCTGAGTAAGAGGCCGTGAGCGCCAGCACGCAGCAAAGCGTTTTTTTCATCATTGATAATCTTCCATAAAAAGGTTCGGCAGGATGTGGTCGAGCCTATCAGACCTGCTCAGTCTGTTAGTTTTACCCTGGGATGACAAACGATTAAATTTACCGCCATAAATAAAAAAGGCCTGCACAATAATGGCAGGCCTTCTTCTTAATCAGCGCAACTAGAGGGTGATGATACCGATAAAGGTCACTACCGTCAGGATGGCTGCCAGCCCGTAGAACACCCATTTACCAGACGGCACATGGATTTTCAGATCGTGCATCGCGTGGTGGATACGGTGTAATCCGCACCACAGTGGCAAGACAATCATCAGGAAGATGAACAGGCGGCCAATCAAACTCTGAGAAAACGCCAGCACACGCTCATAGCCCAATGCATCGCCCGGGAAAAGCCCCAGCGGCAGCATAATGCCAACCAGCAGCACAATGACTGGTGCGATAATTGCGCCCCACATGCCGCCTGCGCCAAACAGACCCCAGAATACCGGCTCGTCGGAGCGTTTTGGATTTGGATTAATCATGACGTCCCCCTTACCAGAACAGTGCAATAAACAGAATGACGACAGTGGCGACAACGGTCACCGCCCACAATCCTTTAATCACTGGCTCAGGCCCCATTTTTTCATCTTTAATGATGATATTGGCGGCCTTTGGTGCCAGTTCAAACCAGGTTTTGGTATGCAGTAGAGCTGCTGCAAGCGTGATCAGATTGAGGATAACCACAATTGGATTTTGCAGAAAACCGACAAATCCAGCCCAACTCTCTGGCCCGCTTTTTAGCGAGAACAAACCACAGATCAGTAAGATACTGAACCAGACGGTAGGGACAGCCGTTCCTTCACGAATCATATAAAAACGATAGAAGCCCAGATTCTTCCACCAGGTGGGGGTCATCGTCCGCACATATGGCTTACGTTTCGTAGTCATTTTGCACTCCTTAGCGTGGTTTCAGGGTGGCAATCAAAAAGTCTTTTGAGCTTTCGACTTTACCCTGCTGGATGGCAGCGGCAGGATCGACGTGTTTAGGGCATACCTCGGAGCAGAAGCCCACGAAAGTACAGCTCCAGACGCCATTCTGGCCGTTTAGCTGCGTCATACGCTGTTTCTTGCCATGGTCGCGGCTGTCCAGGTTGTAACGGTGAGCAAGCGTGATTGCCGCCGGGCCAATGAACTCAGGATTCAAACCAAACTGCGGGCATGCGGAATAGCACAAGCCACAGTTGATGCAACCTGAGAACTGATGGTATTTCGCCATCTGTGCTGGCGTTTGGGTATTTGGCCCCTGATCTGGTGTGCGTGGGTTACCGATGATGTACGGCTTAATCGCTTCCAGACTTTCGATAAAGTGGGTCATGTCGACCACCAAATCGCGCTCGACAGGGAAGTTTGCCAGTGCTTCAACCTTCATGCCCTGAGTGTATTCGCGCAGGAAAGTTTTACAGGCAAGTTTTGGCACACGGTTAACCATCATGCCGCAAGAACCGCAGATAGCCATACGACATGACCAGCGATAGCTCAGATCGGGTGCCAGATTGTCTTTGATGTAGCCCAGCGCATCCAACAGCGAGGTCTGCTCATCATAAGGCACTTCGTAGATTGCACTGTGCGGCTCGTTATCCGTTTCCGGGTTGTAGCGCAAGATTTCAATCTTCAGGGTCTTCATCGCATCAGCCATTCGTCATCTCCTTCTTTTTGTCGGCTGCTTCTGATTCCGCACCGTAGACGCGTTTAGCCGGTGGCAACGTGGTGATTTTCACATCACTGTATTCCAGACGCGTGGTTCCATTGGCGTCACGGAAGGCGAGAGTATGTTTCAGGAAGTTCACGTCATCACGCTCGGTACAGCCTTCGTCCAGACGTTGGTGGGCACCGCGAGACTCTTTACGCGCCATGGCTGAATGCGCCATACATTCTGCAACGTTCAGGCCGTGACCCAGCTCGATGGTGTAGAGCAAATCGGTGTTAAACACGCTGGAGTTGTCAGTAATACGCACGCGTTTGAAGCGTTCTTGCAGCTCAGCCAGCTTATCGATTGTTTTTTGCATCAGTTCAGGGGTGCGATAAATACCGCAACCTTCTTCCATCGACAGACCCATTTCATCGCGGATCTTCGACCAGTTTTCACTGCCTTCCTGATTCACTAATTTCTTGAGACGGGTTTCGACATCAGCCGCTTGTGCGTTCAACGCAGCATCATTGGCAGGTTGTGCTTCGTTAGCACGGCGCATAGCGCTTTCGCCTGCCAGGCGGCCAAACACCACCAGTTCTGCAAGGGAGTTAGAACCCAGACGGTTCGCGCCATGCAGGCCAACGGAGGAACATTCGCCTACAGCAAATAGCCCTTTGATACGGCTTTCACATTGGCCATCGGTTTCGATACCGCCCATGGTGTAGTGCGCGGTTGGACGAACCGGAATCGGCTCTTTAACCGGGTCAACGCCGACATAGGCTTTCGCCAGTTCGCAGATAAACGGCAGGCGCTCAAGGAGTTTCTTCTCGCCCAAATGGCGCAGGTCGAGATAAACCACATCGCCACGAGGTGTTGGAACGGTGCGGCCAGCGCGCCATTCATGCCAGAAAGCCTGGGAAACTTTATCGCGCGGGCCAAGTTCCATGTATTTGTTACGCGGCTCGCCCAGCGGAGTTTCTGGACCCATACCGTAGTCTTGCAGATAGCGATAGCCATCTTTATTGACCAGAATACCGCCTTCACCACGGCAGCCTTCCGTCATCAGAATGCCGGAACCTGGTAAGCCGGTCGGGTGATATTGTACAAATTCCATATCACGCAGTGGCGCGCCGTGGCTCAGTGCCATACCCATACCATCGCCGGTCACAATGCCGCCGTTGGTGTTGTAGCGATAAACACGTCCTGCACCGCCGGTCGCCATCACGACCGCGTTGGCGCGAATCTGCACCAGCGTGCCTTCCATCATGTTCATGGCGACCAGGCCGCGTGCTTCACCGTCATCTACCAGAATATCGAGCACAAAATGCTCGTCAAAACGCTGGATTTGCGGGAACTGCAATGAGGTCTGGAACAGGGTGTGGAGCATATGGAAGCCGGTTTTATCCGCGGCAAACCAGGTACGCTCAATCTTCATGCCACCAAAGCGGCGAACGTTAACGGAACCGTCTGGACGGCGGCTCCACGGGCAACCCCATTGCTCGAGCTGCGTCATTTCGGTAGGGCAATGATGGACGAAGTAGTCGACCACGTCTTGCTCACACAACCAGTCGCCACCCGCAACAGTGTCATTGAAATGGTATTCGAAGCTGTCGTGATCCTGCGTTACGGCGGCAGAACCCCCTTCGGCGGCCACGGTGTGGCTACGCATTGGGTAGACTTTGGAGATAAGAGCGATTTTGGCTTGTGGATTGGCTTGTGCCGCAGCGATAGCTGCTCGTAAGCCCGCTCCGCCAGCGCCAATTATGGCAAGATCGGCTTGAAAGGTTTGCACGACATTCCTCCAGGTTCTTAGTTATTTCGTATAGCTAATTTAACCAAAGGTAGTACACCGATACGGCGACAGCTATAGCGAAAGGGTTATCCCTACTCCTTTGTAGGTGCGGATTATAGCCGCAGGCTTTTTATGGAAATTTGACGTGTTCGGGTTTTTTGCTGTTCAGTTCAGCAATTAATTAATTCTGGTGATGAGTTATGTCACGAATTTCAAATTATTAGTGCGCAAACGGCCGGGCAGCGGAGAAAATTTACTGCGCAAAATTTGTCTCGCTTATGCGTTGCGGGTAGACTTCTCGGCCTTGTTTGAATACGGAGACTCACCCATGAGCGAAACGGCCACCTGGCAGCCGAGCGCATCCATCCCCAACCTGTTGAAGCGCGCTGCGATCATGACGGTTATTCGTCGTTTTTTTGCCGACCGCGGTGTTCTGGAGGTGGAAACACCCTGCATGAGCCAGGCTACGGTAACGGATATCAATCTGTTCCCGTTTGAAACCCGTTTTGTTGGCCCAGGCCACGCTCAGGGCGTCAATTTATACCTGATGACCAGCCCGGAATATCATATGAAACGCCTGTTGGCGGCGGGCATTGGCCCGGTATTCCAGCTGTGCCGTAGCTTCCGTAATGAAGAAATGGGTCGTCACCATAATCCAGAATTCACCATGCTAGAGTGGTATCGCCCGCACTATGATATGTATCGTCTGATGAACGAAGTTGATGATTTGCTGCAACAGGTTCTGGAAACGGATGCGGCGGAATCTCTCTCCTATCAGCAAGCTTTCCAACGTCATCTGGAGATTGACCCGCTTTCTGCGGACAAAGCCCAGCTACGTGAAGTGGCAGCAAAACTTGATTTAAGCAATATTGCCGATCAGGAAGAAGACCGCGATACCTTACTGCAACTGCTGTTTAGCATGGGTGTGGAACCACACATTGGCAAAGATAAGCCGACGTTTGTTTATCACTTCCCGGCAAGCCAGGCCGCGTTGGCGCAAATCAGCACCGAAGACCACCGTGTGGCGGAGCGCTTCGAGGTTTATTTCCGCGGCATTGAACTGGCGAACGGTTTCCACGAATTAACCGATGCGCGTGAGCAGCAGCAGCGCTTCGACCAGGACAACCGCAAACGTGCCGCGCGAGGTTTGCCGCAGCAACCAATTGATGTGAATTTGCTTGAAGCACTGAAAGCTGGTTTGCCGGATTGTTCAGGCGTTGCGCTGGGTGTGGATCGTTTGATTATGTTGGCGTTGAAGGCTGAGAGCCTGGCTGACGTGCTGGCGTTCCCGGTAGACAGAGCTTAAATAGATGGTTTTGGCGGGTATCTTTACCCGCCCTACAAAACCGGTTGCCCAGGTCGGATTCGCATAAGCGGTATCCGACCTTATATTGTCTACAAACTCCCCGGCGTTCTGCCCGTTTTCCCTGACGATGTTAGCGTCTTACTACTACGTTGCCCGCCAAGATTATCCAGACGCATCTGGAACGGTGGGAACGGCAATTCGATATTGTGTTCGCGGAACCCTTGCAGAATAAGTTGATGTATCTCGTGACGCAGCGGCATACGGTGGCCCATCTCTGCGGCATAAATACGCAGCTCAAAGATTTGTATACCCGCCTGTAAATCCACAAGGAATGCCTCTGGTGGAGGGTTATCAATCACCAGAGAACAACGTTCAGCTGCCTGCAACAATACCTTCGTCACCTCTTCACTGTTGGCATCCGACGGCGCAGGTACGGTTAATACCACGCGCGTAACCGAATCCGACAACGACCAGTTGATGAACTGCTCGGTGATAAACGCTTTATTCGGCACGATTATCTCTTTGCGGTCCCAGTCGCTGATGGTGGTAGCTCGTGTATTGATTTTAGTGACGCTGCCGGTAAGGTCGCGGATTGTCACGGTATCGCCAATACGAATCGGTTTTTCGAACAGGATTATCAGGCCGGAGATAAAGTTGGCGAAGATCTCCTGTAAACCAAAACCTAAACCGACACCCAGAGCAGCAACCAGCCACTGCAATTTCGACCACTCAATCCCAATCATTGAGAAGCCGACCAGCGTCCCCACGAGTAACAGCAGATATTTGGTAACGGTCGTAATGGCGTAACCCGTACCCGGTGCTAAATCCAGATGCTGTAGCAGCGCGAGTTCGAGCAGTGCAGGCAGATTACGCACCAGTTGCATGGTGATGATCAGCACCAGAATGGCAATCAGCACCGCGCCCAGCGTAATCGGCTCCAGGCTTTCAACGCCTTGCACCGTTGAAGTCACATCCCACAACGTGATGTTTTCAAGGAAGCCAAATGCAGAATGGATTTCCGACCACAACACAATCACCGACAGCAGCGCGATCAGCATCAGAATTGAACGCACCAGTCGCAGTGACTGCACGCTGATGGTATCCAGATCGATTTCCGGCTCTTCTATGGCTTCAGCTGAACCTTCAGTGCTGTGTGCATGAGCCGCTTCTTCTTCGCCGCGAGCACGTTGGGCGAGGATTTCAGCACGGCGGTGTTTCGCGCGGTCAAAGGCCAGACGGCGGCGTTGAATTAACATCCAACGGCGGAATATATGGTAAACAACCAACAGCAGGAACCAGATGGCGACCGAGGTTTCAAGCCTTGCCAACAACGCTTGTGCTGTTGCCAGGTAACCCACTAATGCCGCCAGAATGGCAAGCAATGGCGCCGCAAGCAGCAGGTTCCACAACATCGTGTTAGCGATGTTTTCGCTATTGCCTTGTTTGTCCAGATACAGCGGGATCCCCGCGCGTTTCAGGCTTAATGTCACGAGTGCCATTGCACCGCAAATTAACATAAAGCACAGCCGCCCCAGCGAGCCGGAAAACTCACGGTCACTCAGATTATCGAACATAATCAATGCCATGATCAGTGGCACAATCAGGCCGATGCTCATCAGGTAATAGCGCATAGCGCGGGCAACACGTGGTTGCGGCCAGCCAAAGTGCACGATGAATAAGCCATTAGGGCGAGCGAAGGTTGCACAAATCATCACGGCCCACAGCAACGGAACGGTGGCGGTTACGCCATCACCAATTGCGACCGCGAGGGGGTATGGCCAGGCGGATTGCAACCCATAACCTAGCGTGGCCCACAGTACTGGCAGGGGCAGTGCAACCAGAATCGACCAGAAAACGGTGCGCAAGGTTAAGCTGAAATGATCCTGAGTCACCTTGCCTACTTTGGCGCTTGAGCGTTCAAGGAAGGAGGTGAAATGGCGGCGTGAGCTAACACTGAATCCAACAAGTATTAGCGCAGCAAACAGCGGCAGCAGCGTTTCCTTGCTGGTGAGCATCATGAGGGTGGCGCTGCCGAGTTGGCTGAACGTATCCATGGACACCAGACGGCGCAAATCCTGCACAATCTCAACCGGCCAGGTGATGCCTACCGGGCGGACATCTGACGTCCAGAACAAATAACGGTGCGTGGCTTCGTTCACTTCTTTGAGCGCATCTTCCAGTTGGCTGTTAGCCACTTTCAGTTTCGTCAGCTCAAGAATGAGGTTGTCGCCACCCTGCAACAGGGAATTCAATAATTCACGTTGGGTGCGCAGCTGCGCTTCCAGAATCCGGTTCTGCTCTGACGTTAACGGCTGGCCGTCGGCCTGACGAATCTGGCGCAATTGCGGATGCTGGCTTAGCAGGTCTTCGTAATGCAGACGCTGCACCCGCAACTGCCCAAGTTCGGTATCCAGCTGCTGCGGTTTTGGCATTTCAGGCAAACGGGCGACCTGTGCGCGTAATGCTTCGCCCAGCACGTTTGATACGCCGAGCCATTGTGACTGTTCGCGTAGCGTGTTGAGCGCCTGACGTACTTGCAACGTCTGGCTGCTGGCCTGTCGTTGCTGAGAGGCCACTAAGTCCATACGTTGAGCTTGTTGATTCAACGCCTGGGATAGCTGACGGTTATTTTTAAATTGGTCAACGATATCGGGTGGCAGGTTAGCACTGTTTTCAGCAAGCAGTTCGGTACTTTCCAGAGCTTGCTCGGCTTCACGCTGGCGCTGATTATTAAGCTGATTACGCAAGGCCTGGAGATAAGCATCTAACCGCGTACTCTGTTTTTGGGCAAGTTCAGCCCGCAGGCGAGAAAGCTCCTGGCGATTACTTGCTGATAGTTGCGCCAGCTCCAGTTCATCAACCAGTGCTTTCAGGCGTGAAGACTCCGCCTGCAAAGAAAGATTTTGCGCCTGTGATAACGGCGTGTTGGTGGTGGTTTGCGTCCCCAGCCGGCGCTCAACTTCGTTTAACTGGCGGCGGGCGTCGGTTTGCTGTTGCGGTAGCTGGCTGAGGGAGTCGGTGATTTCTCGGGTGCGTTCCTGCTCTTGCTGTGCAAGGCGGCTTTTATCCAGCAACTGGCTGCTAACTTGCAGGATTTCCTGATTTAGCGCGTCAGTCGACATGCTCTCAGGCACTTTTTGTGGTTCATCGCGCGAGTTATTGATTTGCCGGCGCAATGTTTCAGAAAGCTTGGGGAAGTTATCAATAACTTGTTGGTATTGAGTCGCGCGTTCCTGGGAGACTTTGCGTTCATCAAGCGCATTGAGAGCGGCCTGAAGTGCTTCCACAGTTTCAGCATTGCCTGGCTTATCTTTTGCGGATTTGGCTTGTTCCAGTTCCTGGGATATTTGTTTGGCGTCGGGGGCCGTTGCGGCAAAAGCACCAAAGCTTAGGCACCAGGCCATCAAGAAAGTGATTATCAGGCGCACGTCAGTACCTATAAGTGAACCAGCCCTCGCAGCGGTACTGCCAGGGCTGGGGATAGCGGGTTAACTTTCGGTTTTGTTCTCGACCTGCGGGCGGGTTTCCAGCTCAGCAGCAACTTCTGCTTCTGGAATTTCACTCACCGGTACTTCTGGTTCGCTTTTGAATTCGGTGGAAACAGCCAGTGGCTCACCAATCTTCGTGGCGGACAGGCTTTGTAACTGCTCAGCCAGATTGACTTTACCCGGGGCGAACAAGTTAATGACCGTTGAGCCCAGTTTAAAGCGACCCATTTCCTGGCCTTTTAACAATGCCACAGAGCCTTCGCTTTCACCGGCAGGCCAAGTCCAGCGCTTGATAACACCTTCACGTGGTGGCGTGATGGTGCCCGCCCAGACGGTTTCGATGCTGCCAACAATGGTAGCACCGACCAGAATTTGTGCCATCGGGCCAAACTCGGTATCGAACAGGCAGATAACACGTTCGTTACGGGCAAACAGATTCGGTACGTTTTGCGCCGTTAAATGGTTCACGGAGAACAGATCGCCCGGCACGTAAATCATTTCGCGCAAAATACCGTTGCACGGCATATGGACGCGGTGGTAATCACGCGGTGACAGATAAGTCGTCACGAAGCTGCCGTTACGGAACAAATCAGCCATCAGGTAGTTGCCGGCAAGCAGAGCTTCCAGGCTGTAGTTATGGCCCTTCGCCTGCAAGATTTTGTCTTCTTCGATAGGGCCTAGCTGGCTAATCACGCCATCTGCTGGCATTACCAGCACATTAGGGTCTGTATTCAGCGGACGAACATCGTCACGCAGCGGGCGAACGAAGAATTCATTGAAGGTGCGATAGCTGGCTGTGTCCGGCTTTTGCGCTTCCTTCATGTCGACTTTGTAGTATTTAACGAACATGTCGATAACCAGTTTGGTTAACCAACCCGCTCGTTTGCTTGCACCCCAGCCTGCCAGGCGAGTCAGCCAAAGTTTAGGCAGGATGTACTGGAGCGAAAGTTTAAAGTTGTCTAACAAAATAGCCTCCTGGCTAAGAACAGGTTTTCGTGGGCATACACAAAAAAGGAGCGCGATTTTAGCGATGCCCAGCTTAATTGTCAGCGGTTAGTATCGGAAAAGGTTTTACGCGACTTTACCTCAGACATACTTTCCAGAATGCGATGGTAATTATCAAAGCGCGATTCAGCGATATCTCCGCGTTCAACGGCTTCACGCAGCGCGCAGCCAGGATCGTTGTCGTGGCGGCAGTCTCGGTATTTGCAACGCCCCAGATAGTCATGGAATTCAATGAATCCGTGGGTGACCTGATCTGGTTCTAAGTGCCATAAGCCAAACTCACGTACGCCTGGGGAGTCGATAACATCGCCGCCGCCTGGGAAGTGATACAGACGTGAGGCTGTTGTCGTGTGCTGGCCTAAACCTGAGTTGTCAGATACGTCGTTAACCAGTATCTGGACTTCTTTAAAACCAAGCAGGTTGTTTAGCAGGCTGGATTTACCCACGCCTGATTGCCCGGCAAAAATACTGACGCGCCCGATCAGTGCTTCTTCAAGCTCTTTCAGACCTTCCACTTTGTGGCTGGAAACCATCAGCACGCGGTAACCAATCTTGCGATAGATATCCATCTGTTCGTTCACGAACTTCAGGCCAGCGTCGTCCAGCAAATCGGTTTTGTTGAGTACCAGCAGCGGTTCAACGTCAAGGGTTTCGCACGCGACCAGATAACGGTCAATAATGTTCAGTGACAGTTCAGGCAAAATCGCGGAAACCACGATAATTTGGTCGATGTTTGCGGCAATCGGTTTTACGCCGTCATAGAAATCAGGGCGTGTCAGGACCGTGGTGCGTTCGTGCACTGCATCAACAATGCCTTTTATAGTTACGCCAGCCGCAGCTTCTTTGGCTGGACGCCAGACCACATTATCGCCGGTCACGAGCGAGCGAATGGTACGGCGAATATTGCAGCGGTGAACGTCACCACCGGGTGATTCAACATCGGCATGTTGGCCGAAGCGGCTGATTACGCGACCGTCGCGCGGTTCGCCAAACTGAGAGTCGTCGGGATCGGCTTTCTCCACAGTCTGTTTAAGCCGACGCTGGTGGTTTGCACTAACCCGGCGCTGCTGTCCTTTGGAGAGTTTATTTTTGCTCAATCTTACTGGCTCCTGGTCGCCCATGGTGGGCAAAACCTCTATGATACACACTATTTTATACGAGTTAACCCATCGGCACGGGTGGGCTACGCACAAGAAGGGTGGAAAATAGCATGAGTGGAAATGAAAACAATCTGATTTGGATTGATTTAGAAATGACCGGCCTGGACCCCGAGCGGGATCGCATAATTGAAATCGCCACTCTGGTTACTGATGCCAATTTGAATATCCTCGCCGAAGGGCCAACTATTGCGGTTCATCAGTCTGACGAACAGTTGGCATTGATGGATGACTGGAATGTGCGTACCCATACTGGCAGCGGCCTGGTTGAGCGCGTTAAAGCGAGCACCCTAGACGATCGCGCGGCTGAACTGGCAACCCTTGAATTCCTTAAGCAGTGGGTTCCCGCTAATAGCTCACCAATTTGTGGCAACAGCATCGGCCAGGATCGCCGTTTCCTGTTTAAGTATATGCCGGAACTGGAAGCCTACTTCCATTACCGTTATCTGGATGTCAGCACTCTGAAAGAGCTGGCGCGTCGCTGGAAACCTGAAATTTTGGCTGATTTCAAAAAGCAGGGCACCCATCAGGCAATGGATGATATCCGTGAGTCGGTGGCTGAACTTGCGTTTTACCGCGAGAATTTTATTAAGCTTTAAAAATCATCCAGGAGGAGCAAAACTCCTCCTTCGTTGGTAATTTAATCGTTTTGTCGTTTTAATCACCATTCAAACCAAATTCGTGAAAAAAATGCTTTGGAGGGGTTGCGACTAAAACGAATTCTCGTATAATGCGCCTCCCGTACCGATGCAGAATTTGCAGCGTTACACAGAGCGGGAATAGCTCAGTTGGTAGAGCACGACCTTGCCAAGGTCGGGGTCGCGAGTTCGAGTCTCGTTTCCCGCTCCAAAATTTGATTAGGCTTTACAGTCAGTACCACCATTCAATGGATTTCGAGTTGCGGCAAGGCAGCAACTGAACGAATCCTTAGAAGCTTACTAAAGTAAGTGACTAAGGTGAGTGAAGGCAGCTAACGCAGCAGCAGCTTGAAAGACGAAGAATATGCGGGAATAGCTCAGTTGGTAGAGCACGACCTTGCCAAGGTCGGGGTCGCGAGTTCGAGTCTCGTTTCCCGCTCCAAAATTTGATTTGGCTTTTTTACAGCCAGCACCACCCAAGCGGGAATAGCTCAGTTGGTAGAGCACGACCTTGCCAAGGTCGGGGTCGCGAGTTCGAGTCTCGTTTCCCGCTCCAAATTCTTATCTCCAGTACAAATTATCCACAACGCTAAGCAGCGTCAGTGGTGGTTTTTACGTTCCTGATAAAATATTGTAAACAGAGTTATCCACAAGCCCCTTCTATTTGCTTCGATCGCTAATTATTTCTGAATTTTTACATGATTATTTTAACTTATTGATTAAATTGATTTTTTAAGTGTTTAAAAATGTTAAGTCGATCGCTTGTAGATTTTTTTTCTCTTGGAAGACAAGACGTTCTAAATTTTATTCACATCCTGTGGACATGTCACGCGTCACGTTTTAGCCCCTTTTCTATGACACGAACCAGACGCTGTTTTTGCGGTAACTGGACTTCAGTTGCGTCCGCGCTTCGCTTGATTAATTGTTGCGCAATCGCCCACTCAATGTGCTCATCAAGAAGTGGGTGCTCACCTTTTTTTTGTTTCAATGCGTCCATAATCGCTTCATCCCATGGTGCGTTTCCCATTGCTACCGCAATATTTCTCAGCCAACGCAGATGACCAATACGGCGTATCGCCGACCCTTCGGTTACGCGCAGAAAATACTCTTCACTCCAGGCAAATAACTCAACCAGCGGCGGGGCATGTAATACACGGCGCGGGCTAAAGTCATCTTCGGTGGTCAGCTGTGAGAAACGGTTCCACGGGCAAATGAGCTGGCAATCATCGCAACCATAAATACGGTTGCCAATTAACGGCCTGAACTCTTCCGGGATTGCCCCTTCAAGCTCAATGGTGAGATAGGAAATACAGCGTCTGGCGTCGATCGTATATGGCTCAACAATCGCGCCGGTCGGGCAGATAGTCATGCAGGCTACGCAGCGTCCACATTTTTCTTCAATCGGCTTATCGACCGGGAGAGGGATATCCACGAGCAGTTCGCCCAGGAAGAAAAACGAACCCGCCTCCTGGTTAAGTATAAGTGAGTGCTTACCTGTCCAGCCAAGCCCGGCTTTTTCAGCAAGTGGGCGTTCAAGAATCGGCGCTGAATCGACAAAAGGTCTAAAATTCAGCGTGGAACAGTGGGACTGGATCATTTCGCCCAGCTTTTTGAGCCGATTGCGCAGCAGCTTATGGTAGTCACGCCCAAGTGCATAACGGCTGATATAACCGATTTTGGGGTTTTTGAGCGTCGAGGCAAAGGCAGCATTCGCGGGGAGGTAGTTCATCCGCACGCTAATCACGCGCAAAGTGCCGGGAAGCAATTCATGAGGACGGGCGCGCATCATGCCATGGCGGGCCATCCAATCCATCTCACCGTGGTATTGTTTATCCAGCCACATCTGAAGCGCGGGTTCACTGGCGGTGAGATCGGTATCAGCAATGCCAACCTGCTGGAAGCCGAGTTCAATACCCCATTGCTTGATATTTTGCGCTAATTGATTGAGATCGAGGGGTTGTGACATGACGGACCTGAGCCTAAAAATAACCGCCAAAAGTATACCACATTCAGTCTGGTCCGCCGACTGGCTACGCACCGCCGAGAAGCAAGCCGCAGACTATTTGGGGTTAACGCTATATGAATTGATGCAACGAGCGGGTGCTGCGGCATTTAATCTGGCCCGGGAACTTTATCCTCATACGCAGCATTGGTTAGTTGCGTGCGGATATGGCAACAACGGCGGTGATGGCTACGTTGTCGCGCGCCTGGCACAGGCAGCCGGTATTCATGTCACGCTGCTGGCGCTGGAGAGTGACAAGCCGCTGCCAGAAGAGGCCGCTTGCGCCCGTGAAGCCTGGCTCGATGCCGCAGGCGTTATTCATGCGGCTGAACATCCCTGGCCGGAAGATATCGACCTCGTGATTGACGGTGTACTCGGCACAGGGATCAACAGTGCTCCACGAGATGCCGCGGTTTCGCTTATCGAAAAGTGCAATCAACATTCGGCACCCATTATTGCGCTGGATATCCCTTCCGGCTTGCTCGCAGAGACGGGGGCCACGCCAGGCGCTGTGATTAACGCTTCCCACACCCTAACGTTTATCGCTCTCAAGCCTGGATTGCTGACCGGAAAAGCACGTGATGTGGTCGGTCAGCTTCATTTTCATGCCCTTGGTCTTGAAGCCTGGTTGCAGGGGCAAACTGCACCTATCAGCCGTGTAGATAGCGCGCAATTGGCAGGTTGGCTGCCAGTACGAAAGCCTACGTCGCATAAAGGGACAAACGGGCGTCTGGTGATTATTGGTGGCGACCACGGCACTGCCGGTGCCATTCGTATGACGGGCGAGGCAGCGTTGCGCTCAGGGGCAGGCCTCGTCAGGGTATTAACTCGCCTGGAGAACGTGGCACCGCTCATAACCGCGCGCCCCGAATTAATGGTTCAGGAACTGACGCCACAAGCACTTGATGAAAGCCTTGAATGGGCAGATGTGGTCGTTATCGGTCCCGGTCTTGGACAACAGGAATGGGGCAAAAAAGCCTTACAAAAAGTAGAGAACAGCCGTAAACCGATGCTGTGGGATGCCGATGCGCTCAACCTTCTGGCAATCAATCCCGATAAACGTCAGAATCGTGTTATTACGCCGCATCCTGGTGAAGCTGCCCGGCTGCTAAATTGCTCTGTGTCACAAATTGAGAGTGACCGCTTACTTTCCGCAGACCGCCTTGTAAAACGTTATGGCGGAATTGTGGTCTTAAAAGGTGCCGGTACGGTTGTTGTTAGCCAAAATGGTGAGTGCGCACTCGTAGATGTGGGTAACGCCGGTATGGGCAGCGGCGGTATGGGGGATGTGCTCTCCGGAATCATCGGAGCATTGCTGGCACAGAAGCTAACCCCGTATGATGCAGTTTGCGCTGGATGCGTGGCTCATGGTGCCGCGGCAGATGTGTTAGCTCATCGCTACGGTATGCGCGGCATGTTAGCGAGCGATTTATTATCGACGTTGTACCCTTTTGTTAACCCGGATTTGAATAGCTAAAAAAATGATTAATCGAGTTATCGCGTTACCTGATGAAGCTGCGACCTTAGAATTGGGTGCCCGTCTGGCGAAGGCCTGTACTGGTGCCACCGTTATTCATCTATACGGTGACCTGGGGGCCGGGAAAACGACGTTCAGCCGTGGTTTTGTGCAGGCGTTGGGCCATAAAGGCAATGTTAAAAGCCCAACCTATACGTTGGTGGAACCGTATGATCTTGGCGATTTGAAGGTATATCACTTTGATCTCTATCGGCTGGCTGATCCAGAAGAACTCGAATTTATGGGAATTCGTGACTATTTCACCAATGACGCAATCAGTCTGGTGGAATGGCCGCAACAAGGTCAGGGTGTGCTCCCGGAACCGGATGTCGAAATCCACCTAAGTTACCAGGCTCTTGGGCGCGAAGCGTGCCTGAAAGCAGTGTCCTCATCTGGTGAGTCGTTACTGGCGCGCTTTGCCAAATAACAAGGATGACGGGATGATTTATCGTGTGAAGAGTTGGTTGATGGCGGTGTGCTTCCTCATGCTGACGGCACAAGCAGGTGCCGCGAGCCTTGCGGATATCCAGGTATCAAACGGTGATTCTCAGGCGCGAATCACGTTTAGTTTTATGGGTGACCCTGAATACGCATTTTCTCAGGACGATAAAAAAAGCGTTGCGCTGGATATTAAGCAAACGGGTGTTATCAAAGGATTACCGCTGCTTTTCAGCGGCAATAATCTGGTGAAAAGCATTCGTTCCGGGCAACCGAAAGATAGCGACTCTTTGCGTCTGGTGGTCGATCTCACGCAACCTGGTAAAACTCGCGCGGTAAAACAGCAAAACGGTGCTAACTACACGGTTGTGTTTACCATTAATGCCGATGTACCTCCTCCGCCTCCACCGCCGCCGGTTGTGGCGAAACGCGTGGAAGCACCGCCAGTTATTCGTTCAACGGAACCGGCAAAAAATCCCTTTAATCCGCAAACAGTTACTGGGGCAATAAGCTCAAATACTGCAATGCATCCTGCTCGTACTCAACGTACTGATACCCAATCAGACACCGTCGTTGTGGCCATTGATGCCGGGCATGGTGGGCAAGACCCGGGGGCGATAGGCCCTGGCGGTACGAAAGAGAAAAACGTTACCATTTCTATTGCCCGTAAACTGCGCTCTTTGCTCAACGACGACCCAATGTTTAAAGGCGTGCTAACCCGTGATGGCGACTATTTCATCTCGGTGATGGGGCGTTCAGACGTTGCACGTAAGCAAAACGCGAGTCTTCTGGTTTCAATTCATGCAGATGCGGCACCGAACCGGGATGCAACCGGTGCGTCGGTATGGGTGCTGTCAAATCGCCGCGCAAATAGCGAAATGGCGGGCTGGCTCGAACAGCACGAAAAACAGTCTGAGTTACTGGGTGGTGCGGGAGATGTGTTGGCAAATAGCCAGGCTGACCCGTATCTCAGCCAGGCGGTGCTCGATTTGCAATTCGGTCATTCACAGCGTGTCGGGTATGATGTAGCCACAAAAGTGCTGGCCCAAATGCAACGGGTTGGTGCACTGCATAAACGTCGTCCTGAACATGCAAGTCTGGGCGTGTTACGTTCACCCGATATTCCTTCTGTGCTGGTAGAAACCGGGTTTATCAGTAATAACTCGGAAGAGCGCTTGCTCGATAGCGATGATTATCAGCAAAAAATTGCCGGGGCGATTTATCAGGGACTCAGGGATTATTTCCAGTCTCATCCGTTACAATCAGCACCTGGAACTGCTCAGACTGCGCGTTCGCAAGGCGCGAGCCTTGATCAGGTCGCAATAACTCAATAAGGAAATTTCATGCCGATTCAGGTTCTGCCGCCGCAACTTGCCAACCAGATTGCTGCTGGCGAAGTGGTAGAGCGCCCCGCATCGGTGGTGAAAGAACTGGTTGAGAACAGCCTTGATGCGGGCGCCACGCGTATTGATATTGATATCGAACGCGGTGGTGCCAAGCTTATCCGTATTCGTGATAACGGCTGCGGCATCAAAAAAGACGAACTGGCGTTAGCGCTGGCTCGCCATGCCACCAGTAAAATAGCCACGCTTGATGACCTGGAGGCGATTATTAGCCTCGGTTTTCGTGGCGAAGCGCTGGCAAGTATTAGCTCGGTTGCTCGTCTGACGCTAACATCGCGCACGGCAGAGCAAAGTGAGGCATGGCAGGCTTATGCCGAAGGGCGCGAGCAGGACGTCACGGTTAAACCCGCAGCGCATCCTGTTGGAACCACGCTTGAAGTGTTGGATTTGTTCTACAATACGCCCGCCCGTCGCAAGTTCATGCGCACCGAGAAAACCGAATTCAACCACATTGATGAAATCGTCAGGCGTATTGCCCTGGCGCGCTTCGATGTGTCTATTAATCTGACGCATAACGGAAAAGTTATTCGCCAGTATCGCGCTGTTGCTGAAGGTGCATCACGTGAACGTCGTCTTGGCGCCATTTGCGGTTCATCTTTTCTCGAGCAGGCTTTGGCGATTGAATGGCAACACGGCGATCTGGCGTTACACGGCTGGGTCGCTGAGCCTTCTGCGACGACCTCAGCGCTGTCTGAAATTCAGTACTGTTATGTCAACGGGCGTATGATGCGTGACCGATTGATTAACCACGCGATTCGCCAGGCCTGCGAAGATAAGCTTGGGGTCGACCAACAACCTGCGTTTGTGCTCTATCTTGAAATTGATCCGCATCAGGTGGATGTGAATGTGCATCCGGCTAAACACGAAGTGCGTTTTCATCAGTCGCGCCTGGTACATGATTTTATCTACCAGGGCGTAGTAAGCGTGCTGCAACAGCAGACAGAAAATCGGTTG
Source organism: Buttiauxella sp. (assembly GCA_036502985.1). Lineage (GTDB taxonomy): Bacteria > Pseudomonadota > Gammaproteobacteria > Enterobacterales > Enterobacteriaceae > Buttiauxella. The sequence continues at coordinate 24,029 of DASXXQ010000100.1, forward strand.
CCGCTGGAAGAAACGGCGGAAGAACCGCAACCGCGCTGGCAGCCGGAAAACCGCATTGCGTCAGGTCGTAATCAGTTCGCAACACCCGCTTCTTCTTCATCTCGCGAGCCGTCGCCACGTAGCACTGTGGTAAATATGAGCGAAAGCAGTGGCGGTAGCGTGGGTAAAAGCAACACGCCGTTATGGCCCCATGCAGCGCCGGGTTTTCAGAAGAAAGAAGGTGCGCTGTATCGTGAGTTGCTGAATACGCCAACTGCCGCGGAAAAGGCGGTAAATCGAGTGGCAGAGCCGGAAGCTCAGGAAGCATTGAGCGCACATGCGCAAAGTTTTGGCCGCGTCCTGACTATCCTCCCGCCCGACGTTGCCTTACTGGAACGTGATGGGAAAGTGATGGTGCTTTCTTTAACTGTTGCTGAGCGTTGGCTGAGACTGGCGCAGTTAGTACCAGGAAGCGAGGGAGTCCGTGCGCAACCGCTGTTGATCCCTGTGCGTTTAAAAGTCACCAAAGAAGAACAAGACGTATTGGTGAATTTTCAGCCACTATTATTGGAAATGGGGATTGAATTTATTGCAGAATCGCGTCAGATAACAATTCGCGCGGTACCTTTACCTTTGCGTAAACAAAATTTACAAATCTTGATTCACGAACTGCCAGGATACTTGGCGCAACAGACAGAGGTTAACGCCACTAAAATTGCTCAATGGTTTGCTCGTCAAATGGACGGTGAACACGAGCAATGGAACCAGTCGCAGGCCATTGCCTTGCTGGCTGACGTAGAGCGCCTTTGTCCGCAACTGGTGAAATCACCACCTGGCGGTTTGTTACAACCTGTTGATCTACAATTGGCGATGAACGCCCTGAAACATGACTGAAGTTAAGCAAAGCCTGCCACAGGCAATTTTTCTGATGGGGCCAACAGCCTCAGGTAAGACAGCGTTAGCGATTAATTTACGTAAAACGTTGCCGGTAGAGTTGATAAGCGTCGATTCGGCCCTTATCTATCAAGGGATGGACATCGGTACTGCAAAGCCAACGGCGGAAGAATTAGCCCAGGCGCCGCACCGGTTACTTGATATCCTCGATCCGGCACAGGCTTATTCCGCCGCTGATTTCCGGCGTGATGCGTTGGCTGAAATGGCAGAAATAACTGCAGCTGGGCGTATCCCCTTGTTAGTTGGGGGAACTATGCTCTACTTCAAGGCATTGTTAGAAGGGTTGTCACCGTTGCCATCCGCCAACCCAGACGTTCGGGAACGGATAGAAAAACAGGCAGCAGAGCAGGGATGGGAGGCGTTGCATCGCGAGTTAGCACAGATAGATCCTGTGGCTGCGGCACGCATTCATCCAAATGATCCGCAAAGACTTTCCCGCGCACTGGAAGTTTTTTTCATTTCGGGTAAAACTTTAACGGAGCTGACTCAAACGTCAGGAGAAGCTCTGCCGTACCAGGTGCATCAGTTCGCCATCGCCCCGGCGAGCCGTGAACTGCTCCATCACAGAATTGAGCAGCGTTTTCATCAGATGTTAGCTTCGGGATTTGAAGCTGAAGTACGGGCTCTTTTTGCCCGTGGTGATTTGCATACGGATATGCCTTCCATTCGTTGTGTGGGTTACCGGCAGATGTGGTCTTATCTGGCGGGTGAAATTTCACATGATGAAATGGTTTATCGTGGTATTTGCGCGACGAGACAATTGGCTAAGCGACAGATGACCTGGTTGCGAGGTTGGGAAGGTGTCCACTGGTTAGACAGTGAGAATCCGTCTCAGTCTTACAACGATGTAGTACAGGTAGTTAGTGCGAAGCATCAATGAATGTGTACAATTGAATCGTTATGGTGCGCAGTATCTTACGCAGTTTTTCAGAGCCTCAGGGTTCTTGAGTTACAAACAACAAGCATATAAGGAAAAGATAGAATGGCTAAGGGGCAATCATTACAAGATCCGTTCTTGAACGCACTGCGTCGCGAACGTGTTCCAGTTTCTATTTATTTGGTGAATGGTATTAAGCTGCAAGGTCAGATTGAGTCTTTTGATCAGTTTGTGATCCTGTTGAAAAACACGGTTAGCCAGATGGTCTACAAGCACGCGATTTCAACTGTTGTTCCGTCACGTCCGGTATCTCATCACAGCAATAACACCGGCACTAGCGGTTCTGGCAGCTACCACCATGGTGGAAGTGCGCAAGGTTCTGCGCCACAACAAGATAACGAAGACGCTGAATAAGGCGTAACGTTGTTTTTCCAAGCCGGGGAACCAGGGATGCTGGGTTCCCCGCTGGTCTTTTTGAGAGGTTATACGCTTGTTTGACCGTTATGATGCCGGTGAGCAGGCGGTGCTGGTACACATCTTTTTTTCGCAAGACAAAGACAAGGAAGATCTAGAGGAGTTTGAATCTCTGGTCTCTTCAGCCGGCGTCGAAGCATTGCAGGTGGTTACTGGTAGCCGTAAAGCTCCTCACCCGAAGTATTTTGTTGGTGAAGGTAAGGCAATTGAAATTGCCGATGCAGTGAAAGCCACTGGGGCATCGGTCATTTTATTTGATCATGCGTTGTCTCCAGCCCAGGAGCGTAACCTCGAAGCGCTGTGTGAATGTCGTGTCGTCGACAGAACCGGCCTGATTTTAGATATTTTTGCTCAACGTGCGCGTACCCATGAAGGTAAGTTGCAGGTTGAACTGGCTCAGTTACGTCACATGGCAACTCGCCTGGTGCGCGGCTGGACCCACCTTGAGCGTCAGGGTGGGGGGATAGGTTCACGAGGACCTGGGGAAACTCAGCTTGAAACCGACCGCCGTTTATTACGCAATCGGATTATGCAGATCCTTGGTCGCTTAGAACGAGTCGAAAAACAGCGTGAACAAGGGCGAAGATCGCGTGCCAAGGCTGATATCCCAACCGTTTCTCTGGTGGGATACACCAACGCCGGCAAATCCACCCTCTTTAATCAGATAACATCGGCAGACGTTTATGCCGCAGATAAGTTGTTCGCAACGTTAGACCCAACACTGCGTCGTATTAACGTCGATGATGTGGGTGAAACAATACTGGCGGACACAGTAGGTTTTATTCGTCACCTGCCACATGACTTAGTGGCAGCGTTTAAAGCGACCTTGCAGGAAACGCGTCAAGCGACATTATTACTCCATGTCATTGATGCAAGTGATCTCAGGATTGAGGAGAACATTGCCGCGGTTGATACCGTTCTCGAAGAGATTGAGGCTGATGAAATCCCTGCGCTGCTGGTGATGAATAAGATAGATATGCTGGATGATTTTGTTCCGCGTATCGACAGAGATGACGAAAATATGCCGATACGGGTCTGGCTTTCTGCCCAGACCGGTGACGGTGTTCCACTGCTTTTCCAGGCTTTGACAGAGCGCCTGTCTGGTGAAATTGCACAGCATACGTTGTGCTTACCCCCTCAGGCAGGGCGACTGCGGAGCCGTTTTTATCAGCTTCAGGCAATAGAAAAAGAGTGGATGGAGGAAGACGGCAGTGTTGGCTTACAAATTCGTATGCCTATTGTTGACTGGCGTCGCCTCTGTAAACAAGAACCGGCACTCGCTGACTATATTGTCTAGCAAGTCAAGGGAATGTCCTGAAGACTTTTTCCCCTTAGGGGGATATCACCGCACAACAAATATGGAGCATAAACATGGCGTGGAATCAGCCCGGTAATAACGGACAGGACCGCGACCCGTGGGGAAGCAGCAAACCTGGCGGCGACTCTGGGGGTAACAAAGGAGGGCGGGATCAGGGGCCACCTGATCTGGATGATATCTTCCGGAAGTTAAGCAAAAAACTCGGTGGTCTGGGCGGCGGTAAGAGTGGTGGTGGCGGTAATTCTGGTGGTGGTTCTTCACAGCTTCCGCGTCCCCACATTGGTGGCCGCATGATCGGCATCGCTGCCGCTGTCGCTGTCGTTATTTGGGCTGCAACTGGGTTCTATACCATCAAAGAAGCTGAACGTGGTGTCGTAACGCGTTTTGGCCAATTCAGCCATTTGGTTGAACCGGGCCTGAACTGGAAACCGACATTCATCGATAAAGTCAGAGCGGTAAACGTTGAAGCAGTACGTGAATTGGCAGCGTCAGGTGTGATGCTGACTTCCGATGAGAACGTGGTTCGTGTCGAAATGAACGTGCAGTATCGCATTACCGATCCGCGTCGTTACCTGTTTAGCGTAACCAGCGCAGACGATAGCTTGCGTCAGGCAACTGACAGCGCATTGCGTGGCGTTATTGGTAAATACACGATGGACAAGATCCTCACCGAGGGTCGTACCATTATCCGTAATGATACTCAGCGTGAACTGGAAGAAACCATTCGTCCATACAACATGGGTATCACTTTACTGGACGTCAACTTCCAGGCTGCTCGTCCGCCAGAAGAAGTGAAAGCTGCGTTTGATGATGCGATTTCTGCGCGTGAAAACGAACAGCAATACATCCGTGAAGCTGAAGCGTATACCAACGAAGTACAGCCACGTGCTAACGGTCAGGCACAGCGTATTCTCGAAGAAGCTCGTGCTTATAAAACACAGACCGTGTTAGAAGCGCAGGGTGAAGTTGCCCGCTTCGCTAAGTTGTTACCGGAATACAAAGCTGCACCGGAAATTACCCGTGAGCGTCTGTATATCGAAACGATGGAAAAAGTGCTCAGCCATACCCGTAAAGTGTTGGTTAACGACAAAGGTGGCAACCTGATGGTTCTGCCTCTGGATCAGATGCTTAAAGGTGGCTCACAGCCTGCAGCAAAGAGTGACACCAGTGGGGCGAACAACTTGTTGCGTCTTCCTCCTGCATCCAGCTCAAGCAGCGGCAGCGCTAGCGCAAGCACATCGTCCTCTTCAAATCAGGGCGATATCATGGACCAGCGCCGCGTGAACGCGCAGCGCACTGATAACCAGCGCGTAGGGAGTGAATAACGATGCGTAAGTCAGTCATTGCATTAATTATCATCGTGCTGGTGGTGCTGTTTACCTCGGTCTTCGTAGTACAGGAAGGCGAGCGCGGAATTACGTTACGCTTTGGTAAAGTACTGCGTGATGATGAAAACAAGCCTGTTGTCTACGAGCCAGGTTTGCATTTCAAAATACCGTTTATCGAGTCGGTTAAAACCCTTGATGCACGTATTCAGACCATGGACAACCAGGCCGATCGCTTTGTAACTAAAGAGAAGAAAGACCTGATTGTTGATTCCTATATCAAATGGCGTATCAGCGACTTCAGCCGCTACTACCTGGCAACCGGTGGTGGTGATGTTTCTCAGGCAGAAGTGCTGTTAAAACGTAAATTCAGCGACCGTCTGCGTTCTGAAATTGGTCGTCTTGATGTGAAAGACATCGTGACCGATTCCCGTGGCCGACTGACTCTGGACGTACGTGATGCGCTGAACTCTGGTTCTGCGGGTACTGATGACGAAGTCTCAACGCCTGCTGCGGATGATGCGATTGCCTCAGCTGCGGCACGTGTAACGGCGGAAACCAAAGGCAAAGTGCCAGTGGTTAACCCGAACAGTATGGCTGCGCTGGGTATTGAAGTGGTTGATGTGCGTATCAAGCAAATCAACCTGCCAGCAGAAGTTTCTGAAGCTATCTATAACCGTATGCGTGCGGAGCGTGAGGCTGTTGCTCGTCGCCACCGTTCACAAGGTCAGGAAGAAGCTGAGAAGCTGCGTGCTACCGCCGACTACGAAGTGACTCGTACTTTGGCGGAAGCCGAACGTCAGGGTCGTATTAGCCGTGGTGAAGGTGATGCAGAAGCTGCCAAACTGTTTGCTGACGCATTCAGCCAGGACCCAGATTTTTACGCCTTTATTCGTAGCCTGCGTGCTTATGAAGCAAGCTTCCAGTCAGGTCAGGACGTCATGGTGTTAAGTCCGGATAGTGATTTCTTCCGCTACATGAAAACACCTGCGAACAGTTCACGTTAATATTCGCGAGTGACTCAAGAGCCGGTATAACCGGCTCTTTTTTTATTGGTGTTTGAGGGAATTATGAATTCGACTATCTGGATTGCATTAGCGTTGGTATTAGTGCTCGAAGGGCTTGGACCGATGCTTTACCCACGCATGTGGCGCCGTATGATTGCAGCTTTAATTCAGCTTCCGGATAATACACTGCGCCGTTTTGGTGGTGGTCTAGTGGTTGCTGGCATCGTTATCTACTATATGTTGAGTCGAAGCGGCGCTTGAGCTGCATTGAGGTAGACGATTACCATTTTGTATACTAAAAGGGCTGATCATCGGAGAAACCGATGGTAGAATCCTTTTTTAAGCAAACGGTGATTTTGAAAAATGGGTAACAACGTCGTCGTACTGGGCACCCAATGGGGTGACGAAGGTAAAGGGAAGATCGTCGATCTCCTGACTGAACGGGCTAAATATGTTGTGCGCTACCAGGGCGGTCACAACGCAGGCCATACTCTCGTAATCAACGGTGAAAAAACCGTTCTTCATCTTATTCCATCAGGTATTCTGCGTGATAACGTTACCAGCATCATCGGTAATGGCGTTGTGCTGTCTCCTGCGGCACTGATGAAAGAGATGAAAGGGCTTGAAGACCGTGGGATTCCGGTACGTGAGCGCTTGCTGTTATCTGAAGCATGCCCACTGATCCTTGATTATCACGTTGCGCTGGATATGGCTCGTGAGAAAGCTCGTGGTGCTAAAGCTATCGGGACTACTGGTCGTGGTATCGGTCCTGCATATGAAGACAAAGTGGCCCGTCGTGGCCTGCGCGTTGGCGACCTGTTCGACAAAGCCACCTTTGCAGACAAACTGAAAGAAGTAATGGAATACCATAACTTCCAACTGGTTAACTTCTATAAAGTTGAAGCGGTTGATTACCAGAAAGTTCTGGACGATGTCATGGCTGTTGCTGACATTCTGACCAGCATGGTAGTTGATGTGTCCGATCTTCTGGATCAAGCACGTAAGCGCGGCGACTTCATCATGTTCGAAGGTGCTCAAGGCACACTGCTGGACATCGACCACGGTACCTATCCGTACGTGACCTCTTCCAACACCACCGCGGGTGGCGTGGCAACAGGTTCCGGCATTGGTCCACGTTATGTTGATTACGTTCTGGGTATTATCAAAGCGTACTCTACTCGCGTTGGCGCAGGTCCGTTCCCAACTGAACTGTTTGATGATATCGGCGAGTTCCTGTGCAAACAAGGTAACGAGTTCGGTGCGACTACTGGTCGTCGTCGTCGTACAGGCTGGTTGGATATCGTTGCTGTGCGTCGTGCAGTGCAGATCAACTCCCTGTCAGGTTTCTGCCTGACCAAGCTGGACGTACTGGACGGCTTGAAAGAAGTTAAACTCTGCGTTGGCTACCGTCTGCCAGATGGCCGCGAAGTGACTACCACTCCAATGGCTGCGGACGACTGGGAAGGCATCGAGCCTATCTACGAAACCATGCCAGGCTGGTCAGAAACGACCTTTGGTGTGAAAGAACGTAGTGGTTTGCCACAAGCTGCACTGGACTACATCAAACGTATTGAAGAACTGACCGAAGTTCCTGTAGATATTATTTCTACCGGCCCGGACCGTTCTGAAACCATGATTCTGCGCGACCCGTTCGACGCATAATGATGTAATGGGGTGTGCCTGGCACGCCCCTTATTGTTTTCCCCTGTCGTTTAATCCACCTTCCCCGTTAAATAAATTAGCTGGCAACCTTATGGCTGGTTTATCATCAATATATCGCCCTGATGGCGAACAGCGTTTCCCCTCCCACCCAAGAGGTTGATGTGCAGTTAACGAGTTTTACTGATTACGGTTTACGTGCTTTGATTTACATGGCGTCTTTGCCAGAAGGCAAAATGACGAGCATTTCTGAAGTCACAGAAGTGTACGGAGTATCACGTAATCACATGGTGAAAATCATCAATCAACTCAGTCGCGCGGGCTATGTGACAGCAGTGCGCGGCAAAAACGGTGGCATTCGCCTCGGCAAACCTGCGCAAACAATTCGTGTAGGTGACGTGGTGCGCGAGCTGGAACCGCTATCTTTGGTGAACTGTAGCAGTGAGTTTTGTCATATCACCCCCGCATGTCGCCTGAAACAGGCGCTGGCCCAGGCGGTGCAGAGCTTCCTGGCGGAGCTGGACAAGCACACGCTGGCCGATTTGGTGGATCAAAACCAACCGCTCTACAAATTATTGCTGGTGGAATAAATCACAATTTCCTCAGCAGATGACAACGGAGGAACCGCAATGTCAAAAGATCCTTTTCAGGAACGAGAAGCCGAAAAATACGAAAACCCGATTCCAAGTCGGGAATTTATACTCGCTCATCTCTCCAAACGTGAAAAACCAGCTAATCGTGATGAACTGGCTGAAGAACTCAACATTACTGGTGAAGAACAACTTGAAGCGCTGCGTCGCCGTCTGCGAGCCATGGAACGCGATGGACAGCTGGTCTTTACCCGCCGTCAGTGTTATGCCCTGCCAGAACGTCTTGATCTCCTAAAAGGCAAAGTTATTGGCCATCGCGATGGTTTTGGCTTCTTGCGCGTAGAAGGTCGTAAAGACGATCTCTACCTTTCATCTGAGCAGATGAAAATGTGCATGCACGGCGATATCGTACTGGCGCAGCCGCTGGGTGCTGACCGTAAAGGCCGCCGTGAAGCGCGCATTGTGCGTGTGCTGGAACCAAGAACCGGGCAAATCGTTGGCCGCTACTTTACCGATGCGGGTATTGGATTTGTGGTACCGGACGACAGCCGTTTAAGCTTCGATATTCTTATCCCACCAGAAGAACTGATGGGTGCGCGCATGGGCTTTGTGGTGGTGGTAGAACTCACCCAACGTCCAACTCGCCGCACTAAAGCGGTAGGTAAAATTGTCGAGGTATTGGGCGATAACATGGGTACTGGCATGGCCGTTGATATGGCACTGCGCACCCATGAAATCCCGTACGTCTGGCCGCCAGAAGTAGAAGCTCAGGTAGCTAAGCTTAAAGAAGAAGTGCCGGAAGAAGCGAAAGCAGGCCGTGTGGATCTTCGCGATCTGCCGCTTGTTACCATCGATGGTGAAGACGCGCGTGACTTTGATGACGCCGTATTCTGTGAGAAGAAACGTGGCGGCGGCTGGCGTTTGTGGGTTGCGATTGCTGACGTAAGTTACTACGTTCGTCCACCAACAGCGCTGGACAGCGAGGCTCGTAACCGTGGCACATCAGTTTACTTCCCATCGCAAGTTATCCCAATGCTGCCGGAAGTGCTGTCCAACGGTTTGTGCTCGCTGAATCCGCAGGTTGACCGCCTGTGTATGGTTTGCGAGATGACTATATCCTCGACAGGCCGCCTGACTGGCTCGAAATTCTACGAAGCGGTAATGAGCTCCCATGCACGTCTGACCTACACCAAAGTGTGGCATATGTTGCAGGGCGATCAGGAACTGCGTGAGCAGTATGCGCCGATCGTTAAACATATCGAAGAGCTGCACAATCTGTATAAAGTGCTGGATGTTTCCCGAGCACAGCGCGGTGGCATCTCTTTCGAAAGCGAAGAAGCGAAGTTTATCTTCAACGCTGAACGTCGTATTGAGCGCGTCGAGCAAACCGTACGTAACGATGCGCACAAGCTTATCGAAGAGTGCATGATCCTCGCGAATATCTCTGCGGCTCGTTTTGTTGAAAAGCATAATGAACCGTCACTGTTCCGCGATCACGACCGCCCAAGCAACGACGCGATCACCGCGTTCCGTTCTGTGCTGGCTGAGTTGGGTCTGGAACTGCCTGGTGGGCAGAAACCAGAGCCACGTGATTATGCTGAACTGCTGAGTTCTATCGCCGATCGTCCGGATCATGAAATGCTGCAAACGATGTTGCTGCGCTCCATGAAACAGGCGGTTTACGATCCAGAAAACCGTGGTCACTTCGGCCTTGCGTTGCAGTCTTATGCGCACTTTACCTCGCCGATTCGTCGCTACCCAGATTTGCTGCTGCACCGTGCGATTAAATATCTGCTGGCGAAGGAGCAGGGCCATACAGGCAACAGCACCGAATCTGGTGGCTGGCACTACAACATGGAAGAGATGCTGCAACTTGGCCAGCATTGCTCCATGGCTGAACGCCGTGCCGATGAAGCGACACGCGATGTTGCCGACTGGCTGAAATGTGACTTTATGCAGGATCAAGTTGGCCAGACCTTCAGCGGGATCATCGCAAGCGTTACTGGTTTTGGCTTCTTTGTGCGCCTTGATGACCTGTTTATCGATGGTCTGGTACACGTTTCGACTCTTGATAACGACTACTACCGTTTCGACCAGGTTGGGCAACGCCTGATTGGCGAATCCGGCGGGCAGACTTATCGTTTGGGCGACCGTGTAGAAGTACGCGTTGAAGCTGTCCATATGGACGAGCGCAAGATTGATTTTGCTTTGCTTTCAAGTACCCGTGTACCTCGCGGTGCCGGTAAAACTGAGAAAGACCGAGCTAAAAAAGGCGCAAACGGCAATGGACCAAAACGGCGTCAAGGCGGCAAACGCGTAAACTTCGAGCCAGATAGTTCTTTCCGTAAAGAGAAAGGGCCTGCAAAGCCGAAGAAAGCGAAAGCCGATAAGACCGAGAAGAAGGAGAAGAAAGCAAAAACTCCTTCTGATAAGACGCGTAAAATAGCGGCAGCGACGAAAGCCAAACGCGCGGCGAAGAAACAACCGAGTTAGCTTTGAAAAGGTGGATGGCGCTTCGCTTATCCACCCTACGTTTGGAACGGTGGATGGTGCTTCGCTTATTCACCTTACAACTGCTTTCCGTAGGTCGGATTAGCGTTAGCGACATCCGACATTTACGCGCAAATTAACATTGGCGCACCTGCGTCTGAAATGAGTAACAGCAATGAGTGAAATGATTTACGGCATCCACGCCGTCCAGGCGCTACTTGATAACGCCCCCCAGCGTTTCCAGGAAGTTTTTATTCTTAAAGGCCGTGAAGACAAACGTCTGATGCCTTTAATTCATGCACTGGAAGCCCAGGGGGTGCCGGTTCAAATGGCAAACCGCCAATGGCTGGATGAGAAATCCGAAGGTGCTGTGCACCAGGGTATCATCGCCCGTGTTAAACCGGGTCGCCAGTATCAGGAAAACGATATTCCGGATCTGCTTGCCGAAATCGACCAACCCTTCCTGCTGATTCTGGATGGCGTTACCGACCCGCATAACCTCGGTGCTTGCCTTCGTAGCGCAGATGCAGCCGGCGTCCATGCGGTTATCGTTCCTAAAGATCGCTCCGCACAGCTGAATGCAACGGCCAAAAAAGTGGCCTGTGGCGCAGCCGAAAACGTTCCACTTATCCGCGTGACCAACCTTGCGCGCACCATGCGTGTGTTGCAGGAAGCGAACGTTTGGATCGTGGGGACGGCGGGTGAAGCAGACCACACCTTGTTCCAGAGCAAAATGACTGGCCCAATGGCGTTGGTGATGGGCGCTGAAGGTGAAGGTATGCGTCGCCTGACGCGTGAACATTGCGATGAGTTGATTAGCATCCCAATGGCCGGAACGGTTTCTTCATTGAACGTCTCCGTTGCGACCGGTATTTGCCTGTTCGAAGCTGTGCGTCAACGCAGTTAATTTCCCGTGGGGTGCGAAAGCACCCCGCTTTGTGATCCCCCTCCATGCATAAGTGCTGTCACCGTCCATACTAATGGCAATGCCATTACAGGAGGGAACACGATGCGCTGGCAAACTCATACCGTTTTTAACCAACCGATACCCCTCAACAACAGTAACCTTTTTCTCTCTGATATTTCGTTAACCGAAGCTGTTGCCCGTGAAGGGGCAAGCTGGGATGCCGAGCTTTTAGCGAGCATTGGCCAGCAACTTGGCTCGGCTGAATCGCTGGAATTGGGGCGCCTGGCCAATACGAATCCACCCGAATTGCTTCGTTACGACTCGAGCGGAGAAAGGCTTGATGACGTGCGTTTTCATCCGGCCTGGCATTTGCTGATGCAAGGGCTTTTTGCCAATCGGGTGCACAACTTACCGTGGCAAGAAGATGCTCGTCAGGGCTCGTTTGTGGCCCGCGCTGCGCGCTTCGTTCAACATGCGCAAGTGGAAGCGGGCACGCTATGCCCCATAACCATGACCTTCGGCGCCATCCCACTGTTACAAAAACACCTCCCTAAAGAATTCCAGTCCTGGCTGAAACCGTTGCTCAGCGATCGTTACGATGCGCATCTCTCTGTGGGGGCCCAGAAACGCGGCCTGTTGATTGGCATGGGGATGACAGAGAAACAGGGAGGCTCTGATGTATTGAGTAATACGACGCGTGCAGAAGCCATCGATAAACGCGGGCCTGGCGAAATGTATCGCTTAGTGGGTCATAAATGGTTTTTTTCTGTTCCGCAAAGCGATGCGCATTTGGTGCTGGCCCAGGCAAAAGGTGGGTTGTCTTGCTTCTTCCTGCCCCGCTATTTACCCGATGGGCAACGCAATCATGTTCGCCTTGAACGCTTGAAAGACAAACTAGGCAATCGCTCGAACGCCAGCAGTGAAGTGGAGTTTTGCGATGCAACCGCCTGGCTTATTGGCGAAGAGGGCGAGGGGATTCGTTCAATATTGAAAATGGGCGGATACACCCGTTTTGACTGCGCACTTGGCAGCCATGGCCTTATGCGCCGTGCGCTCTCAGTGGCTCTCTATCACGCTCATCAACGACAAGCTTTTGGCAAAAACCTCATTGATTTGCCCGTTATGCGCCAGGTTCTCGGGCGCATGGCTTTGCAGCTTGAAGGGCAAACGGCATTTCTGTTCCGTCTGGCCCGTGCCTGGGAATCACCAGGCAACCCGCATGAACTGGCATACAGCCGCTTGTTTACTCCAGCCGCCAAATTTAGCGTCTGTAAATCGGGCATACCTTTTGTCGCTGAGGCGATGGAAGTGCTCGGCGGAATCGGTTATTGCGAAGACAGCGAATTGCCGCGTATTTACCGCGAAATGCCGGTGAACAGTATTTGGGAAGGCTCAGGCAATATCATGAGTCTGGATGTTTTGCGGGTGCTGGCAAAACAGCCTGGCGCGATGGAAATGCTACATGCTGAATTTGACGAGGTGAAAGGGCAGAACCGACATTTCGATCGCAGTTGGCGGCAATTACAACAACGGCTGCATAAGCCACAAGAGGAATGGGGCCGGGAGCTAAGCCGGTTATTAGCGCTTCTTGCAACGGGTGCTCAGGTTTTGCAGCATTTGTCTCCGCCACTAGGCGAGGCCTGGTGCCGAATGATGTTGGATTCGCGGGGGGAAAGTGTGTTGCCCAATCAGGTTTTACTTGATGTGTTGCTGCGAGCGACAGGACGTACGGGGTAAAAACATAAAAGCCAGCGCCATAGAGTTTGTTAAATGGTCGCTGGCTTACTTATGCATAAATAATGGCTTGTACTCGCCAACCTTCTGCAAGCTGGTTTTCCTGCATTTTGATAATGCGATAGTACGATGCTCCATGTTCATCCGCCTTCAGGGCAATGACTTTTTCGACATCCTGCACGCTACCCGCGATGCCATTTACAGAAATCATGCCGATTTCGTTCAATCCCGTTACACAATCTGCGGCAACATCTTCTGCTGATTGCGCCGATGTTGTAATAAGCCCTACTGACAACAGCAATGAGGTTAAGGCCAGTGATCGTTTCATAGTAAGCTCCTTTATTACGTACCCTAATTCAACAGGGCATTCCTTCGCTTAGGCGAACTTCAGCGCTTTCCGTAGGCCGAAGTTCATTGTGCATAACAAACGATCAATTGACGCAAAGCTGTGTAAATAACAATAAATAAGCCCGGCATTGAATTACTTGCGGTACAAAATCGCCTGTCCATACCATTGCCCTGGCACCACAGTCTCATCGTTCAAAAGGATGAGGTAGTAATCCGCTTTTGCTGCAACAGCCTTCTCTTTTAGCGCCCTTTCAGAATCCATCGGGGAGCCGCGTTCGAGTACTGTTACTGTCCCTATTTTGGTTAACCCCTGCGTTTGCGAACGCTGGATTTCCTGAGGGCTTCCAGTGACCGGAGGGGCAGGTTGCGGCGTACCTTGCAACACGCTACAGGCACTAAGCGTTGTCGCAAGTAACAAAGCTGATAGCAGTCGCATGATCGTTTCTCGTCTCTTAATAGCCATATTGTAGCCCCGGTTTTTTTCTGGGAAGAGGGAATGTTCCCGTTCTGTTAGCTTCCCCGCGCTTTTTAATGACTTTCGAATGAAAATCGCTAAGCAGATCTCATAGTGAAGAATAATCACTGCCCGCTAATGGCTTGCCATCCTGTAAGTGCTGGCTTACAAAGGATGTTTCACAATGATACGGAGTGAATCCCATGATAGAAATCTATACCGAGCAGTTGGCTGGTATTGAAGTTTTGCATGCCTTACCCGCCGGGAAAAAAGATAACAAACTCCCTGTCGTGTTTTTCTACCATGGTTTTACGTCATCCAAACTGGTTTACAGCTACTTTGCTGTCGCACTCGCTCAGGCAGGAATGCGGGTGATCATGCCTGATGCTGAGCAGCACGGTGCCCGTTTTACGGGTGATGAAACGGCACGCCTGTATCAATTTTGGTCAATTCTCAAACAAAATATTGATGAATTTTCATCGCTTCGCCAGGCATTGTCCGAGCGTTATCCGATTGATGAAAAACGCACGGCTGTGGGTGGTGCCTCTATGGGAGGAATGACCGCTCTTGGAATTATGGCGCGTTACCCGCAAGTTCGCTGTGTGGCGTGTCTGATGGGGTCTGGATATTTTACGTCGCTTGGGCAAACGCTATTTCCTCCTCGGGCGCAGGAACTCGATTCGCTTAACGCACTTGCTGAATACGACATCAGTCATCAGTTGGAAAGCATCGGTAACCGACCACTTTTATTATGGCATGGCGAGGAAGATGATGTAGTTCCGGCAGAGCAGACGTGGCGTCTGGAGCAGGCACTTATTGATAATGGGCTAAATAAACAAATGATCTGCTTACGGGCGCCGGGGGTAAAACATCGCATTACGCCTACAGCGCTTGAAGCTACCAGCCGTTTCTTTAGCGAACACCTGTAGCCTGATATAAAAAAGCCCCCGCAAGCGGGGGCAAGTCAAACGTTGGCTTTCTATGTCGTTGTGGTATTCCTGGTGTTAACGCGTTACTTCATTCATTGCCTTCTGTTACCGATAGATATCAGCACTGACACGCATATTGCCGTTACTGCCAGGCTCTCTCATCAGTATTGTGTGGAAGTACTTTGCTCCGTGTTGGTCCGCGTCGTTATTAATCGCGACTTCGGCCTCTTGTTCAGTAGCAAAATTATGGTTGATGTAAATCACCCCTAAGCTCATCACATCATCCATATTTTTGGCCTGATGGTTGTCAATTTTGATAGCAGCTGTCGCATTCGAGCAAAGTAAAAGTGCCGCGGCAAAGGCTAAAGCGATAGTTTTCATAATCCGCTCCACTACAACGTAATGTGTTAGCCGTGGGTCGTCGCTCCTGTTAATGAATAGTGGCGGCCTATGACAATAAGTGTAACGCCATAGCGTTGAATAAAAAGTGACCATTTCTGATGGTGTTGGTCAAAAATTTTAAGCTATTCAAAGCAATGCTATAGATTTCACTGGGTTAGCGCATTGCACAATGTTTGACCTTCATGCAAAAGAATTAATTTCTATATAACCTTGAGTTTGCCGGGCTGCGCTTGTATGATTACGCGTCAATTTTTCAGCCGCCTTTATAAACACGTTCCTTGCTTCCATGGGCCGCGGCTGACCCTGACAGGAGGCTGAATAATCCGTAAGGAGCAATTCGATGCGTCATTACGAAATCGTTTTTATGGTCCATCCTGACCAGAGCGAACAGGTTCCGGGTATGATCGAACGTTACACTACTGCAATCACTGCAGCAGAAGGTACGATCCACCGTCTGGAAGACTGGGGCCGCCGTCAACTGGCTTACCCGATCAACAAACTGCACAAAGCACACTACGTTCTGCTGAACGTTGAAGCTCCGCAGGAAGTGATCGATGAGCTGGAAACTAACTTCCGCTTCAACGACGCCGTTATCCGCAGCATGGTTATGCGCGTTAAGCACGCGGTTACCGAAGCATCTCCAATGGTTAAAGCTAAAGACGAACGTCGCGATCGCCGTGATGACTTCGCTAGCGAAACTGCTGATGATGCAGATGCTGGGGATTCTGAAGAGTAATTTCCAATGACGGCCAACCGCCTGGTGTTGTCTGGCACAGTGTGCAAGACGCCTCTTCGCAAGGTCAGTCCGTCAGGAATTCCTCACTGCCAGTTCGTGCTTGAGCACCGTTCTGTGCAAGAGGAAGCCGGTTTAAGCCGGCAGGCCTGGTGCCGTATGCCAGTTATTATTAGCGGGCACGCACTTTCAGCCATTACTCACAGTATTACGGTCGGCACGGTACTCACGGTTCAAGGTTTCATTAGTTGCCATCAGGCAAAAAATGGTCTGAACAAAGTGGTATTGCATGCCGAGCAGATTGAATTGATAGATTCTGGAGACTAGCCTAATGGCACGTTATTTCCGTCGTCGCAAGTTCTGCCGTTTCACCGCGGAAGGCGTTGTAGAGATCGATTATAAAGACATCGCTACACTGAAAAACTACATCACTGAAAGTGGTAAAATTGTTCCGAGCCGTATTACCGGTACTCGTGCAAAATACCAGCGTCAGTTGGCTCGCTGCATCAAGCGCGCTCGTTACCTTTCTTTGTTGCCATACACTGATCGTCATCAGTAATCGGCCACTGTCCATTAACGACTTTGAGAGGATAAGGTAATGCAAGTTATTCTGCTTGATAAAGTAGCAAACCTGGGTAGCCTGGGTGATCAGGTTAGTGTTAAAGCGGGCTATGCTCGTAACTTCCTGGTACCACAGGGTAAAGCTGTTCCTGCTACCAAGAAAAACGTTGAATTCTTCGAAGCACGCCGTGCAGAACTGGAAGCTAAATTAGCTGACGTTCTGGCTGCTGCTGAAGCTCGCGCTGCGAAAATCAACGCACTCGAAACTGTTACTATCGCGTCTAAAGCTGGCGACGAAGGTAAACTTTTCGGTTCCATCGGTACTCGCGACATCGCTGATGCTGTAACTGCAGCTGGCGTTGAAGTGGCTAAGAGCGAAGTTCGTTTACCGAACGGCGTTCTGCGTACTGCTGGTGAGCACGAAGTGGACTTCCAGGTTCACAGCGAAGTATTCGCTAAACTGACTGTAAACGTTGTTGCTGAAGCGTAATTTACGCTGATGTAATACGTAAAAACGCCGGCCTCGTGCCGGCGTTTTGCATTTATTCGCCATACTTCAATGCCTGCCTGCAACTCTATTAATCGAGTGAGACGTTAACGAGCACGAATAAAGCTGCCATCAGGCTGACGTGTAAACAGCACTTGCTGGTCGTTACCAATGTCAATTGTTAGCCCCGTCACCACACCATTCGCATTCTGACGAACTTGCACCATTTGCCCGGTTTGCAGCGTGCTTAGCGGTTTGTTACTGCCTTCTACTTGCGCCATCGAATAAACATCTGCGGGGGGTAAATTATGATCGCGGAAGAGCTGCGCCATGGTTTGTCCGGACTCAACACGGTACGAACGCCATTGCTGCTGGATATCGTTATTGGATTGCGGAATGGGTGATTGAGCATCTGCTTGCGGTTGTTCTTCCACGCGGGAAGGCTCTACGGGAGCTGCTGGGGAAGTATTAGCCGGTGGATTGACCAGCTCCGCATGCATCGGAGATTGCGACTCAATGGAAAGCTGCGCATCACGCGTAACCGGGCGAGTTGGCTCGTCGGCGGTAGGCCACAGGAAGCCGATAACAACGACAATTGCCGCAATGATAATGCCACGACGGTGCATAACCGGCAGCGGGTCCATCAGCCGGAAATGATCGGGTGCATGCCAAATCTGCGCAAGCCAAGGTTTAATAGCGAATCGCATTGGCAACCCTCCTCATTTTCACACAATGTGTTCTGTACATTTACCCACCCCATTATAGAACGCTAACTGTTTGATGCTCTGCACAATCCCAGTTTACGTGAAGCTAAACCGTAATTTAACGCTCATTCAAACCATTGTTCCTGTTTCGTCTGCATTTGTCACCATTGCCGCTTTTGCATTTTACCCAATTGGTTGACGCTGCTATGCTGCACGCTTGCTTTTATACACCCTTAAAGGAAATCTCATGACGACCCCTTCTTTTGACAGCGTCGAAGCGCAAGCAAGTTACGGTATTGGTTTACAGGTCGGTCAACAACTGAGCGAATCTGGTCTGCAAGGTCTGCTGCCAGAAGCTCTGGTTGCTGGTCTGCGTGATGCGCTGGAAGGGAATGCTCCGGCAGTTCCGGTTGATGTGGTTCATCGCGCACTGCGTGAAGTTCACGAGCGTGCTGACGCTGTTCGCCAGGAACGCCAGAAAGAAATGGCTGTTGAAGGACAGAAATACCTGCAAGAAAACAGCAACAAAGAAGGCGTGAGCAGCACCGAGTCTGGTCTGCAATTCCGCGTTCTGACTCAAGGCACAGGTCCAATCCCTGCGCGTAAAGACCACGTTCGTGTTCACTACACCGGTAAGCTGATTGATGGCACCGTGTTTGACAGCTCCGTACAACGTGGTGAGCCAGCTGAATTCCCGGTAAGTGGCGTTATCGCAGGTTGGATTGAAGCGCTGACTCTGATGCCAGTTGGCTCAAAGTGGGAACTGACTATCCCTCAGAACCTGGCTTACGGTGAGCGTGGCGCTGGTGCGTCAATTCCTCCGTACAGCACTCTGGTTTTTGAAGTTGAACTGCTCGAGATTCTGTAAGCGTTCAAACGACCCCGCTTCGGCGGGGTTTTTATTTGGTCGTTAACAAATAAAGCGTGATTTAATCTGGTAAACACTCCTTTCCTGAGTTTTTGTGTGAGGCTCCTCACTCTTTACCCGTGATTTTGTACTCAAAATAAACATTAAATTAACAATTTGATTTATTGTTAGTATTCATTCTCCCAATTCTTCCCTACTATCTTTGAGTTCCCAGGAACAACAACATCACATTCTCCATATTTTAATAAAGGCCAGTAGAGCCTGAACACAACAGACAGGTACAGGAAAAATACAACATGGTAGATCAGATAAAAGTTGCAGACGAAGCTGAGGCTCCGTCTGAACAATCGCTGCGGCGTAATTTAAGCAATCGCCACATTCAACTTATCGCCATCGGTGGTGCCATCGGAACCGGCCTGTTCATGGGCTCTGGTAAGACGATTAGCCTTGCAGGACCCTCCATCATCTTCGTCTACATGATTATCGGCTTTATGCTGTTCTTCGTGATGCGAGCGATGGGCGAACTGCTGTTATCGAATCTCGAATACAAGTCGTTCAGCGACTTTGCGGCGGATTTACTCGGCCCGTGGGCAGGGTATTTCACTGGCTGGACTTACTGGTTCTGCTGGGTAGTCACCGGTATGGCTGACGTGGTGGCGATAACTTCCTACGCACAATTTTGGTTCCCTGGCCTGTCGGATTGGGTGGCATCGCTTGCCGTAATCGTGGTGCTGCTGAGCCTGAACCTCGCTACCGTGAAAATGTTCGGTGAGATGGAGTTCTGGTTTGCGATGATCAAAATCGTCGCCATCGTCGGTTTGATTGTTATCGGCCTGGTGATGATTCTAACGAACTTCCATTCGCCGTCGGGTGTTGAAGCGTCTCTCAACAACCTGTGGAACGATGGTGGCTGGTTCCCGAAAGGGCTGAGTGGTTTCTTCGCGGGCTTCCAGATAGCGGTGTTTGCGTTTGTGGGCGTTGAGTTGGTGGGTACCACTGCCGCTGAAACGAAAGATCCGGAAAAATCTCTGCCGCGTGCAATCAACTCGATTCCTATCCGTATCATCATGTTTTATGTGTTCGCGCTGATTGTGATTATGTCGGTCACACCATGGCGTTCCGTCGTAGCGGATAAGAGCCCCTTTGTTGAACTGTTTGTGCTGGTGGGTCTGCCTGCGGCCGCGAGCATCATCAACTTTGTGGTGCTGACTTCTGCGGCTTCTTCTGCAAACAGCGGCGTGTTCTCTACCAGCCGTATGCTGTTTGGTTTAGCGCAAGACGGCGCGGCGCCAAAAGCGTTTGGAAAACTGTCTAAGAATGCCGTTCCGGCGAAGGGGTTAACCTTCTCCTGTATCTGCCTGTTGGGCGGCGTGGTGATGCTGTATGTGAATCCGGACGTGATTACCGCCTTCACCATGATTACGACGGTATCGGCGATTCTGTTCATGTTTGTCTGGACAATTATTCTGTGCTCGTACCTTGTGTACCGTAAACAGCGCCCGGAATTGCATGAGAAATCCATCTACAAAATGCCGCTCGGTAAACTGATGTGCTGGGTATGTATGGCATTCTTCGTATTTGTGATTGTGCTGCTGACGCTGGAGCAAGATACCCGCCAGGCGTTAATGGTGACGCCATTGTGGTTTGTGGTGTTAGGTGTGTTCTGGATATTTGTCGGTAAGAAACGTATTGCAGCAATGCGTAAGTAAGGGTTATTCCCCTCTCTCTTAAAGGGAGAGGGGAAAACAGTTATTCCCCTGCTAATGCGCGTGGAAATAGCACGTTATTTTCAAGACTGATGTGATTCATCAAGTCATCAATCAATTCATTAATCCCGTTGTACATCGCTTTCCATGTGGTGCAGGCTTCCGGCGGTGGCGTCACGTTATTAGTGGTGTGCTTGATAACTTCCAGCAACTCGCCCGCATCATCATGCTCACTTTCCATCACGCTAATCGGGCCATTGGCCTGTGACCCCATACCCTGTTTAATCATTGGGAACAGGATCTGCTCTTCTTTCATCATATGGCTGCTCAGTTCCTGATGCAGCATGGTCAGATACTTCGCAAGACCTTTAGGGACGTTAGGTTTATCGGCATGTAC
>DASXXQ010000101.1:0-2985 GCA_036502985.1 Buttiauxella sp.
GTCAATGGCAGAACATCGCGGTTGAACCAGATTTCGAATCATATGTTCCTTTGGAGAAGTAGTAGATGGAAACCACTCAAACCGGCAGTATTGCCTCTGTCGAGAGCAAAAGTTCGTGGCGCAAGTCCGATACCATGTGGATGTTGGGCCTGTATGGCACGGCAATCGGCGCAGGCGTGTTATTCCTGCCGATTAACGCCGGTGTTGGCGGCCTGATCCCGTTATTCATCATGGCAATTCTTGCTTTCCCGATGACCTTTTTTGCCCACCGTGGTCTGACTCGCTTCGTGCTGTCAGGTAAAAACCCTGGCGAAGACATTACCGAAGTCGTAGAAGAGCACTTTGGTGTGGGTGCAGGTAAAGTGATTACCTTGCTCTACTTCTTTGCTATCTATCCAATTCTTCTGGTTTATAGCGTGGCTATCACCAATACCGTTGATAACTTCATTACTCACCAGTTGGGTATGGTTTCTCCGCCACGTGCGATTTTGTCGCTGATTCTGATCGTCGGTCTGATGACTATCGTTCGTTTCGGTGAGCAGATGATCGTAAAAGCGATGAGTATTCTGGTGTTCCCATTCGTGGCAGCCCTGATGGTTCTGGCGTTATACCTGATTCCAAACTGGAGCAGTGCGGCATTTGATACCCTGTCTTTCAGCAGCACGCCTGCAACGGGCACTGGCCTGTGGATGACCCTGTGGCTGGCCATCCCGGTAATGGTGTTCTCCTTTAACCACTCACCAATCATCTCTGCGTTTGCTGTAGCAAAACGTAATGAATATGGTGAGGAAGCAGAGAAGAAATGTTCGCGTATTCTGTCTTACGCACATATCATGATGGTCCTGACCGTGATGTTCTTCGTATTCAGCTGCGTATTGAGCCTGACTCCAGAAAACCTGGCAGAAGCCAAAGCACAAAACATCTCTATTCTGACTTACCTGGCTAACCATTTTAATGCACCAGTGATTGCCTGGATGGCGCCTATCATCGCTATCGTTGCTATCACCAAATCCTTCCTCGGCCACTATTTGGGCGCTCGTGAAGGCTTTAACGGCATGGTTATCAAATCCCTGCGCGGTAAAGGTAAGAGTATTGAAGTAAGCAAACTGAACCGTATCACGGCTATCTTTATGCTGGTGACAACATGGATTGTTGCCACTCTGAACCCAAGCATTCTGGGTATGATTGAAACCCTGGGCGGGCCAATCATCGCCATGATCCTGTTCCTGATGCCGATGTATGCGATTCAAAAAGTCCCGGCAATGCGCAAATACAGCGGTCATATCAGCAATGTATTTGTAGTGATTATGGGTCTGGTCGCAATTTCAGCTATCTCTTACTCTCTATACTCCCTGTTCATCTAAAAGTTCTAAACCGCCAGCATTCTGCTGGCGGTTCTTTCCCCATTCAGTTACTCAGGCAACGGACGCAACATGATTAGCGTATTCGATATTTTCAAAATCGGTATTGGCCCATCCAGCTCCCATACCGTCGGCCCAATGAAAGCCGGCAAGCAATTCGCTGACGATTTAATCGAGCAAGGGATTTTGCAGAACGTCACGCGTGTCGTGGTTGATGTATACGGTTCACTTTCCCTCACCGGGAAAGGCCACCACACAGATATCGCCATTATTCTGGGTCTGGCAGGCAATATGCCGGACACTGTCGATATCGATGCTATTCCCCACTTTATTCAGGATGTGAACACGCACGGCCGCCTGTTGCTGGCGAAGGGTCAGCGTGAAGTGGAGTTCCCGGTCGATAGCTGCATGAACTTCCACGAAGATAATCTTTCGCTGCATGAAAACGGTATGCGCATCACTGCACTCGCCGGTGATAAAGCTATCTACAGCCAAACGTATTACTCCATCGGCGGTGGTTTTATCGTTGATGAAGCGCACTTTGGCCTCGAAGATACTCAACAAGTCGCGGTTCCGTACCCATACAAAAGCGCTGCTGATTTACAGCGTCATTGCAAAGAAAGTGGGCTTTCTCTGTCAGGCTTGATGATGCAAAACGAGCGAGCGATGCGCCCGCAGGCTGAAATTGACGCGCATTTTGCCAACGTCTGGGATGTCATGCGCAGTGGCATTGAACGCGGTATTACCACCGAAGGCGTGTTGCCAGGGAAGATGCGAGTACCGCGCCGTGCGGCGGCATTGCGCAGAATGCTGGTCAGCAGCGATAAAAACAACTCGGATCCGATGGCCGTTGTGGACTGGATTAACATGTTCGCCCTCGCGGTAAACGAAGAAAATGCTGCCGGTGGACGTGTTGTTACAGCACCAACCAACGGTGCATGCGGTATCGTTCCTGCAGTTCTGGCCTATTACGACAAGTTCATTCGTGAAGTAAATGCTAACTCTTGCGCACGCTACTTCCTGGCTGCTGGCGCGATTGGCTCGCTTTATAAGATGAATGCCTCTATTTCAGGCGCGGAAGTCGGTTGCCAGGGCGAAGTCGGTGTTGCCTGCTCGATGGCCGCGGCAGGTCTTGCAGAACTGCTGGGTGGTAGCCCAAGCCAGGTTTGTATTGCTGCGGAAATTGGTATGGAACACAATCTTGGTCTGACTTGTGATCCGGTAGCCGGGCAAGTTCAGGTGCCATGCATTGAACGAAATGCCATTGCTGCGGTGAAAGCGGTAAATGCTACGCGTATGGCATTGCGCCGTACCAGCGAACCGCGTGTATGTCTCGATAAGGTTATTGATACCATGTACGAGACAGGCAAAGATATGAACGCCAAATACCGCGAAACCTCCCGAGGTGGGCTGGCAATGAAGATTGTTGCCTGCGATTAAAAACAAAAAACCCGCTTCATCTTGAAGTGAACCCCGAAAGTTGGACACCCAACAAGTAGGGGTTTTGCGTTTAATGGGTAAAAGAAAATACACAACTGAATTTAAACGTCAGGTTGTTCTCCACTTCCTCAACAGTGGTGATGGGGCCAGGAGAACCGCCCGGCTATTTGGTCTTGACCACGGC
>DASXXQ010000102.1:0-2100 GCA_036502985.1 Buttiauxella sp.
TTTTGTGGGCTTGAAAAGCGTGAATAAGGACCGATTTTAGGTATGTAGTCCGAATAAGTACGCCGCAAGGGTACTTGGTTTTCGAAGCCTGTCCATGATGGAAGGCTATGTTTGATTCTCGCTGATTTCAGGAGTTTTAATTTATGCGTAATTTCGACTTATCCCCGCTTTATCGTTCAGCTATTGGTTTTGACCGTTTGTTTAATCTGCTGGAAAACAACCAAAGCCAGAGCAACGGCGGTTATCCTCCATACAATGTTGAATTGGTTGACGAAAACAACTATCGCATTGCCATTGCTGTTGCCGGATTCGCGGAAAGCGAACTGGAAATTACAGCCCAGGATAACCTGCTCGTTGTAAAAGGCGCGCACTCAGACCCACAACCAGAGCGTACTTATCTCTATCAGGGGATTGCCGAGCGCAATTTCGAACGCAAATTCCAGTTAGCGGAAAATATCCACATCCGTGGCGCTAACCTGGTTAACGGCCTGCTGTATATCGATCTGGAGCGTGTGGTTCCGGAATCAATGAAGCCGCGCCGTATCGAAATCAACTAATTCTGTGGGGCGCATAAGCGGCCCACGATATACCCAAAAGACGGCTTGCCGAAAGGGAGCCGATACCAGTTCGCATACTGGTAAGACTTAACTCGCTTCAAAGAAGGAGAAAACTTATGCGTAATTATGATTTATCACCTCTGCTGCGTCAGTGGATCGGTTTTGACAAATTGGCTAATGCATTACAAACCAGCAACGAAGGCCAGTCATTCCCGCCTTACAACATTGAAAAAGGCGATGATAACCACTACCGCATTACGCTCGCGCTGGCGGGGTTCCGTCAGGAAGACCTTGAAATTGAACTGGAAGGAACACGTCTGCATGTGAAAGGGACGCCGGTCAAACCAGAGAAAGAGACAACCTGGTTGCATCAAGGGTTAGTGACTCAGCCATTTAGCCTGAGCTTTACCCTGGCGGAATACATGAAAGTATCTGGAGCGACCTTTACCAACGGTCTGCTTCATATCGACCTGGTGCGTGAAATTCCAGAAGCGGTTGCACCGAAACGCATCGAAATCAGTGAGCGTCCAGCACTGGACAGCTAATTGTCACTACTACCCTTCAGGCCCCATTTTTGGGGCCTTTTTTGTGCTCTGTACCCCATTAACTCCTCCCTCTCTCTGCCAGAATCCTTGGTAACAATAATGTTATTCACAGGGAAGGCGTCGATGAGTGGAATAGCGTTAACAGTCAGTATGTTGGCTTTAGTCGCGGTGGTCGGTCTGTGGATTGGCAGTATCAAAATTCGCGGGGTCGGCTTTGGCATAGGCGGCGTGTTATTCGGCGGTATTATCGTCGGCCACTTCATCAACCAGGCGGGAGTTAGCCTCAATGGCGACATGCTCCACTTCATTCAGGAATTCGGCCTGATTCTGTTCGTCTACACCATTGGTATTCAGGTCGGGCCTGGCTTCTTCTCTTCCTTACGCGTTTCCGGTTTGCGCCTCAACCTCTTTGCCATCCTCATTGTGGTGATTGGCGCGTTGGTCACCGCACTCATCTATAAAATATTCGATGTTCCACTGCCGGTTGTTTTGGGCATTTTCTCGGGTGCTGTGACCAACACCCCGGCATTA
The DNA here is from genome assembly GCA_036502985.1 of Buttiauxella sp. GTDB lineage: Bacteria > Pseudomonadota > Gammaproteobacteria > Enterobacterales > Enterobacteriaceae > Buttiauxella. Next base: position 1,634 of record DASXXQ010000102.1, read on the forward strand.
GGAGCGGGCCAGCAAATTCTGACGGACCTTGGCACACCTTCGGAATTGGTCGATAAAATGGGGATGAGCTATGCGATGGCATATCCCTTTGGTATTTGCGGCATTCTTTTTACCATGTGGCTGATTCGCATGGTGTTTCGTATTAACGTCGATCAAGAAGCGAAGCATTTTGATAGCAGTTCTGGCCAGTATCATGCCCAACTCCAGACCATGAATATTTGCGTTGCCAACCCCAACCTCAACGGCTTACCCATCCAGGACGTGCCGGTCCTCAATAGCGATACTATTATTTGTTCACGCCTGAAACGAGGTGAATTACTGATGGTACCCGCGCCCGGCACCGTCATTCAAACCGGAGATTTACTGCACCTGGTGGGCCAGGAAAAAGATCTGCATTCCGCGCTGTTGGTGATCGGTCAGCAAGTGGATACCTCGTTGTCGACCCGTGGTACCGATTTGCGTGTGGA
>DASXXQ010000103.1:0-4931 GCA_036502985.1 Buttiauxella sp.
TTTCGGGGTAAACACATACACGCGATCATCAAATACCTGGCTGCGCACTTCATCCAGCAGTTCGCCAGAATCGGCCATTTCTTCCTGCCAGGCGATCAGTTTACGCAGCCACGCAATACGGTCTTCGTGGCCCGAACTTCCGCTACGTGCGTTGCCTTCTTTGTACTTCCAATGGGCCGCGACGCCCAGTTCCGACTCTTCATGCATCTGCTTAGTACGGATCTGGATTTCAATCGGTTTGCCATTTGGCCCCAAAACAACTGTATGAATCGACTGATAGCCGTTCGGTTTTGGGTTAGCCACATAATCATCAAACTCGTCCGGCATATGGCGATAGTGCGTGTGCACGATGCCAAGTGCGGCGTAGCAGTCCTGCAGACGCTCTGCCACAATGCGCACAGCACGCACATCAAACAGCTCATCAAAAGCCAGAGACTTTTTCTGCATCTTGCGCCAGATGCTGTAGATGTGTTTGGGGCGGCCATACACCTCAGCCTTCACCCCTTCTTCTTTCATCGATTTACGCAGCGCACTGACAAAATCATCAATGTAATGCTCACGGTCGATACGGCGCTCGTGCAGCAATTGCGCAATGCGTTTGTATTCAGCAGGGTGCAGATAGCGGAAGCAGTAATCTTCCAGCTCCCATTTAAGCTGGCCAATCCCGAGGCGGTTGGCGAGCGGTGCATAAATATTGGTACATTCTTTTGCCGCCAGAACGCGTTCGTCTTCCGGCGCATCTTTGACTTCACGTAAATGAGCGATGCGCTCAGCCAGCTTGATAACCACGCATCGGAAATCATCGACCATCGCCAGTAACATGCGGCGAACGTTATCGACTTGTTCAGCAGAAACGGAATCTGTATGGGCAGCTTTTAACTGACGGATGGCCGCCATATCGCGCACGCCATGGATGAGCGTCACAACCTGGCTATCGATGCTTTCACGCATCACCTCTTCGGTGACCACGCCTGCATCGGCAAGAGGGAACAACAATGCGGCGCGCAGCGTGTCATTGTCCATGCTCAGCATCGACAGGATTTCCACCATCTCGACGCCCCGCCACAACAGCAGTTCTGCGTCAGGATGGCCTTTGGTCTGTTGCTCGCAATACCGCCAGGTTTCGGCTAAGCGTTCACATGACTGCTGGTTGGTAATCCCGAGGCTAGCAATCCATCTATCGGGCGCAAATTCGCCAGCTTTATTGAGATGTGCACTTCTTACCGCAACCATTGTCCTCTCCTATGGGTTATAAATCAGGTCGCACGACCTGATCTAACCACTCAATTCCGCTCAAATAGCGCCATAGACTCCAGATGCCCCGTGTGCGGAAACATATCCAGCATTGCCAATTGGCGCAGTTGGTAGCCTGCTGCCAGCAATGCCTCGCTATCACGGGCAAGCGTCGTCGGGTTACATGAAACATAGACCACGCGCTTTGGCGCAAGTGTAATCACATGCTGCATCACTCCCGGCGCACCCGCTCTCGCGGGGTCGAGCAATATTTTGTCAAAACCCTGGGCAGCCCAGGGTTGGCGCGTCACATCTTCCTCCAGGTTTTCATGAAAGAATGTGACATTTTTCAGCGAATTATATCGCGCATTATATTCACCTTTCGCCACCAGCGCAGCAACGCCTTCCACCCCAACGACACTTTCAGCGCGTATTGCGAGCGGCAGCGTAAAATTTCCCATTCCGCAAAACAGGTCCAGCACCCGGTCGGTTGGCTGAATATCAAGCCATTCGATAGCACGAGCAACCATCTGCTGGTTCACCCCGTCGTTCACCTGAATAAAATCACGCGGGCTGAACGTTAAGCGTAGCCCGTCTGAGTGATAGCAGGGTTCATCGTTACTGAGCGCCGAGAGTGTCTCACTGTCAGGGGCTAAAAACAGCGCAACGCCTGTAGAATGCGAAAAGCGTTCCAGTTTTTGCAGATCGTCATCATGGAGTGCATCTAAATGGCGCAACACCATCAGCGGGCCATTATCGGCAAGCACTAACTCAACATGCCCTAAACGTCGGACCGCTTTTAATTCTGATAAACATTGGCGCAGGGGTTCGAGCAATGCTTCAAGTTGGGGCGCCAGCACGGGGCAATGGTGAATATTCACCAGTTCACTATCGTGAGATTTACGAAAACCCATCTGTAAGGTTTGCGTTTTAGCGTGATAATTCAAGCCCAGACGAGCACGTCGACGATAACCCCATGGCGAACCAGAAATTATTTCGTTCACCACAGCCGGGTTGTCACGCGTTCCCATCATGCGTGCCAATGCACGGGATTTTGCTTGCTGCTGCAATTCAATATTAGCGTGTTGCTGCTGGCAACCACCACAGACACCAAAATGCGGACAACGCGGCGCAACACGTTGCGGGCTATCATTTAAACGGCGCTTAACGCGAGCCTGTGCGAAGTTGCGTTTGTCATCGGTAATCGTGACTTCAACCTGTTCACCGGGCAGTGCGCCCTGGATAAATAGCGCTTTTCCATTGTGACGCGCAACGCCCTGACCAAATGGATCGAGATCGCTTACGTTCACGGTTATGATTTGACGAGTCGTAACCCGTCGCTTTGCAGAGTAGAATTGCGCCATGAGCCTGAGTGCTCTCTCAAAATATTAACTATTGCTTCAATTGTCCCATATCGGAACCCCATGACCAACTACAGCCTGCGCGCTCGCATGATGATCCTGATTCTGGCACCGACATTAATGATCGGTTTATTGCTCAGCATCTTTTTTGTCGTCCATCGTTACAACGACTTGCAGCGCCAGTTAGAAGATTCTGGCGCTAACATTATCGAGCCGCTGGCCGTTGCGAGTGAATACGGCATGAGCTTCCACAGCCGCGAATCCATTCGCCAGTTGGTCAGCGTGTTGCACCGCCGTCATTCTGATATTGTGCGGGCGATTTCCGTTTTTGACGAAAACAACAGGCTGTTTGTCACCTCTAATTATCAGCTAAACGCCTCGATACTGAGGTTGCCAAACAATGAAAAGCCGCCTCACAGTTTAAGCATCACGCGGCATGGCGATTCGATTATTCTGCGCACCCCTATTATTTCTGAAAGTTACTCCCCTGACGAATCAGAGGTCACCGACGCGAAACCTGCTGGCAACACCCTCGGTTATGTCGCCATTGAACTCGACCTAAAATCCGTGCGCTTGCAGCAATACCGCGAGATTTTTATTTCAACACTGATGATGTTGTTCTGCATCGGTATTGCCATGCTGTTTGCCTACCGTTTGATGCGCGACGTCACCGGGCCGATTCGTAATATGGTGAACACGGTTGACCGGATACGGCGCGGGCAGCTCGATAGTCGCGTGGAAGGTTTCATGCTCGGTGAACTCGATATGCTGAAGAACGGCATCAATTCGATGGCGATGTCGTTGACCGCATATCACGAAGAAATGCAGCACAATATTGACCAGGCGACGTCCGATTTACGTGAAACCCTCGAGCAGATGGAAATCCAGAACGTTGAGCTGGATCTCGCGAAGAAACGTGCTCAGGAAGCCGCGCGTATTAAATCCGAATTCCTCGCCAATATGTCTCACGAACTGCGCACCCCATTAAATGGCGTCATTGGTTTTACCCGTTTGACGCTGAAAACGGACCTGAACGCCACGCAGCGTGATCACCTGCATACCATTGAACGCTCGGCTAATAACTTGCTGACCATTATTAATGACGTGCTGGACTTCTCTAAACTTGAAGCGGGCAAACTGATTCTTGAAAGTATTCCTTTCCCGCTGCGTAATACACTCGATGAGGTCGTGACACTGCTTGCGCATTCGGCCCACGACAAGGGCCTGGAGCTGACGCTCAACATCAAAAACGATGTGCCTGATAACGTGATTGGCGATCCGTTGCGTTTGCAGCAGGTGGTGACCAATCTGGTAGGGAATGCGATTAAATTTACCGAAAGCGGCAATATCGATCTGGTCGTCGAGAAACGCTCGCAGGGGAACAACAAAGTCCAGGTTGAAATGCGAGTTCACGATACCGGTATCGGTATTCCTGAACAGGAACAGTCGCGGTTGTTCCAGGCATTTCGTCAGGCAGATGCCAGTATCACCCGGCGCCACGGTGGGACGGGGCTTGGGCTGGTTATTACACAAAAACTGGTTAGCGAAATGGGTGGAGATATCTCTTTCCATAGCCAGCCAAATCAAGGTTCTACCTTTTGGTTCTATATCAATCTGGACTTAAATTCCAACGCCGTTCTGGATGGTTATTCGACTGAAAATCTGGCTGGCAAGCGCATTGCGTATGTTGAGCAAAATGCCACTGCGGCGCAAAGCACGCTCAATATTTTGGCGAACACGCCGCTTGAAGTGGTTTACAGCCCATCGTTTTCGACCCTTTCAGAAGGGCACTTCGATATTATGCTGCTCGGTATTCCAGTCACATTCCGCGAAACACTAACAATGGAAAATCCGAAACTGGCAAAAGCGGCCACCATGACTGACTGCCTGATTTTGGCATTACCGAGCCATGCGCAAGTCGATGCGGAAGCGCTTAAAAAACAAGGTGTCACGGCATGCATATTGAAGCCAGTGACTTCGACTCGCCTGCTGCCGCTGTTGGCCGAACACACCTTTGCAGCCCATTCCACTCTGATAAACAGCTCTGAAAACAGTAAGTTGCCGCTTACCGTGATGGCAGTCGATGATAACCCGGCAAACCTTAAACTGATTGGCGCATTGCTCGAAGATCACGTGCAAAATGTCGAGCTATGTGGCAGCGGCGCACAAGCGATTGAACGTGCGAAACAGATGCAGATAGACATTATTTTGATGGATATCCAGATGCCTGAAATGGATGGGATCCGTGCCTGTGAATTGATTCGCCAGATGCCTCACCACCAGCAAACGCCGGTCATCGCCGTTACAGCACATGCCATGGCTGGGCAAAAAGAGAAG
>DASXXQ010000104.1:0-12897 GCA_036502985.1 Buttiauxella sp.
ACCGAGCACTGTGATTTTTTGAGGTAACAAGATGCAAGTTTCAGTTGAAACCACTCAGGGCCTTGGCCGCCGTCTCACGATTACTATCGCTGCAGACAGCATCGAAACCGCTGTAAAAAGCGAGCTGGTCAACGTGGCAAAGAAAGCCCGTATCGACGGTTTCCGTAAAGGAAAAGTGCCGATGACTGTTATCGCACAACGCTATGGCGCTTCTGTTCGCCAGGACGTGTTGGGCGAATTGATGAGCCGTAACTTCGTTGACGCGATCATCAAAGAAAAAATCAATCCAGCTGGCGCACCTAACTACGTCCCAGGCGAATACAAACTGGGCGAAGACTTCACCTACGCGGTTGAGTTTGAAGTGTACCCAGAAGTTGAGCTGCAAGGTCTGGAAGCAATCGAAGTTGAAAAACCGGTTGTTGAAGTGACTGACGAAGACGTTGATGCAATGCTGGACACTCTGCGTAAACAGCAGGCGACCTGGAAAGATTCTGACGCTGCTGCAACTGCAGAAGACCGCGTAACCATCGACTTCACCGGTTCTGTAGATGGCGAAGTATTTGAAGGTGGTAAAGCGTCTGACTTCGTTCTGGCAATGGGCCAGGGTCGTATGATCCCAGGTTTTGAAGACGGTCTGGTTGGTCACAAAGCTGGCGAAGAGTTCACTATCGAAGTGACCTTCCCGGAAGATTACCACGCTGAAAACCTGAAAGGTAAAGCGGCTAAGTTCGACATCGTTCTGAAGAAAGTTGAAGAGCGTGAACTGCCAGAATTTACTGAAGAATTCATCAAACGTTTCGGCGTTGAAGATGGTTCTGTTGCGGGTCTGCGTACCGAAGTTCGTAAAAACATGGATCGTGAGCTGAAAGGCGCTGTGCGTAACCGCATCAAGTCTCAAGCTATCGACGGCCTGGTGAATGCGAACAATATCGACGTTCCTGCTGCACTGATCGACAGCGAAATCGACGTTCTGCGTCGCCAGGCTGCTCAGCGTTTTGGTGGCAACGAGAAACAAGCGCTGGAACTTCCACGTGAACTGTTCGAAGAGCAGGCTAAACGTCGTGTAGTTGTTGGCCTGCTGCTGGGCGAAGTGATTCGTACCCACGAGCTGAAAGCTGACGAAGAACGCGTTAAAGGCCTGATCGAAGAAATGGCTTCTGCCTACGAAGATCCAGCTGAAGTTGTTGAGTTCTACGGCAAAAACAAAGAACTGATGGACAACATGCGTAATGTTGCTCTGGAAGAACAAGCTGTTGAAGCCGTTCTGGCTAAAGCGAAAGTGTCTGAAAAAGCCACTACCTTTAGCGAACTGATGAACCAACAAGCGTAAGCATAATTTTTGGCATCATCGCCAAAATATTGCTGCATCAAGCCCGACACCTACAGGTGGCGGGCTTTTTTTATCAATGACCCCATGAAAACCCATCAATAAAACGCAGTTTCAGGGTTAGCGTAACAAGAAAAGGTTGTTATGCTTGAAACAGGGAAAGCTCATCCCCATAAACAAGGGTATGGCTTGAAATTAGGATCCCTGACTGATAATCCGTCCAATTAAGGTTGTGGGGCGCGCAAGGAGCGTAGTCTTCTTTTAGCGTCTCAAGTAGAATCAGTGCATCAGGTATCGAAGGCTTAATTATTCCAGGAGACGGAAATGTCATACAGTGGCGAAAGAGATCAATTTGCACCCCATATGGCCCTGGTGCCGATGGTTGTTGAACAGACATCGCGTGGCGAGCGTTCATACGATATCTATTCCCGTCTGCTCAAGGAACGTGTCATCTTTATGACGGGCCAGGTCGAAGACCATATGGCTAACCTGATCGTAGCGCAGATGCTGTTTCTGGAAGCAGAAAACCCAGAAAAAGACATCTATCTCTACATCAACTCACCGGGTGGCGTGATTACCGCCGGTATGTCTATCTACGATACGATGCAATTTATTAAACCAGATGTCAGCACTATATGTATGGGGCAGGCTTGTTCGATGGGTGCCTTCCTGCTGACCGCTGGCGCTAAAGGTAAGCGTTTTTGCTTGCCGAACTCACGAGTCATGATTCACCAGCCGCTGGGCGGCTACCAGGGACAAGCAACGGATATCGAAATCCATGCTCGCGAAATCCTGAAAGTGAAAGCTCGTATGAACGAACTCATGGCGCAACACACTGGTAAATCTCTTGAAGAAATCGAGAGAGACACCGAGCGTGACCGTTTCCTCGCAGCAAACGAGGCGGTAGAGTATGGCTTAGTTGACTCAATCCTGACTCACCGTAGCTAACTCCCGATAACAGTGGGCCGTATACTATAGTTGTAGTTGCGGCTCATAGCGCGCTTACGATTGGCTGCGCCGTAGAATGGCATTTGTGCCGTCCTGTAGGGTGCAAAGAAACAGAAAAGAGGTTTTACTGATGACAGAAAAGCGCAAAGACGGTTCAGGCAAACTGCTGTACTGCTCTTTTTGCGGCAAAAGCCAGCATGAAGTGCGTAAACTGATTGCCGGGCCGTCAGTGTATATCTGCGATGAGTGTGTCGATTTATGTAACGACATTATTCGCGAAGAGATCAAAGAAGTCGCCCCGCACCGCGAAAGAAGTGCGCTGCCGACACCGCATGAAATCCGTCACCATCTTGATGATTACGTTATCGGTCAGGAACAGGCTAAAAAAGTCCTGGCGGTTGCGGTTTACAACCATTACAAACGTCTGCGTAACGGCGATAGCACCAACGGTATTGAGCTGGGCAAAAGTAACATTCTGCTCATCGGGCCTACCGGTAGCGGGAAAACCCTGTTAGCCGAAACCCTGGCGCGTTTACTGGATGTTCCGTTCACCATGGCTGATGCCACGACGTTAACCGAAGCGGGTTACGTGGGTGAAGACGTAGAAAACATCATCCAGAAGCTGCTGCAAAAATGTGATTACGATGTGCAAAAAGCACAGCGCGGTATTGTGTATATCGATGAGATCGACAAAATCTCCCGCAAATCTGATAACCCGTCCATCACTCGTGATGTCTCTGGTGAAGGTGTGCAGCAGGCGTTGCTGAAACTTATTGAAGGTACTGTTGCTGCGGTTCCACCTCAAGGTGGTCGTAAACACCCACAGCAAGAATTCTTGCAGGTTGATACCTCTAAGATTCTGTTTATCTGTGGTGGCGCATTCGCAGGCCTTGATAAAGTTATCGCTAACCGCGTCGAAACCGGTTCTGGTATCGGCTTTGGTGCGACCGTAAAAGGTAAATCTCAGAAAGCGACCGAAGGGCAGTTGTTAGGCCAGGTAGAACCGGAAGATTTGATCAAATTTGGTCTGATCCCTGAGTTTATTGGCCGTCTGCCAGTGGTTGCGACCTTGACTGAACTGAGCGAAGACGCATTGATTCAAATCCTGAAAGAGCCGAAAAACGCCCTGACCAAGCAATACCAGGCGTTGTTCAATCTCGAAGGTGTTGATCTGGAATTCCGCGACGAAGCGTTGGATGCGATTGCTAAGAAAGCCATGGCTCGTAAAACCGGTGCTCGTGGTCTGCGTTCAATCGTTGAAGGCGCATTGCTCGATACGATGTACGACCTTCCATCTATGGAAGATGTCGAGAAAGTGGTGATTGACGAATCCGTCATCGACGGTCAAAGCAAACCATTATTAATTTATGGTAAGCCGGAAGCGCAACAAGCATCCGGTGAATAATTCGCCAAAATAACCAGTCGGTTAGTATAAAAAGGGGGATTTATATCCCCCTTTTGTTTTTCCTTCATTCCTGGCATTGAATGCTCGGGAAACATCCCCATATACTGAATTACTTGTTGGTGATGCCATGATTCCTGTCATCCTTCAAGCTCAGGTGCGTGAGTTTATCTCCCCTGAGAACTCGGAGAATGAAGGGTATAAACAGAGGACGTCGCCCCATCACCAGGCGGACCTTAACTAAGAGAGAGCTCTATGAATCCTGAGCGTTCTGAACGCATTGAAATCCCCGTATTGCCATTGCGCGATGTGGTGGTTTATCCGCACATGGTAATTCCACTGTTTGTCGGGCGAGAAAAATCCATTCGTTGCCTGGAAGCGGCCATGGATCATGATAAACAAATCATGCTGGTGGCACAGAAAGAAGCCTCGACAGATGAGCCAGGTGTTAATGACCTGTTCTCAGTGGGAACCGTCGCATCCATATTGCAAATGCTGAAACTGCCAGATGGCACCGTAAAAGTGCTGGTCGAAGGGTTGCAGCGTGCGCGTATCACCACGCTTTCTGATAACGGTGACCATTTCTCAGCTCAGGCTGAGTACCTGAATTCGCCAGCTATCGAAGAGCGCGAACAGGAAGTGTTGGTACGCACCGCGATAAATCAGTTTGAAGGCTATATCAAACTGAACAAAAAAATCCCGCCAGAAGTGCTGACATCGTTGAACAGCATCGACGATCCTGCTCGTCTGGCTGACACCATCGCCGCGCATATGCCATTGAAACTGACTGATAAACAGTCTGTTCTTGAGATGTCCGATATTAACGAACGTCTTGAATATCTGATGGCCATGATGGAGTCCGAAATCGATCTGCTGCAGGTTGAGAAGCGTATTCGAAACCGCGTTAAAAAGCAGATGGAAAAAAGCCAACGTGAGTACTATCTGAATGAGCAAATGAAAGCAATTCAGAAAGAACTCGGCGAAATGGACGACACGCCAGATGAAAACGAAGCGCTAAAACGCAAAATTGACGCGGCTAAAATGCCGAAAGAAGCGCGTGAAAAAACCGAAGCGGAACTGCAAAAACTGAAAATGATGTCGCCAATGTCTGCGGAAGCAACCGTGGTACGTGGCTACATCGATTGGATGGTTCAGGTTCCATGGAATGCGCGCAGCAAAGTGAAGAAAGATCTGCGCCAGGCGCAGGAAGTTCTGGATACCGATCACTACGGCCTTGAGCGTGTGAAAGACCGTATCCTGGAATACCTCGCAGTCCAGAGCCGCGTGAATAAGCTCAAAGGGCCAATTTTGTGCCTGGTTGGGCCTCCTGGTGTGGGTAAAACCTCACTGGGTCAGTCCATCGCTCGCGCGACCGGGCGTAAATACGTACGTATGGCTTTAGGCGGCGTGCGTGATGAAGCTGAAATTCGTGGTCACCGTCGTACTTACATCGGTTCCATGCCAGGCAAGTTGATTCAGAAAATGGCGAAAGTGGGCGTTAAAAACCCATTATTCCTGTTGGATGAAATCGACAAAATGTCTTCTGACATGCGTGGCGATCCGGCTTCTGCACTTCTGGAAGTTCTTGATCCAGAACAGAACGTGGCGTTTAACGACCACTATCTGGAAGTCGATTACGATCTAAGCGATGTGATGTTTGTGGCTACGTCTAACTCCATGAACATTCCAGCACCGCTGCTGGATCGTATGGAAGTGATTCGTCTGTCCGGCTACACCGAAGATGAAAAGCTGAACATCGCCAAACAGCATCTGTTGACTAAGCAGATTGAGCGTAACGCGCTGAAAAAAGGCGAGATCACGGTACACGATAGTGCAATTACCGGCATTATTCGTTACTACACCCGTGAGGCTGGTGTACGTAGTCTGGAACGTGAAATTTCCAAACTGTGCCGTAAAGCGGTTAAACAGCTTCTGCTGGATAAAACGCTCAAACACATCGAAATTGACGGCGATAACCTGAAAGATTTCCTGGGCGTGCAACGCTTTGACTATGGCCGTGCGGACAGCGAAAACCGGGTGGGTCAGGTGACTGGCCTTGCGTGGACGGAAGTCGGTGGCGATCTGCTGACTATCGAAACCGCTTGTGTGCCGGGTAAAGGCAAGCTGACTTACACCGGTTCTCTGGGTGAAGTTATGCAGGAATCTATCCAGGCTGCGTTGACCGTGGTGCGTGCGCGTGCAGAGAAATTGGGCATTAATGCTGATTTCTACGAAAAGCGCGACATCCACGTTCACGTACCGGAAGGTGCGACGCCGAAAGACGGCCCAAGTGCCGGTATTGCGATGTGCACAGCGTTGGTATCTTGCCTGACAGGTAACCCTGTCCGTGCCGATGTGGCAATGACCGGTGAAATCACCCTGCGTGGCCAGGTTCTGCCAATCGGTGGTTTGAAAGAAAAACTGCTGGCGGCACACCGTGGCGGCATTAAGACTGTTCTGATTCCGGACGAAAATAAACGTGACCTGGAAGAAATTCCGGATAACGTTATCGCCGACCTGGATATCCATCCGGTGAAGCGTATCGAGGAAGTTTTGGCTCTGGCCTTACAGAATGAGCCTTACGGAATGCAGGTTGTAACCGCAAAATAGTGACCTGACGCATATTCGGTTAATAAAATCAGAGCTGGCTAGTGAATTGTCACTTGCCAGCTTTTTTTTGTATCGCTACTTTAGATCGCTGGTGATGCGTGTCATTCACAACGGATGTTGTAAGGGCATGACAGGCCTGATATAACTGCTGCGCGGTCGCACTTTGAAGGATACTGGTGCGATATAAATTATAAAGAGAGGAAGAGAAGAGTGAATAAATCTCAACTGATAGACAAAATTGCCGCAGGTGCTGATATTTCTAAAGCCGCGGCTGGACGTGCATTAGACGCTGTGATTGCTTCTGTTACTGAATCTCTGCAATCCGGGGAAGATGTAGCACTGGTTGGCTTTGGAACCTTTGCTGTTCGTGAACGTGCTGCCCGTACCGGTCGCAATCCACAAACAGGTAAAGAAATCACCATCGCTGCTGCAAAAGTACCAGGTTTCCGTGCTGGTAAAGCTCTGAAAGAAGCTGTTAACTGATTTCGCGTCCGTTTTTAGGGCAAGGCAAGTAAAGTTAGGTCAGGGCGCATCGTTAGATGTGCCTTTTTTTATGGCTAACGGCTAATTTTGCGCATGTTTGATGATTTGAACCCATTTTCTTGTCACAATACCCGCTTGCGCGCAGCGGCACAGCAGTACGCGTTTTCAGGGATGCCCATATAGCGACAGCGCAGGGTTTACCATTCACACTACAGTGGAGTGTTGTTACACCATGATGGACAATTTACGTACGGCGGCAAACAGCCTCGTAATCAAGATAATTTTCGGGATCATTATCGTGTCATTCATTTTGACTGGCGTGAGTGGTTACCTGATTGGCGGTAGTGCCAACTACGCCGCAAAAGTGAATGGACAGGAAATCAGCCGCGGCCAGTTTGAAAACGCCGTTGCAAGTGAGCGTAATCGCCAGCAGCAGCAGCTTGGCGAACAGTTCTCGGTTCTGGCCGGGAACGAAGGCTACATGAAGCAGATGCGCCAGCAAGTGCTGTCACGCATGGTTGATGAAGCGCTTATGGACCAATATGCCAAACATCTTGGCCTTGGCATTAGCGACGAACAAATCAAACAAGCCATCTTTAAAGAGCCTGCATTCCAGAACAACGGCAAATTTGATAACGCGCGTTATACCTCTATTCTCAACAATATGGGCATGACTCCCGATCAATACGCACAGGCACTGCGTAATCAACTGACCACACAGCAACTGATTAATGCCGTTGTGGGTACTGATTTTATGTTGACCGGTGAAACCGATGAACTGGCAGCCCTGGTGTCACAGCAGCGAGTGGTGCGTGAAGCCGCTATTGATGTGAATGCTCTGGCCGCGAAGCAAGAAGCTTCCGAGCAGGAAATCAATGCCAGCTACGAGCAAAACAAAAACAGCTACATTGCGCCTGAGCAATTCAAAGTTAGCTACATCATGCTTGATGCAGCTTCCCAGAAGGTCGAAGTGGCGGATACTGATATCCAGGCCTACTACGACCAGCATCAGGACGAGTTCACTCAGCCGCAGCGCAACCGTTACAGCGTGATTCAGACCAAAACTGAAGCCGAAGCTAAAGCGATTCTTGATGAGCTGAGCAAAGGCGGTGATTTTGCTGCACTGGCAAAAGAAAAATCTGCCGATATCATCTCCGCCCGTAAAGGTGGCGATATGGGTTGGCTGGAGCCAGGTACAACGCCTGACGAGTTGAAAAACGCCGGTCTGAAAGACAAAGGTCAACTGTCTGGTGTTATCAAATCTTCTGTTGGCTTCTTAGTGGTACGTCTTGACGACATTCAGCCAGCGCAAACCAAGCCGCTGTCGGAAGTAAAAGATGCGATTGCTGCGAAAGTTAAACATGAAAAAGCGGTCGATGCTTATTATGCGCTGCAACAGAAAGTTAGCGACGCGGCAAGTAACGACAACCAATCTCTGGCAAGTGCGGAGCATGTTGCAGGTGTTAAAGCGGTTGAGACTGGCTGGTTTGGTCACGACAACTTACCCGCTGAGCTGAACTTCAAACCTGTTTCCGATGCCATTTTCAATGGCGGACTGGTTGGTGCGGACGGCACGCCTGGTAGCAACTCCGACATCATTACCGTTGATGGTGACCGCGCGTTTATCATACGTATTGCTGAACATAAAGCGGAAGCTGTTAAGCCTTTAGCTGAAGTTCGTGACCAGGTTATCGCACAGGTGAAACGCCAGAAAGCTGAGCAACAAGCGAAGCTTGATGCTGACAAACTGCTGAACGCACTGAAGTTGGGCAAAGGTGCTGACGAAATGAAAGCGGCTGGTTTGAGCTTCGGTGAAGCGAAAACGCTGACCCGTACAGGTCAGGACCCAATCAGCCAGGCAGCGTTCACTCTGCCATTGCCAGCTAAAGACAAACCTGTCTACGGTGTGGCTAATGACATGCAGGGCAACGTTGTATTGTTAGCGCTGGATGAAGTTAAGCCTGGTGATATGCCAGCAGAACAGAAAAAAGCGATGGTTCAGGGGATCACCCAGAACAACGCCCAAATTTCTTTCGAAGCGTTGATGGCTAATCTGCGTAAAGAAGCGAAAATCAAGATGGGTGATATCATCGACCAGCAGTAAGTATCTTCGGCGTTTCTCGCAGTTCACTGCAACGCCATGCAACATTCAAAGGCCGCTTTCGCGGCCTTTTCCACATTTGAAGATTGCCATTTGTTCCTGATTTTTTCTCCCGTTAAGGTGGCTTCGCTGTCAACACACAAGGAGGAACAGCATGAAAACAGGAATCAAAAGTGGATTAAAAGCAATGTGCATCGTCGTATCACTTATTACGGCCAGCGCATGTATCCCGGCAATTGCCGCTCCAGCCGTTGTTAAAAACGATACGGCACAACAACATAGTGATAAAACCCCTGTCACCCCTGTGACTACCGCTAAACCAGGCGATGCTGACGATGGCGTGGTGAGCATTAACACCGGTAGCGCAGAAGCGTTGGCACAAGCCATGAATGGTGTTGGCTTGAAAAAGGCGCAGTCGATTGTGAGCTATCGGGAAGAGTACGGCCCATTCAAGGCGTTGGAACAATTGCAGGAAGTACCAGGGATTGGCAGTTCGTTAGTTCAACGCAATTTATCTCACATAAAGCTTTAAAGCTTTAATGCTTAATGCCCTTGGCTCGCGTAGCCTGGAAAGTTTGCTATGCTGAATGACAGGTCATACCAGTTTGGTGTGGCCTGTTTACCTCACCTGACTATTAAAACAACAGATAAGGTTTTAGCGCTATGCAAACACAAATCAAAGTTCGGGGTTATCATCTTGATTTTTATCAGCATGTTAACAATGCCCGCTACCTTGAATTTCTCGAAGAAGCCCGTTGGGAAGGGCTGGAAAATGCGGCAGGTTTCCAGTGGATGACCGCAAATAATATCGCGTTCATTGTCGTGAATATCAATATTAACTATCGGCGTCCGGCAGTGCTGGGTGATGTCTTGCGCATCGACAGTTCTTTGCAGCAAATTAATGGGAAAAGTGGCGTATTAAGCCAGGTTGTGAAGCTTGAACCTGAAGGCGAGATTGTAGCAGACGCGCTGTTGACCTTCGTTTGCATTGACTTAAAAACACAGAAATCAGTTCCACTGGAAGGGGAACTGCGTGAGAAGTTAGTGCAAATGATGGAATGATTGAAGGGACACGGAGAAGGGGCGTGGCAGTCATCGACACCACGCCGCTGGATTACTTCAGGCCAGTTTTCTTTTTCATGGCTGCCATCACCGCAGGTTTATCCGCGAGGTAATGGTTTAGCCCGTTAGAACGCAGGTTGCAGGCCGCACACTCACCGCAACCATCACCCTGAATACCGTTGTAGCAGGTCAGGGTTTCTTTGCGGATCAGATCCAGTTGCTGCCAGTAGTCAGCCAGCGCCCAGGTTTCCGCTTTATCAAGCCACATCAGGGGTGTTTCAAAACGGACATTCCGGCCCATTCCGAGGCTTACAGCGTGATTCAGTGCTTTCACAAATTCATCACGGCAGTCCGGGTAACCAGAGAAGTCAGTTTCACAAACGCCAGTGATAACCGCCTCAGCTTCCACCTGATAGGCATAGATAGCCGTTAGGGTAAGGAACAGAATATTGCGGCCAGGAACGAAAGTGCTGGGTATACCATTTTCTTTTGGATCGTAGTCAGGCACTGGAATGTTATCGCGAGTCAGGCTGCTGACTGCCAGTTCATTCAGCAATGTCACATCCAGGACTTTATGCGCACGTGCGCCCAGTTTCAGTGCCAGTTCACGGGCGACATCAATCTCAGCACGATGGCGTTGGCCATAATCAAACGTCACACAGTGCACTTCATCATACTGCTGTAATGCCTGAATCAGGCAAGTTGTGGAATCCTGGCCACCACTAAAGACGACTACTGCACGTTTCATGATTAATCCTGTTATTCCCTTGGCCCTGTCTCTGGACGTGGCTCGGGTCTAAATACGTAAAAATATATGTTAACGCCTGGAGCGCGTGACTGCCCAGCTTCTTCACACCATTGTCGGTGGCGGTAACCACGCTTGCGTAAAATCAAACCAGCCCCAGGCATTAAGTTCAATACCATTGACTCCCGGTGGTGCACTGATTTGGTAACGATAGTTAAACAGTGGCGACACTATCGCATCGCGCATTAACGCGCTGAACACTTCCTGCAACCTGCTATTGCGCGCGTGCTCATCCGGGTGAGATTGAACAGTATTCAGCGTTGCCTGTAACTGCGTGTACTGGTGTTCTGTTAGTACAGCGGGCCACAACATGTCGCTGCGTAACCATTGTTCCAGCGTATAAGCTGGCGCTTCGCCAATCAATCTGTCACCCATCATCAAATCAGCCTGTGCCAGCGCCTCACATCCCACCCAGTTTTTTGCATCGTGGAACACAATGGTGAGCTCGCAGCCTAAAGCTGCAAGATGTGTTTTAAGCTGCTGCGCCATCACGTGTAATTCAACAGGCAAATGATAAACCAGCGTAAGTTGCGACGGCAGTATCACCGATTTTTGTGATGTCCACTCTGGCATCTTCCAGCCGGGGATCATCTCGTGGCTTTGTGTTATCAAAGACTCGTCGACGGGCAGGCTCGCTATCAACTGATGCTGGTGGATTATCTGCATCAGAAAACGAGCTTGCTCAGGTGATAAATTACTGTTCTGTTTTACCGCCAGATAACAAAAGCCGAGGCTGATGCTATTGCTGACGGGGCGCAAATGCACGAGTTCATCTTGCTGACCAATAGCGATTTGTACCGGATGCAGGCAACTGGTTCCCAGTTCGGTATCGAATAATTGCGGCGTTATCCAGTACTCCACGGCTTTGAGCAGAGGATGGTTGAGGTGATACGAATCAAAACTTTCAATGCGCACCAGATTCTCTTTAAAACTACTGATGCGAAATGGCCCGCCGCCGACCTGGTTATCTTCC
This sequence comes from Buttiauxella sp., assembly GCA_036502985.1. Lineage (GTDB taxonomy): Bacteria > Pseudomonadota > Gammaproteobacteria > Enterobacterales > Enterobacteriaceae > Buttiauxella. The sequence goes on from DASXXQ010000104.1 coordinate 11,712, forward strand.
GGATGTGCCAGGCGGCTGCAATAACTCGCCAGCCGGTGAGCCAGCCAATAATCCGGCGTATGCAATACAAAACGGATGCACTGCGTATGGGCCAGCTCAATACTTTTCACGCTGATAAACAAGCGGCGCATTGCCGGCATCGTTAGCAACATCATTAATCGCTGCTGCAACTGGGCAGTTTCAACTGGCTCGCCGGTATGCCAGTGAAGCGTGGAGCGGATAAAAAAGTACCAGTTCAGACCATCTTCAGAGATTTGCCAATGATGAGCCAGATCGGGCTGTGGAGTGGCACTGCTCGACACAAACCGAGTGAGGCCAGAAAAAATCTGTCCTGCCAAATGTTGTTCAGCTCGTCCGGGCAGGAATCCGGGTTGCAGTGGTTCCAGTGGGCGATAATAGGGGATACGTAAAGTCGGTGTGTCGTTCTGCCACTGGCCGCCGAGGAACGGTTGCAGCAACTGGCGCAATTGTTCTGGGGCCAGTTGCGCCAGTTCAAGCGCACTCTGGTGCTGCCCTTTGTGCAGCACCTGTTCCATCATCCCCGACCTAACGCTTTCCGGGGTGACTAAGAAGGTCAGGCTGCCGCGTTTCCCGCGCCCCGACTGTGCATGCCAGGCCAACCATCCCGCATCTTGCAACTGATTGAGCAACGTCCGCACATGGCGCTCACTGCAAAAACAGCGGGCCGCCAGTTCTGCAACGGTAACGAGCTGTGCTTCCCCCGCAGAAGGCTGCCATAAACGCTGAAATTGGTTGAGTCGATTTAATAACCGCATATATAAACCCGGAACAATTTTCATAAAGTATTCACTATTAGTTCCGTATATACCAGGCGATACTTTCTGCTGTGTTTTGGTCGTCACAAATCGGAGTGAATATGGCTCGTCTGGCTGCATTTGATATGGATGGTACGTTGTTAATGCCCAATCACCATCTGGGTGAAGAAACGCTGCGTACTCTTAACCGCCTGCGCGAAGAACGCCAGATAACGTTGGCCTTTGCCACAGGGCGCCATGTGCTGGAAATGCGCCATATTTTGGGTTCGCTGTCGCTGGAAGCGTTTTTGATAACCGGCAACGGGACGCGTATTCACTCAATGGAAGGGGCGCTGCTGCATCGTCAGGATCTCACTCCAGAAGCGGCGGAAATAGTTATCCACGGGCAGTGGGATACTCACGCAAGCCTG
>DASXXQ010000105.1:0-4676 GCA_036502985.1 Buttiauxella sp.
GCCCCTAAACCCAAAAACGACAGGCTGGCAGCGGAGATAATTGACGTACCGATACGCATGGTGAAATAGACCACAATCGACGAAACCGTCCCCGGCAGAATATGGCGGAAGATGATTGTCGCATCAGAAGCGCCGATACTGCGGGCAGACTCGATAAAGGTTTGATGTTTTAGCACTAACGTATTGCCGCGCACCAGACGAGCAAATGCCGGAATGCTGAATATGGCAACGGCGATAATCACATTCGACATACCGCTTCCCATCACCGCGACCACCGCAATCGCCAGCAAAATGCCTGGGAATGCGAATAACACGTCACAAATGCGCATAATCACACGGTCCCACCAGCCTTCGTAATAACCTGCCAGCAGGCCGAAGAAAGTGCCAATCAACGCACCGATTAATACCGAGAACACCCCTGCCGCCAGCGAGATTTGCGCACCAACCAGCACGCGGCTAAAAATATCGCGCCCCAGCGAATCAACGCCAAACCAATGCAGCACCGACGGCCCGTCGTTCAGCCGGTCGTAATCAAAATAGTTTTCGGCATCGAACGGGGAGATCCACGGTGCAACCAGCGCGATAATAATCAGAAATAACACAAATGCCCCGGCGCACATCGCTACCGGTTGCTTGCGTAAGCGGCGCAGAAATTCGTGCCACGGAGTGCGCACCTGATTTGGCCGAACAATCGGCATCGCATTCAGTACCGCCTGGCGTCGCCAGTTAAAGAGTCGCATCCTTACTTGTACCTGATGGCCGGGTTAATGGCGGCATAGAGCAAATCCACCACTAAGTTGATAACAATAAATTCCAGCGAGAACAACAAGACTTCCGCCTGAATGACCGGATAATCACGCATCTCAACTGAATCCACCAGCAAGCGCCCAAGGCCTGGCCAGTTAAATACCTTTTCGACCACAATTGAGCCGCCGAGTAAAAAACCAAACTGCAACCCCATCATTGTGACGACCGGGATCATCGCATTGCGCAGCCCGTGTTTAATCACGATCAGCGTTTCGCTCACCCCTTTGGCGCGTGCGGTACGCATGTAATCCTCATGCAGCACGTCAACGAACGACGCTCGCGTAAAGCGTGCCATCACCGCTGCTACAGCCGCACCAAGCGTCACCGACGGTAAAATGTAATGCTGCCAGGTATCAGCGCCCACAGTAGGCAGCCAGCCGAGTTCCACGGAGAAAACTTGCATCAGCAACATTCCCAGCGCAAAAGCCGGGAAAGAGATACCGGAAACGGCAATCGTCATGCTTAATCTGTCCGGCCAGCGATTGCGCCAGACTGCGGAAATAATTCCGGTGAACAGACCGAAAATAACCGCCCAAATCATGCTGGTCAGCGTCAGCCATAGCGTAGGCATAAAGCGGCTGGCTATTTCTTCGGAAACCGGACGGCGTGACACCATCGAAGTACCGAAGTCGCCCTGCACAACATTGCTGATAAAGTGCCAAAACTGCTGCCACAGCGGTAAATCCAGCCCGAGTTGTTTGCGCACCATTTCGATAACGCTGGCATCCGCTTCCGGCCCAGCAATCAACCGTGCCGGGTCTCCGGGCAACATATGGACAAACAAAAACACCAGCACCGCAACGATTAGCAGTGTGGGGATAAGACCCAGCAGGCGTTTGAGAAAATAGTTAAACATGTCGTCTCCGGCAAATTGCCGCGCATCTGCGCGGCAACGGCCAACTTATTTCAAGTCCGCGTTATCAAAACTAAACCCGGTATCGGGCATCACATAAAAACCAGTGAGGTTTTTGCTGTGCGCGGAGACCAGTTTTTCGACCACTAATGGCACCCATGGGGATTCTTTCCAGATAGTGTCCTGCGCGTCTTTATACAGTTTCGCTTTCTCATCACGATTTGTGGTTTTCAGCGCGTCTACCAGATCTTTATCAACCTTCGGATTGCTGTAGAACGCGGTGTTGAACAGCGTTGGTGGCCAGTTAGATGACGCAAACAGCGGTGACAATGCCCAATCAGCTTCACCTGTCGATGCCGACCAACCGGTGTAGAACATTCTCACACCGCTCTCTTTTTGCCCTTTAGCCTCGACTTCTGCGGCGCGCTGCCCGGCATCCATCGCCGTGACTTTCACTTTGATCCCGACCTGCGCCAGTTGTTGCTGGGTGAACTGCAATACTTTTTGCGCGGTACTGTGGTTATGCGATGACCATAGTGTGGTCTCGAAACCATTCGGATATCCTGCTTCTTTCAGCAACTCGCGCGCTTTCGCCGGATCGTATGGCCAGGGTTTGTATTTTTGCGCGAAGTCGATAGAGGGCGGTACAACCCCTTCGGCTGGTGTCGCGTAACCGGCGAACGCCACTTTCACCAATGCCTGGCGGTTAATGGCGTAATTAATCGCTTCACGTACTTTCGGATTATCAAACGGCTTTTGGGTCACGTTCATGCTGAGGTAGCGCTGCATGATAGACGGCGATGCCACCAGTTCCAGCTTGTCGTTTTTCTCAAGCACGCCGGCCTGTTCGTAAGGAATGGGGAACGCAAACTGGGCTTCACCGGTCTGTAGCATAGCCGCACGAGTATTGTTATCCACCACCGGACGCCAGGTGATTGAATCCAGTTTAGGCAGGCCCTGTTTCCAGTAACCGTCGAATTTTTTTACTTTCACGAAGTCGGTTTGGTTCCAGGTTTCAAGCTGATACGGGCCAGTGCCCACAGGGTGGAAACCAATCTCTTTGCCATATTTTTTCAGTGCGGCCGGAGAAATCATTGCGGTGGCCGGATGGGCCAGAATGTTGATAAATGCCGAGAACGGCTGTTTTAGCGTGATTTTTACCGTGTTGGCATCAACTGCTTCGGTTTTGGCAATCGCCTTATACAGGTTGTAGCGTTTGAGATGATTTTCAGGATCGCTGGCGCGATCCAGGTTCACTTTCACCGCTTCGGCGTTGAAATCGGTGCCGTCCTGGAATTTAACACCAGGGTGCAGTTTAATGGTGTAAACCAACCCATCATCAGAAACGGTGTAGCTTTCTGCCAGCACATTTTGCAGTTTCATCTCTTTATCCAGGCCAAACAGCCCCTGATAAAACGACTTTGCCACTGCCTGAGAAAGAGTGTCGTTAGCATCATACGGGTCGAGCGTGGTGAAGTTGGATGCGACAGCAACGACAACATCCTTAGCAGCAAATACCGGTGCAGCAATGACGCTGGTCGCAAGACCCGCAGCCAATAACCACTTTTTACGTTCAAATACGGTCATTGTGTTCTCCTGATAATTATTGTGACCGGGCAACAAAGTGCCCGGGTCCGACATTTACAAGCGTTGCAACGTGCGGTTCGTATCCCAGCTTATGCGTGGTGCTGGGGATGTCATCAGAAAGCAAAACTGGTCTTGGGCGACGATGGGCGGGGTCTGCAACCGGAACGGCCGCCATTAATTTACGGGTGTAGGGATGCTGCGGATTTTCGAATACCGCACGCCGTGGGCCAATTTCGACAATTTGCCCGAGATACATCACCGCCACGCGATGACAAATACGCTCAACCACCGCCATGTCGTGTGAAATAAACAAAAAGGCGATGCCAAACTCGCGCTGAAGGTCGAGCAGCAAATTGATGATTTGCGCGCGAATAGAGACATCCAGCGCCGAGACAGACTCGTCGGCAATCACGACTTTTGGATTGAGCGCCAGCGCCCGGGCAATGCAGATGCGCTGTCGCTGCCCACCAGAAAACTCATGCGGATAACGCCAGGCGTGTTCAGGCAACAAACCGACTCGCTCAAGCAACCAGGCCACGCGCTGTTGCGCCTGCTCTTTGGGCATCACATTGTGTACCAGCAGCGGTTCCATAATCGAATAGCCGACGGTCAAACGCGGGTCGAGCGAGGCGTAAGGGTCCTGAAAGATAAACTGGATGTCTTTGCGCACATGCTGCATATCCGCATTCGAAAGCGTGTCGATGCGCTGGCCGTTGAAATGAATACTGCCGCCTTGCGTTTCTACCAGCCGCAACAGCGCACGTCCGGTGGTGGATTTACCACTCCCCGACTCCCCAACCAGCCCCAGTGTTTCGCCAGGCCACAAATCAAAACTGACTTTTTCAACCGCGTGAACCCGACTGGTGACCCTATTGAGAATGCCGCTGCGAATGTCAAAACGCGTCACTAAGTCGCGGACTTGCAGCACAGGCGCTGAACCAGAGGGAATGGTATCTTGCTCAGTTTCAGGTTCGGCACTATGCGGGTTCTCTGGATTAATCAGTGGAAACTTGCACGGTAAATCACGGCCATTCATCGCGCCGAGACGCGGTACTGCCGCAAGTAAGGTTTTGGTATAAGGATGCTCAGGTGCGCGGAAGATTTGCTCCACGGTGCCGGTTTCAACAACCTGGCCGCGATACATCACCAACACCCGGTCGGCAATGTCCGCCACCACGCCCATGTCGTGGGTAATAAAAATAACGCCCATCTGCATTTCATCTTGCAAAACGCGAATGAGCTGGAGAATTTGCGCCTGAATAGTGACATCGAGCGCAGTGGTGGGTTCATCGGCAATCAGCACCGCCGGACGGCAAGACAGTGCCATTGCAATCATCACCCGCTGGCGCATGCCGCCGGAAAGCTGATGCGGATAACGGCCAAGAATTGCTTTGGCTTCCGGTATGCGCACGCGCTCGAGCATACGTTT
>DASXXQ010000106.1:0-20024 GCA_036502985.1 Buttiauxella sp.
ACCCAGTTCAATGCGCAGATCCCATGGGACAGCATGGATATGGACTTTATGAACCTGAACCAGACCGCTCACGGCGGCCGTGAATTCGGTTTCATTGGTGCGCGTATGCGCCAGCAGCACACTGTGGTAACGGGCCACTGGCAAGATCCGCAGGCTCATCAACGCATTGGTTCATGGATGCGTCAGGCTGTCTCTAAACAAGATACCCGCCAGCTTAAAGTGGTACGTTTCGGCGACAACATGCGTGAAGTTGCCGTGACTGACGGCGATAAAGTTGCCGCACAAATGAAATTTGGTTTCGCGGTTAACACCTACGCGGTCGGTGACCTGGTGCAGGTTGTTAATGCCGTCAGCGACGGCGACGTCAACGCGCTGGTCGACGAATACGAAAGCAGCTACCGCTTAACTGCCGCCGCCCAGGTTAACGGTGAAAAACGCCAGAACGTGATTGATGCCGCGCGTATCGAATTGGGTATGAAACAGTTCCTGGTGCAGGGTGGATTCAATGCTTTTACCACCACATTTGAAGACCTGCACGGACTGAAACAATTACCTGGTCTGGCAGTTCAACGTCTGATGCAGCAAGGCTATGGCTTTGCGGGCGAAGGCGACTGGAAAACTGCCGCTCTGCTTCGCATCATGAAAGTGATGGCAACGGGTCTTACGGGCGGTACCTCTTTCATGGAGGATTACACCTATCACTTCGAAAACGGCAACGATATGGTGCTCGGTTCCCATATGCTGGAAGTGTGTCCTTCTATCGCATTGGCCGAAAAACCTATTCTTGATGTGCAGCATTTGGGAATTGGTGGCAAGGAAGATCCTGCGCGTTTGATCTTCTCGACAAAAACCGGCCCTGCACTCAATGCCAGCCTTATCGATCTGGGCGATCGTTTCCGTCTGTTAGTGAACTGTGTCGATACCGTCGAAGCTCCGCATCAGTTGCCAAAACTCCCTGTCGCGAATGCGTTGTGGAAAGCCCAGCCAGACCTGCCAACTGCATCTGAAGCATGGATCCTGGCCGGTGGCGCGCACCATACCGTGTTCAGCCAATCCCTGACGCTCGACGATATGCGTCTTTTCAGCGAGCTACATGGCATCGAGTTAACCGTTATCGACAACGACACTCGCCTGCCTGCGTTTAAAGATTCTCTGCGTTGGAACGAGGTTTATTACAGCTTTAAACGTTAGTCAGGAGAACGGTGGATGCCGCTTGCGCTTATCCACCCTATAACGGCTGCAAGAGCTTTCGTAGGTCGGATTCGCGTAAGCGACATCCGACCTTAACTTGATGTTCAAGGCGGTAGCTGCTCAATCCAGGACTTAATATGTTAGAAGAACTCAAACGTCAGGTACTTGAAGCGAATCTCGCCTTACCCAAACATAATCTGGTAACGCTCACCTGGGGAAATGTCAGCGCCGTTGATCGTCAACGCGGCGTGTTAGTCATCAAACCTTCTGGTGTCGATTACAGCATCATGACCGCAGAAGATATGGTGGTGGTGAGTCTGGAAACCGGCGAAGTGGTTGAAGGCAATAAAAAACCCTCATCAGATACGCCAACTCACCGATTGCTGTACCTGCAATTTCCACACATCGGCGGCATCGTCCACACCCACTCCCGCCACGCAACGATTTGGGCGCAAGCCGGGCAATCGATCCCTGCAACGGGAACAACTCACGCAGATTACTTCTATGGCACCATTCCCTGCACCCGCAAAATGACCGATGAAGAAATCAATGGTGATTACGAATGGCAAACCGGCGAAGTTATTGTGAAAACGTTTGCTGAACGTGGAATAGATGCCGCGCAAATGCCTGGCGTGTTGGTACATTCCCACGGCCCATTCGCCTGGGGAAAAGATCCCGTCGATGCCGTACATAACGCGATTGTGTTGGAAGAAGTCGCTTATATGGGCATATTCTGCCGCCAGCTGGCACCAGAATTACCCGATATGCAGCAAACGCTATTGGATAAACATTACTTGCGTAAGCATGGTGCAAAGGCATATTACGGGCAATAAACACTGTATATAAAAGCAGTAACCTCGCGTAAAGTGGTCTATAATCAGACCACTTTTCCATTTATGAGAATGCAGCGTGTCGCAAGCTCGTCAGGGGTTTCTGTTAACACGTCATTGGCGAGATACCCCACTCGGTACTGAAGTCGAATTTTGGCTGGCAACGGACGATGGCCCTGTGAAAGTGCGCCTGCCGCGCCAGGAGTCGGTCGCGTTTATCCCGCAATCTCAACAGTCCGAAGCCGCACGTCTGCTGGCAAACGAAAGCCAGTATCGCCTTACGCCACTGCTACTCAAAGATTTCCACCGTCAGCCCGTTTGTGGCCTTTATTGCCGCCAGCATCGCCAGCTCATGCGCATCGAAAAACTGCTGCGTGACGGCGGTGTGCGGGTTTATGAAGCGGATATTCGCCCACCGGAACGTTTCCTGATGGAGCGCTTTATTACCGCTCCAGTCTGGTTTAGCGGTGAGCCACAGAAAAATGTCGTGGTTGAAACCAAACTGAAACCCGCACCAGACTACCGCCCACCGTTGAAATGGGTGTCATTGGATATCGAAACCAACCGCCACGGTGAGCTGTATTGCATCGGTCTGGAAGGTTGCGGGCAGCGTCACGTTTATATGCTTGGCCCGGAAAATGGCGATGCCAGCGGGTTGGATTTCACGCTGGAATATGTTGCCAGCCGCCCGCAGCTGTTAGAAAAACTGAATGCCTGGTTTGCCGAGCATGACCCTGACGTACTGATTGGCTGGAACGTGGTGCAATTTGACTTACGTGTGCTACAAAAAATGGCCGATCGTTATCAGGTTCCACTGCGCCTCGGGCGTGGTAACAGCTTGCTTGAATGGCGCGAACACGGCTTTAAACAAGGTGTATTCTTCGCACAAGCTGCTGGTCGCGTGATTATTGATGGTATAGAAGCACTGCGATCCGCATTCTGGAATTTCTCGTCTTTTTCACTTGAGACAGTCTCGCAGGAGCTGCTCGGCGAAGGCAAAGCGATTGATAACCCCTGGCAACGTATGGACGAAATTGACCGACGTTTTGCCGAAGATAAGCCCGCGCTGGCACGATACAACATTAAAGACTGCGAGCTGGTGACGCGGATTTTCCATAAAACAGAACTGATGCCGTTCCTGCTCGAACGAGCGACGGTCAATGGTTTGCCACTGGACAGACACGGCGGGTCCGTTGCAGCGTTTGGGCATCTTTATATTCCACGCATGCATCGAGCCGGTTACGTTGCGCCAAACCTCGGAGAAGTACCGCCACAAGCAAGCCCAGGCGGTTATGTGATGGATTCCCGCCCTGGGCTTTATGACTCGGTACTCGTGCTGGATTACAAAAGTCTGTACCCGTCGATTATTCGCACTTTTCTTATCGATCCCGTTGGCCTGGTTGAAGGCATGGCGCATCCGGAACCTGAACATGCCGTTGACGGTTTTCTTGGGGCGCACTTTTCCAGAACAACGCATTGCTTACCTGAGATAGTCGGGCAAATCTGGTCTGGCCGCGACGATGCAAAACGCCACGGCAATAAGCCATTGTCACAAGCATTGAAAATCATCATGAATGCCTTTTATGGTGTGTTGGGCACCAGTGCGTGCCGCTTCTTTGATCCTCGTCTTGCATCGTCGATAACCATGCGTGGGCATCAAATTATGCTGCAAACCAAGGCGTTAATTGAAGCCCAGGGTTTTGACGTGATTTATGGCGACACAGACTCCACGTTCGTTTGGCTGAAAAAAGCCCATTCGGAAGAAGATGCGGCACGTATCGGCCAGCAGCTAGTCGAACATGTGAATGCGTGGTGGAAAGCACATCTGCAAGAGACTCAGCAACTGGACAGCAAGCTTGAGCTTGAGTTTGAGTCGCACTTTTGTCGCTTCCTTATGCCAACGATTCGCGGCACGATTGAAGGCTCCAAAAAGCGTTACGCCGGAATGATTCAGGAAAATGAGCGGCAAAGAATGGTGTTTAAAGGTCTGGAAACTGTGCGCACAGACTGGACACCGCTGGCTCAGGCGTTCCAGCAAACACTTTATTTACGAATTTTCCGCAAAGAGCCGTATCAGGATTATATTCGTGAAACCATCGCAAGTTTAATGGCCGGGGAACTGGATGGGCAGTTGATTTACCGTAAACGGCTGCGACGCCCGCTGAGTGAATATCAAAAAAATGTGCCACCGCATGTACGCGCCGCTCGCCTCGCAGATGAACATAATCAAAGGCTTGGCCGCCCGGCGCAGTATCAGAACCGCGGCACCATCAAGTATGTGATGACCACCAACGGCCCTGAGCCGGTGGATTATCAACAATCACCGCTGGATTACGATCACTACCTGACTCGCCAACTCCAGCCGGTGGCCGAAGGAATTTTACCCTTCCTTGAGGATGACTTTGCTACACTAATGACAGGGCAATTAGGACTGTTTTGACACCCGCTGGCTCATTCAGGCTGGAGGTGGCAAACGATACTCTCTACGTAATTTGAGTACAGATCGGCGGCAAAGAAGTGAATCACCAGTGACTTACGTGAGTAAGATGCCTGGGTGAAGGCGTGCTGCCAGTCCCCTACAACTTGAAGTACGACGAGGAGGTGACGAATGCGTTTCCTTCCAGTACCATAGCGCCCTCCTGAATCATCCTAAAATCTACTTTTGAGCTACCGCCCACTTTGCGCGCGGTCGTTTTACTATTGCCTGCAAATCTTAGTAACTGATAATAGAGCCGAAATCATATGCCTTTTACACTTGGTCAACGTTGGATCAGCGATACCGAAAGCGAACTGGGACTGGGAACTGTGGTCGCTTTAGACCCACGAATGGTAACCCTGCTCTACCCTGCCACCGGTGAAAATCGCCTGTATGCCAGAAATGACTCGCCTATCACACGCGTGATGTTTAACCCGGGTGATACCGTCACCAGCCATGAAGGCTGGCAACTAAAAGTTGATGAAGTTAAAGAAGAAAATGGTTTGCTTGCCTACATCGGTACGCGTCTGGATACAGAAGAAGCCGGTACGATGCTGCGCGAAGTTTTCCTGGACAGCAAACTGGTGTTCAGTAAGCCGCAAGACCGTCTTTTCGCTGGGCAAATTGACCGCATGGATCGTTTCGCCCTGCGCTACCGTTCCCGCGTTTACCAAAGCGAGCAGTATCGCCAGCCGTGGAGCGGCCTACGCGGCATGCGTACCAGCCTGATCCCGCACCAGCTTAATATCGCCCATGATGTGGGTCGTCGCCATGCGCCACGCGTATTGCTGGCTGACGAAGTAGGTTTAGGTAAAACAATTGAAGCCGGGATGATTTTGCACCAGCAACTGCTGGCTGGCAGTGCTGAGCGCGTACTCATCGTGGTGCCAGAAACCCTGCAACATCAGTGGTTAGTTGAAATGCTCCGCCGCTTCAACCTTCGTTTCGCTCTGTTTGATGACGAACGCTACGCCGAAGCCCAGCACGACAGTGATAACCCATTCGAAACAGAACAACTGGTTATCTGTTCGCTGGATTTCGTGCGCCGCAGCAAGCAACGTCTTGAGTACCTGTGTGATGCCGAATGGGACCTGATGGTTGTCGATGAAGCTCACCACCTGGTGTGGAGCGAAAACGCACCAAGCCGTGAATACCAGGCTATTGAACAGCTCGCCGAGCACATTCCCGGTATCTTGCTGTTAACCGCAACACCTGAACAGCTTGGTATGGAAAGCCACTTTGCGCGTTTACGTTTGCTGGACCCAAGCCGCTTCCATGATTTCGAGCAGTTTGTTGAAGAGCAGCAGCATTATCGCCCGGTAGCCGACGCCGTTGCACTGCTGCTGGCAGGCAATCATCTGACTAACGACCAGCTCAATATGTTGAGCGAGTTGATTGGCGAGCAGGATATCGAGCCTCTGCTACAAACCGCGAACAGTGACCGTGAAGGCAGCACTGCGGCGCGTCAGGAACTGATTTCCATGCTGATGGACCGCCATGGTACCAGCCGTGTGTTGTTCCGTAACACCCGTAATGGCGTGAAAGGTTTCCCGAAACGTGAACTGCACACTATCCGTTTGCCGCTGCCGATGCAGTATCAAACCGCGATTAAAGTGTCCGGCATTATGGCGGCACGTAAGTCTGTAGAAGAACGCGCCCGCGACATGCTCTACCCTGAGCAGATTTATCAGGAATTTGAAGGTGATAGCGGTACGTGGTGGAACTTCGACCCACGCGTTGAATGGTTAATGGGTTATCTGACCAGCCACCGCTCCCATAAAGTGTTAGTGATTTGCGCGAAAGCCGCCACCGCCTTGCAGCTTGAGCAAGTGCTGCGTGAGCGCGAAGGTATTCGTGCAGCCGTGTTCCATGAAGGCATGTCGATTCTCGAACGTGACCGCGCCGCCGCCTGGTTTGGCGAAGAAGATACTGGCGCTCAAGTTCTGTTGTGCTCCGAGATCGGTTCCGAGGGTCGTAACTTCCAGTTCGCCAGTAATCTGGTGATGTTCGATCTGCCGTTTAACCCGGATTTGCTGGAACAGCGTATTGGCCGTCTGGATCGTATCGGCCAGGCGCACGATATTCAGATTCATGTTCCGTATCTTGAGAAAACTGCGCAGTCCGTGCTGGTGAAGTGGTTCCACGAAGGTCTGGATGCGTTTGAGCACACCTGCCCTACTGGTCGCGCGATTTACGACAACGTGTATCCACAACTGGTTGAGTATCTGGCCGCGCCTGAAAATACAGACGGTTTCGATGCGCTTATCAAGCAATGTCGTGAACAGCATGATGAGCTGAAGCTTCAGCTCGAACAGGGCCGTGACCGCCTGCTGGAAATCCACTCCAACGGTGGCGAAAAGTCACAAGCGCTGGCCCAGGCTATTTCTGAGCAAGATAACGACACTAACCTGGTGAGCTTCGCGCTGAACTTGTTCGATATTGTCGGTATTAATCAGGACGACCGTGGCGATAACATGGTGGTGTTAACGCCAGGCGACCATATGCTGGTGCCTGATTTCCCGGGCCTTCCTGAAGATGGTTGCACCATTACGTTTGAACGTGATGTCGCGTTGTCACGTGAGGATGCGCAGTTTGTGACCTGGGAGCACCCAATCATCCGTAACGGTCTGGACCTGATTCTTTCTGGCGATACCGGTAGCTGTGCGCTGTCTTTGTTGAAAAATAAAGCGCTACCAGTCGGAACGTTGTTGCTGGAGTTGGTTTATGTTGTGGAAGCCAAAGCGCCGAAGCAATTGCAGCTAAACCGCTTCTTGCCGCCAACGCCGGTTCGTATGTTGGTGGACAAAAACGGTACCAACCTCGCCGCTCAGGTTGAGTTTGAAAGCTTCAACCGCCAACTCAGCACCGTGAATCGCCATACCGGCAGCAAGCTTGTGAATGCGGTTCAGTCTGACGTTCATGCCATTTTGCAGCTGGCGGAAGAAAAAGTTGAAGCCGAAGCACAAGTCTTGATTAAAGCCGCTCGTGAAGAAGCCGACGAGAAGCTGAGTGCCGAGCTTTCCCGCCTGGAAGCGCTGAAGGCGGTTAACCCAAACATCCGTGATGATGAACTTGAAGCTATCGAAAACAATCGTCAGCAAGTGCTAGAGAGCCTCGCGCAAGCTAACTGGCGACTGGATGCATTGCGTCTGATTGTGGTGACACACCAGTAATGATTATGGAACCCTATAACCCGCCGACCGATCCCTGGCTGGTCATCCTTTACCAGGATGACCACATTATGGTGGTCAACAAACCTTCGGGTTTGTTGTCCGTTCCGGGTCGCCTGGATGAGCATAAAGACAGTGTGATGACGCGTATACAGCGCGATTTTCCACAGGCTGAATCAGTACACCGTCTGGATATGGCAACCAGCGGCGTCATTGCTGTTGCGCTTACCAAAGCGGCAGAACGTGAGTTGAAGCGTCAATTCCGTGAGCGTGAGCCAAAGAAGCAATATGTGGCGCGGGTATGGGGCCATCCTCAACCAGAAGAAGGTCTGGTGGATTTACCGCTGATTTGTGACTGGCCGAATCGGCCAAAGCAGAAAGTGTGTTATGAAACCGGCAAGGCGGCGCAAACGGAATATCAAGTTCTGGAGTATGCGGCAGATAACACGGCTCGTGTGCAGCTAAAACCGATTACCGGGCGCTCGCATCAGTTACGCGTTCATATGCTGGCACTGGGTCATCCCATTTTGGGAGATCGTTTCTATGCGTCACCAGAAGCGTTGGCATTAGCGCCACGTTTACAGCTGCATGCCGAAATGCTGACCATCACTCATCCTGAGTATGGAACGCCAATGACGTTTCGTGCACCTGCTGATTTCTAAAAAAAAGCCTCTCAATCGAGAGGCTTTTTTATTATTTGAATCCTTTCGCAGTCTTAATCAGATCGTACGCTTTCTGGATGTCCTGCGCCTTCTGCTTAGCCATCTCCATCATTTCCGGCGGCAAACCTTTCGCGACCAGTTTGTCCGGGTGATGCTCACTCATTAATTTACGGTATGCACGTTTAATGGTGGTGGCATCATCGCTGCTTTTAACACCCAGCACATTACAAGCATCTTCAAGCGTTGGACCACGTTGTTGCTGAAAACCACCCTGCGATTGGTTGTAGCCACCGCCGAACTGCTGGCCGCCTTCCATCATGCGTAAGAATTGATCGAACTGCATACGTGAAATGCCCAACTCTTCCGCAATCACGTACAGCACTTCTCGTTCGTTAGGATGAAGAGAACCGTCTGCAAACGCCGCCTGAATTTGAATTTCAAGAAACATCCGAATCAGATCAAAGCGCCCAAAACATACGCTGCGTAACTGACGCATTTTTTCACGTAGCGGGTAACCATTCTCTTTACCTACACGAAACGCATGCTGAGCCGCGCTGCGTGCATCACCGTGTAATTGCATACGATCCATTAAGAGCGATGCAATCTGGATATCCGCTTCAGTAACACGCCCTTTTGATTTGGTCAGATGGCCCATCACTTCAAATGTGGTGCTAAAGAACAGTGACTGACGCTGTTGCTGGTTAGAAAACCAGGATTGACGACGGCTGCGCACCTTGTCGATGGCATGACCAATCAGTAATCCTATAACCACGCCCCAGAAGCCACCGCCCATAATAAGTGCTATTGCGACACCGAGTACTTTTCCCCAATACTGCATATACTCCCCAAATCGTCATGCCGTCGGCTAGAATTTGCTTTATCATACCCGTCATTGATAGCAGTGCCTAACAGCAGACTGCTGAACGGACAGGATTAACACTAGCGCTGTGGTGATGAGTAAGTTAGTCTCAGACCGTTTGCAGACGCTAAGCCATTGATGATGGAACAACGAATAACACGTATGAAAAAACGTATTCCCACCTTGCTGGCCACCTTGATTGGCGCAGCGCTGTATAGTCAACAAGGTATGGCTGCCGATCTTGCTTCGCAGTGCATGCTTGGTATCCCAAGTTACAACCGCCCATTGATTGAAGGGGATACCAACAATCTACCTGTTACTATAAATGCCGATCACGCAAAAGGAAATTATCCTGACGATGCGGTATTTAGTGGCAATGTTGATATACAGCAAGGCAATAGCCGCCTGCAAGCTGATGAGGTTCTGCTCCATCAGAAGCAGGTTGATGGCCAACCCGATCCTGTTCGTACTGTCGATGCCGTTGGCAACGTACACTACGACGATAATCAGGTCATTCTCAAAGGGCCAAAAGCCTGGTCAAACCTGAATACCAAAGATACTAACGTCTGGAAAGGTGACTACCAAATGGTAGATCGCCAGGGGCGCGGTACTGCAGATTTGATGAAGCAGCGTAGCGACAATCGTTACACCATTCTGGAAAATGGCACATTTACATCCTGCTTGCCGGGTTCGAATACCTGGAGCGTTGTGGGAAGTGAAGTCATTCAGGACAGGGAAGAACAAGTCGCGGAAATCTGGAACGCCCGTTTTAAATTAGGCCCGGTTCCGGTCTTTTATAGCCCCTATTTGCAGTTACCAATCGGTGATAAGCGTCGCTCAGGTTTCCTGCTCCCGAATGCGAAATACAGTAGCAATAATGGCCTTGAGTTCACCCTACCGTATTACTGGAACATCGCACCAAACTTTGATGCCACGATCACGCCGCATTATATGGAGCAACGTGGTACGCAATGGCAGAACGAATTCCGTTATCTGACCAAAGCGGGTGCTGGCGTCATGGAATTCGACTACCTGTTATCAGATAGCGAATATAAAGATGACACCGCTAAAAACCCTGAAGGCGATGAACGACGTTGGTTGTTCTACTGGAACCATAGTGGGGTGATGGATCAGGTGTGGCGCTTTAACATCGACTACACCAAAGTCAGCGATCCCTCTTATTTTAACGATTTCACGTCACAGTACGGTTCCAGTACTGATGGCTACGCTACGCAGAAATTTAGTGTTGGGTACGCTGTTGAAAACTTTGACGCTACTCTCGCGTCGAAGCAGTTCCAAATCTTTGATTCACAGCGTAATAGCGGTGCGAATTCTTACAGTGCGCAGCCGCAACTTGACATGAACTACTATCAAAATGATGTGGGACCGTTTGATACACGCATTTATGGCCAGGCCGTTAAATTTACTAACTTTAACAACGATATGCCTGAAGCCACTCGTCTTCATATAGAGCCAGTAATTAACTTACCGTTGTCAAACGGCTGGGCGAGTCTGAACACCGAAGCCAAATTAATGGCGACGCATTATCAGCAGACTAATGTGGAGACGTTCAACAAAGCAAACCCTAACAACCAGTTGGAAGAGTCTGTTAACCGCACCCTACCGCAGTTTAAAATGGATGGTAAGCTGATATTTGACCGTGATATGGACTCTGCCGCCGGCTGGGCTCAGACCCTGGAGCCGCGCGTACAGTACCTGTATGTGCCTTACCGCGATCAAAGTAATATCAACAACTACGACTCCGCACTGCTGCAATCTGACTACAACGGTTTATTCCGCGATCGTACCTACGGCGGCCTTGACCGTATTGCATCAGCAAACCAGGTTACCACCGGTGTGACGACGCGTATTTATGATGACGCAGCCGTTGAACGTTTTAACGTTTCCGTGGGTCAAATCTACTACTTCACCCAATCTCGTACTGGTGATGAGACGATTAATGGTGAAAAAAGTGATCAAACGGGTTCCGTGGTATGGGCTGGTGACACTTATTGGCGCATGACGGACCGTTGGGGTTTACGAGGTGGTCTACAGTACGATACGCGTCTGGATAATATAGCGACTGGCAACGGCGTTATTGAATATCGCAAAGATAACGATCGTCTGGTGCAATTCAACTACCGCTACGCAAGCCCTGAATACATTGGGGCAACTGTCTCAAACATTAATATTAATGCACCTCAGTACAAAGATGGCATCTCGCAAGTAGGGATGACAGCAAGTTGGCCAATTGTTGATCGTTGGTCCGTCGTTGGCGCATATTACTACGACACCAAGGCGCAACAAGTCGCTGACTCCATGCTGGCAGTGCAGTACAACTCTTGCTGTTACGCTATTCGTGTAGGTTACGAGCGCAAAATTAACGGCTGGGAAAACGACCAAAGCAAATACGATAACGTAATTGGCTTTAACATCGAGTTACGTGGCCTGAGTTCCAACTACGGCCTGGGCACACAGCAAATGTTGCGTTCGAACATTCTGCCGTATCAGAGCTCGATGTAATTCACTTTGACTAGAATTAGCAACCCGCTTTGCGGCTAAGTAAAATGGAAAAAGTATGAAGAATTGGAGAACGCTGCTTCTCGGTATCGTCCTGGCGACGAATACCTCTTTCGCGGCCCCACAAGTGGTCGACAAAGTTGCAGCCGTAGTGAATAACGGTGTGGTACTGGAAAGTGATGTTGACGGCATGATGCAGTCAGTTAAGTCGGGTGCCCAGCAAGCGGGCCAACAACTTCCTGACGATGCAACGTTGCGCCACCAGGTTCTGGAACGTCTGATCATGGACCAGATAATCCTGCAGATGGGCCAGAAAATGGGCGTCAAAGTCACCGACGATCAGGTTGATAAAGCTATCGCTGATATCGCTGCTCAGAACAAAATGAGTATGGATCAGATGCGTAGCCGTCTGGCTTATGATGGTGTCAATTACAATTCTTACCGTGCTCAGATTCGTAAAGAGATGACGATTTCGGAGGTTCGTAATAACGAAGTTCGTCGTCGCGTTTCTATCTTGCCGCAAGAAGTAGACTCTCTGGCTCAGCAAGTGGGCAGCCAAAACGACAGCAGCACCGAACTTAACTTAAGCCACATCCTGATTCCATTGCCGGAAAACCCAACCTCTACTCAAGTAGATGATGCTGAAAAACAAGCGCGTGATATTGCTTCACAAGCGCAAAGCGGTGCAGATTTTGGCAAACTGGCCATCACCTACTCTGCTGACCAGCAAGCCCTGAAAGGCGGTCAAATGGGTTGGGGACGCATTCAGGAATTACCGTCTATTTTCGCTCAAGCTTTAACCACTGCGAAAAAAGGTGATGTTATTGGCCCGATTCGTTCAGGTGTCGGCTTCCACATTCTGAAAGTGAACGACCTTCGCGGCCAGAGCCAGAGCATTTCTGTGACGGAAGTTCACGCTCGTCATATCTTGCTGAAATCCTCCCCAATTATGAGTGACGATCAGGCGCGCGCTAAATTGACACAAATTGCTGCTGACATTAAAAGCGGTAAAACGACATTTGCAGCCGCAGCCAAAGAATTCTCTGAAGATCCAGGTTCAGCTAACCAGGGCGGTGATTTGGGCTGGGCAGCTACCGACATCTACGATCCTGCTTTCCGTGATGCGCTGTCCAAAATGCACAAAGGTGAGTTAAGTGCGCCTGTTCATTCCTCATTTGGCTGGCACTTGATTGAACTTATGGATACTCGCAATGTTGATAAGACTGATGTTGCGCAAAAAGATCGTGCATACCGTATGCTGTTCAACCGTAAGTTCTCCGAAGAAGCACAGACCTGGATGCAGGAACAGCGCGCATCTGCTTACGTGAAAGTTATAGGTAGCAATGGTTAACATCCATCGAGTGGTCATCACTCCCGGCGAACCCGCCGGGATTGGCCCCGACCTGGTCATCGAGCTGGCAAGCCGCGATTGGCCCTTAGAACTGGTTGTCGCTGCTTCGCCAGAACTCCTCCAGGAACGAGCGGCCCTCCTCGGCCGCCCTCTCAAACTTAAAACTTACCAACCCGGCACACCCGCAAGCCCGCAAACTGCTGGCACGCTTACCGTTCTCCCCATCGAATTACGTGCCCCTGTGATACCAGGGCAGTTGGATGTGAAAAACAGCGAGTACGTGTTGGATATGTTGGCTCGTGCCTGTGATGGCTGCATAAGTGGCGAATTTGCCGCACTTATCACAGGGCCTGTCCACAAAGGCATCATTAACGATGCTGGCATCCCGTTTATCGGCCATACCGAGTTTTTCGAAGAGCGATCGCACAGTGAGAAAGTCGTCATGATGTTGGCGACCGAAGAACTGCGTGTGGCACTGGCGACAACACATCTGCCGCTAAAAGCCATTAGTGACGCAATAACACCAGATTTATTACGCCAGATAATCACCATCCTGTATCATGACCTGCAAACCAAGTTTGGTATCGCACAGCCGCACGTGCTGGTTTGTGGCCTGAACCCCCATGCCGGGGAAGGTGGCCACATGGGCACTGAAGAGATTGATACCATCATTCCAGTACTGAATGAAATGCGTGGTCTGGGGATGAATCTTTCTGGCCCACTACCGGCAGATACACTGTTTCAGCCTAAATATCTCGATAATGCCGATGCAGTACTGGCGATGTACCACGATCAGGGCTTACCGGTACTCAAATACCAGGGCTTTGGCCGGGCAGTCAATATCACGCTAGGCTTACCTTTTATCCGCACTTCGGTTGACCATGGAACCGCGCTAGAACTAGCCGGTCAGGGGAAAGCCGAGGTCGGCAGTTTTATTACGGCGCTTAATCTCGCCATCAAAATGATTGTTAATACTCAATGAATACTCGTGTCCACCAGGGCCATTTAGCCCGTAAACGTTTTGGACAAAACTTCCTTAATGACCAGTTCGTTATCGACAGTATTGTCTCTGCTATTAATCCACAAAAAGGCCAGGCGTTGGTTGAAATCGGCCCGGGCCTCGGTGCGTTAACCGAACCTGTGGGTGAACGCCTGGATGAAATGACCGTCATCGAACTGGATCGCGATCTTGCAGCCCGTCTGCAAACGCATCCATTCCTTGCTCCAAAACTGACGATTTATCAGCAAGATGCTATGACAATGGATTTTGGAGAGCTGTCGCAAAAAATCGGTCAGCCGTTGCGCGTATTTGGCAACCTGCCGTATAACATCTCCACGCCATTAATGTTCCATCTCTTTAGCTATACTGATGCCATTGCTGACATGCATTTTATGCTGCAAAAAGAAGTGGTAAACCGTTTAGTTGCTGGCCCTAACTGTAAAGCGTATGGTCGTTTATCAGTCATGGCACAGTATTATTGTAATGTGATTCCAGTGCTTGAAGTGCCACCAACCGCCTTCACTCCAGCACCAAAGGTTGATTCAGCCGTTGTGCGCCTGGTTCCACACGCAACAATACCTAACCCGGTTAAAGAGCTGCGTGTATTAAGCCGCATCACTACTGAAGCGTTTAATAAACGTCGCAAAACGATTCGCAACAGCCTGGGTCATCTGTTCAGTGCAGAAGTTATGGCCGAGCTGGGAATCGATCCAACCTTGCGTGCTGAGAACATTTCAGTCGCTCAGTATTGCCAGCTGGCAAACTATTTGGCTGATAATCCGCAGCAGCCGAAGGAGAGTTAACGATGTTAAATTCGCCCCGCGTATGCATTCAGGTACAAAGCGTTTATATCGAATCGCAGTCCTCCCCGGAGAATGAACGTTTCGTCTTTGCTTATACCGTAACCATCCGTAATCTGGGGCGAACACCGGTGCAATTGCTTGGCCGTTATTGGCTTATCACTAATGGTAACGGTCAGGAAACTGAAGTTCAGGGTGAGGGCGTGATTGGCGTCCAGCCGCACATTGAACCGGGCAACGAATACAGCTACACAAGCGGTGCTGTTCTTGAAACGCCGCTTGGTACCATGCAAGGCCATTATGAAATGGTCGACTCTCAGGGCGACGGCTTCCGCGTCGCTATTCCTGTTTTCCGTCTGGCTATCCCAGCCTTCATTCACTGATACGATGTCTACATACCTGATTGGCGATGTTCACGGCTGTTACGATGAGCTGGTCGCCCTACTACAACAGGTTGAGTTCACACCTGGCAAAGATATTTTATGGCTTACGGGCGATCTCGTCGCGCGCGGGCCAGGTTCGCTAGAAGTGCTGCGCTATGTGCGTGGGCTTGGTGATAGCGTGCGCATTGTGCTCGGCAATCATGATCTGCATTTACTGGCGGTTTACGCAGGCATTAGCCGCAATAAACCGAAAGATCGCGTATCGCAATTGCTGGAAGCACCTGATGCTGACGAACTGCTGAACTGGTTACGCCGCCAGCCGCTGCTTCAGGTTGATGAAGAGAAAAAGCTGGTGATGGCTCATGCAGGTATTACACCACAATGGGATTTAAGCACAGCTTTAGCCTGTGCACGTGATGTCGAAGCGGTGCTATCCAGCGATAGCTATCCGTTATTCCTCGATGCCATGTACGGCGATATGCCAAATAACTGGTCACCAGAGCTCTCCGGACTTGCCCGCCTGCGGTTTATTACCAACTCTCTGACCCGCATGCGTTATTGCTTCCCGAACGGGCAACTGGACATGTACTGCAAAGACACGCCGGAAAGCGCGCCAGCACCACTAAAACCGTGGTTTGCTATTTCGGGGCCGGTGACGGAGCAGTATTCCGTTGTCTTCGGACACTGGGCTTCACTGGAAGGCAAAGGAACGCCAGAAGGGATCTATGGGCTGGATACCGGTTGCTGCTGGGGTGGACTGTTAACCTGCTTACGGTGGGAAGATAAAACCTATTTTGTTCAGCCATCGAATCGCCAGCAGGATGTTGGCGGTGGCGAAACGGCTATTGCTTCATAATAAAAAGCCCGGTTAACAAACCGGGCTTTTTATTTAACGACGCTCCAGAACCTCGAAGCAGTAACTGTGTGAGTTACTTTCGTCTGCATCATGGAACTCGCTGAACGTTGACTGCCATTCGTCCGGTTCATAATCCGGGAAGTGCGTGTCCCCTTCTACTTCCGCATCGATATGCGTCAGATAGAGGCGCTGTGCTCTCGGCAGGAACTGTTCGTAAACACGTCCACCACCAATCACCATAATCTCTTCCGCATCGCCGCAGGCCTTAATAGCGTCCTCTACGGATGAAACCCACTCAACACGGTCATCGGTGCCAGGCTTGCTGCTAATGACGATATTCTTGCGGCCTGGAAGCGGTCGACCGATAGATTCCCAGGTCAAACGCCCCATAACGACAGGTTTATTCAGTGTATTACGTTTAAACCAGGCCAGATCGGCAGGCAAGTCCCAGGGCATGGCGTTTTCCATGCCAATTACACGATCTACCGCTAATGCAGCAATCAGACTGATCATTCTATTAACCCAAGGGTGGTGAAAAAATTGCCGCCACTATACGGAAAGCGCATTCTTTCGTCGACTGTCCGCATGCCTGTCCGGAAGAATTTTTTTGTTCTGCTACGGTAAACACATAACCTATTGCTTCCTGGTGCAACAGGAACAATGGGTTAGCGTAAAGGCGTCGAAAAGAACGTAAAAATTCTTAACTACAATTGTCATCCACTATAAGTTTACGCAATAGCTGCGGTATAGTTCATCTTTCTTCATCTCTGCCGGATAACACCATGTTAGAAACCACGCTTTTCGTCGCCACTCTTGCCACTTTGGGAATGCTCTCCCCTGGGCCTGATTTCTTTCTGGTAATTAAGAATGCGGCTCGCTATCCCCGCGTTGCGGCGATGATGACTTCTTTGGGCGTCATTAGCGGAGTTGCTACTCACATGACTTATTGTGTGGCGGGTTTAGCAGTGGTGATTACAACCACTCCGTGGTTGTTTGGCGTTCTCAAATATGCCGGTGCCGCGTATCTGATCTGGATTGGCTTACACGCATTATTTGCTCGCGGTGGCAGCAAGATGGATGTGAGTAATGTTGAACGCCAACAAACCACGCTTAAAAAAGCCTTCTTGCAGGGTTACTTGTGCAACCTGCTGAACCCTAAAGCGACGCTCTTTTTCCTGTCCGTTTTCACGCAGGTACTAAGCGTCAATTCCGGTACGATGGAAAAACTCTGGTACGCAGGCGTGATCCTGATTTTGTCCGTTGTCTGGTGGCCGCTGTTGGTGGTGTTGATTCAGAGCGAACCGGTTCGTCGTGGCCTGGCTAAAGCGCAAAAGATTGTCGATAAACTATTGGGCGGAATGCTAATTGGACTCGGGATTAAAGTTGCGTTGAGCTAACTGCTGGGCGGGTTTACCCCGCCCATTGTTATTATTCTGCTGGCTTCACCTGTGGCTCATCAGCCACTTTCTCCTAATGAATCCTTCTCTTACGATCCCTGCCAACCGTGACACTGAATCACTTTTAGATGTGGAAAATGCTCCCGCACTTCCTGTGCTATAATCATGTAACAGAAATGACGATTTCCGTTTATATATTAACCAATCTATAACCTTAATCAAAAATTATAACTCTGTGATTTTCATAGAGACGATTTGAAAATTTATGACACGAGAGACATGTTGTTAATAACAGTATTGACAGGCTCCTGGAAATGAGTAAATTAGATTTCAACGGCAGAGAAAATTAATTTGTCGTTGATATAGAAAGTGTTCCATATGTTCTTTAATAATATTGCGATAAAGGCCACGAAGTATTTTTGTATGGGTTAATCAAGATAGAGAAAAAGTAACCTTCTCGCTTGATAATGCTTTAAGGCCACGTAGTCAGTACCGACAATCGCAGGGTGGGGACCATCGCGCGATGATGTAAGGCCATGATTCAATGTTTATTGTTGCGCCAGAGTTGAGTTAGCATCAGGCAGTAAATAGCGCAACAGCAGTAAGGCTACGCATCAAAAATTTTATATCGCGCCGGAAGATGTACTTGTTTAGCCCGCCGTATTTTCAGATAACCTGAATACTTGCGGAGTGTTCAACCGATAACTAATGGGAGGAGTTTTCATTTTTCAGTACCCAATATTATCAGTGATAAACGCGTACATTTAAGGTTGTACAAATAGCAGTACGAACCCTTTAAGTGTATTAATGTTAAAATTTAGTTTATTAGTAACGTAAAAGCCCTGGCGTCTACCGTCAGGGCTTTTTTATTTGTACCGCAAACGCATTGATAATAAAGACACTCTTTCGTATTTGCCGTTTCGCCATCAGTTCTATGCCTACAGAGCGATGGACTGAACCCAGTCTATGAACTGTAGGACGAAATGCTGTTTGGACTAGGAGCCTTGAGCTGATTTCTGGGCGGCTCTGAACCGCCCATTGTAACTAGACTGTTGGCTTCACCGGCGGCTCATCATCCAGTTTTCCCGAATGAATCCCCTCTTCCGTTCCCTGCCAGCCGTGACGCTGAATCACGTTGAGATGCGTACGGTCTTCGTTGATCACCTCAGTAAGCCTTGCACTGGTGCGTTTAAGCACATCGGCTCGCGATCTCCAGTCTGGCGCTGGCACCATTTCCTCGACCATTTGAGTATTAAAGCGGCGGAAATGATCGGCTCGTTCTCGGGCTTCATAGCTCCCCACCCCCAAACCTTCCAGAGCCCTGCGCCCAACTTTCAACGCACCTTCAAATGTTTCACGTTCCGGTTGTTCAACGCCTACCAGTCGCAGTCGAATAAAGTGGTCAAGATCGCGCGCCCGAGCGATCACTTTCAGATGCGGAAAATGCTCCTTCACCAGTTCTGCTAACTGCATATTGGCATCAGGATCATCAATGGCGTTGATCAGCACTTCGGCTTTTGCCGCCCCGGCAGACTCCAGTAAATCCACACGCGTTGCATCGCCATAAAAGACTTTAGTCCCAAACTTACGCATCGTTTCAATGTGGTCTGGATCATGGTCGAGAACCACCATCTTCACACCGCTGGTTAGCAGCAAACGCCCGGCTATTTGCCCGAAACGCCCGAAGCCTGCAACAATCACTCGCGGCTGCTCTTCGTCTATTTCATCCGCTTCACGCGCCTGCTCTTTACCTGATTTTTCCAGACGATTCAGTAACACCAGCAGCAATGGCGTTGCCGCCATTGATAATGCAACAGCAAGCGTGAGCGATTTTGCCCAACTGTCGTCCAACACCTGCGCCATTTTCGCCGTTCCAAAAATTACAAAGGCAAACTCACTGCCCTGCCCCAACAGGACAGCAAACCAGCGCCGCTGTTTACGTGGCACCTTAAGCGGTTTTGCGACGATCCATAAGGTGATGATTTTAATTGCCAGGAAGCCAAACAGTAGCGCGATGATTCGCAAGGGGTTTTGCTGTAGTGTTCCAAAATCTATCGACATCCCAACGCCAATGAAAAACAACCCTAGCAGTAAGCCTTTAAAGGGTTCGATATCACTTTCCAGTGCATGACGGTATTCGGAACTTGCCAGTAGAACGCCCGCGAGAAACGCGCCCATTGCCATTGAAAGCCCAGCCTCTTCCAGCAATAAACCAAAACCAAACACCATAAATAATGCCATGGCACTGAAAACTTCACGCAGGCCAGAGCGTGCAACAAATCGCAGCAACGGGCGCGTGACGTAACGGCCTAAGAGTATGACTATCGCCAATGCCCCCACCACTTTCAGTGCCGAAATAGAGAATGCGGCAAAAGTGGTGGTTGCACCACTGCTGGCCAACAAGGGAATCATCGCCACCAGCGGGATTGCGGCGATATCCTGGAATAACAGAACGGCGAACGCGCTACGTCCCATTTGTGAAACAGTCAGGTTACGCTCGTTCATCGCTTGCATCGCGATAGCGGTGGA
>DASXXQ010000107.1:0-23953 GCA_036502985.1 Buttiauxella sp.
TATTTTTCCATCATCATCGCCTGTTTTTGGGGTACGAAAAGTGACAAAAATAAGGTATAAAGCCGCATGAAAATCCCAAATAGAATCCAGCCGCTGGTCGACGATGGTCTGATCGACGATGTGCTCCAGCGCCTGAAAAGCGGCAAAGAAGCCGATGTTTACACCGTTTTATGCGGTGGCAAAATCCATTGTGCCAAAGTGTACAAAGAAGCCGCGCAACGTAGCTTTAAGCAGGCCGTGCAGTACCAGGAAGGGCGTAAAGTCCGTAATACTCGTAACTCCCGCGCCATGCAAAAAGGCTCAAAATTCGGACGTAAACAACAAGAAGAATCCTGGCAAACCGCTGAGGTCGATGCATTGTTCCGTCTTGCAAACGTTGGGGTACGCGTACCCCAACCGTATATGTGCATTGACGGCGTGTTGTTGATGGAACTGGTCACGGATGCGGAAGGTGCCGTTGCGCCACGTCTTAGCGATGTGGTGTTGACAGAAGAAACGGCCGTTGCTGATTTCGATACCATGATCCGCAATATCGTGCGCATGCTGTGCGCAGGTATTGTACATGGTGACCTATCGGAGTTTAACGTACTGCTTGATGCACAAGGGCCGGTCATTATCGACTTGCCACAGGCCGTAGACGCCGCCGCAAACAACCATGCTGAATCAATGTTTGAACGCGATGTTAATAACATCACCGCATACTACGGCCAGTTCGCCCCGCAACTCTTGCAAACACGTTATGCAAAAGAAATCTGGGCGTTATATGAAGACGGAAAATTAACGCCAGAAACACCGCTAACCGGTCTTTTCGTCGAAGAAATTCGTGACGTGGATGTGGATTCACTGATGGATGAAATCATCACGGCAGAAGATGAGTATTACGAGCGGCAACGTGCGGCCAGAGAGCGCGACAATGAATACGAGTAATTAAGCGAAATAAGCCACTGTTCCATCAGTGATTACCCGTACAGCAGAAAGCCCGTATAGCGAAGTTATGCGGGCTTTTTTGTATTGCGAAAATGCTTCTGAGCTTATTGGCTAACGGCTATGGCGTCCGCCCACAGAGTTTGCACATGCACAAAATTCAGGGGATTATTACGCTGCCTGATGCAATTTTTTACCCGTAAGGAGCAGCATGACGATTCAGAGTATTTCCCCGGCAGACGCTAAAATTTTGGTGGCACAAGGTGCTGCCCTGATTGATATTCGCGAACGTGATGAACATGCGCGCGAGAATATTGCTGAGGCACATTTACTGTCGCTTTCTGCCATCGAAAAGGGTGACCGACTCGGTCCGTTCGATCCCTTCGATACCGTAATTTTCCATTGCCAGTCGGGTATGCGTACCGTGCAAAATGCACAAAAACTGGCTGAGTCGGTCGCTCCGGCAAAAGTTTACCTGCTGGAAGGTGGATTAAACGCATGGAAGAAAGACGGACAGGAAATACTCGCCGATAAATCGCAACCGCTGCCGCTGATGCAACAGGTGCAAATCGCTGCAGGAACGTTGGTACTTGCAGGCGTCGTGCTGGGATTTAGCGTCGATCAGGGGTTCTTTTTATTATCAGGTTTTGTCGGTGCAGGATTACTGTTTGCAGGCATAAGCGGATTTTGCGGCATGGCACGCATTCTTGCAAAAATGCCGTGGAACAGACCTTAACTTAAATCGACATAAACCCAACGACGATCGACTATGTTTAACGGTATATCTTCCACTTTATTAAATGAGGCTGACTATGTTCAAAGCAGGCGATCTTGTGCAACCTAAAAAAGGTGGCCCAAAATATGAAGTTCTGGATGTTCAGGGAGATACCCTGTTCTGTACGCCGAGGAATATTTTGACCGGTGAGACTGTCACATTAAAAGCTGAAGACGTTGCGTTGTATAAAGAAGATGATGATTTTGGCGTTTGCTGATGCCATCAGTTTCAGGCGGCCACGATTCCCGCCTGAAACTCACCAATAAAATATGCCCTATCCTTGTCATCGCCAGTTATCAACAACCGGGCACCGCGGGAAATGAGTTAAAAATCAGTAACCTCTTTCATAGCCCGCAAAAAAACATTTCACTGCTGTATCGGCGTTAACTTCTTTAAAGAAGTCAGCGACCAGTTCTTTATCGAGATTGTAGCGGCGCGTTAATACACCGGCTTCCCATGCCGCGCGCTGCCTGTCACCGGTCTGCTCTGAAATTCGATGGCTGAATCCCAGCACAAAGCCACGTTTATAGTCTGAACAGAAGCGAGTCACCCTGGTGACACTGTCAGCTTCACGGGCTTTTAGCCCGGCCATCAATCCCTTACCAAAATGGTTATCCATCTGAATGCCACCATAGGTTAATTCGTTGTATATATCATTATATAACGATATTTCTCGCGTAAGATAGCCCAAAAACGAAGGCTATAAATCTAAAAATTAACCCTATGATTTTTAATATTAAATTAATAACGAAACGACAAAATCAGGAAACTCTGCCTGTTCTATCTCATTTAGCAGATTTTATTGACAAAACGCCTTTAAATAAAAATTTATCACTAATTGTCGAATTTCATACAGAGATATAATCTAGTCACGCTAATCAAGTCATTAATTAGCACTACCATTAACCTTAAATGGCAGTGCATATCTCTAAATATCATTCGGAGTTGGAACAATGTTTTCTCCTGAGTCACGTCTGCGCCATGCAGTCGCAGATACCTTTGCGATGGTAGTCTATTGCTCGGTTGTGAACATGATGATTGAGATCTTCCTCTCCGGCATGAGCTTCGAGCAGTCACTCTCTTCGCGCCTGGTGGCTATTCCGGTAAACATACTGATTGCCTGGCCATACGGTTTTTATCGCGATGCGTTCATGCGATTTACTAAACGTTACAGCCACGCCAATTGGGCGAAAAGCCTTGCCGACATCCTGGCTTACGTGACTTTCCAGTCCCCGGTTTACGTCGCCATTTTGTGGTCGGTGGGTGCTGACTGGAATCAAATAGCCGCGGCAGTGAGTTCGAACATTATTGTGTCGATGATAATGGGTGCAGCGTACGGCTATTTTCTCGATTACTGCCGCCGTTTATTCCGCATTAGCGGGTATCGGAATGCAAAAGCTGGGGTTTGAAAACGGGGTAAGTTTTATAGCGTTGCGGCATGAGCGCAACAACGCCTCTTTCGATTAATGTTCGCCAAACAAACCTGACAAGTAGCGTTCCAACGCAATACGTGAACTAAAGCCGTGCGGAATACCGTAATGCTGATGAATTTCTCCAGCAAGATAGAGTGGAAATTGCTGATAGTGATCGCAGGTTTTAACATCTGTCGCAGGCTCAGCCAATGTCTGGCTTCGTTCTTTTAACGTAGGGTGAATAATCAGCGCGGTTCGGCCCATGCGCGCCTCACGATTGACATATACGTAGTTTTCACCACGGCGATAGCCATATGTTTTCGGCGTAACAATATCCATGGTAAAACCGGCTTTTTCAAGAACGCGGGCCACCTCATCAGGTCGTAGGTACATAATTTTTCCTCGTCATCTTCTTAGCTGCGCAACCTTACAATAACCAGCATTAGCAGCGCTTTCAGATTAGTCCATAAAGACCGTGAAAGAGCGTGAACTGACTCATCAATAAAAATTATGGTCTACACTAAGAATTACATCGCAAAAAGGGAGAAACCAATGTTTAACCGCGTAAATCGAAATGATGTAGATGAAGGCGTTGATGATATTAACCGTGACGTGAATGAACTGGCCGACACGCTCGAAGAGGTTCTTAAATCGTTCGGTAGCGATGTTAAAGAAGAAGGGGAAGCCGCCCGCAAAAAAGCGGAGTCTCTCTTGAAAGAGACGCGTGCTCGCCTTCAGGGTCGCACCAGAGTTAAACAGGCCGCTTGTGATGCGGTAGGTTGTGCCGATACTTATGTGCGCGACAAACCGTGGCAGAGCGTGGGTATTAGCGCCGCCGTGGGTATTTTCATCGGGGCTCTGTTAGCTTCCCGTCGATAGCCGCAAGTGTAGTGATAATAAATATGCGTCTGACCCCGGTTCTTCCGGGGTCTTCTTTATCCGTAATAATTTGAGTTGTGTCGGATGGCGCTGCGCTTATCCGACCTACGTCCGACCTACGAAATGGCTTCACGCAGTTGTTTCGCCACTTTTAGCGCCATCGCCTGCGACGTAAGATTGGTAAAACTCATCACTATTCCCCCTTCGCCTTGTGAAACCATGCGCCAGTCGCTTAATGCCTGCACCGCTAACCCGGTTTCACGCGCTTTCGCCACTAAAGCACGGTCATCCCCTTTGACGCGCATCACAAGCTGAATACCGCCAGCTTGCGGAACAACATCAAACCCTTGCTGCGTAAGCGCATGCTCTAACCAAACCCGTCGCTCGCTGTAGCACAGGCGCATCTTTTTCAGATGCCGCCAGAAATGCCCTTCACGTAGAAAATCCGCAATGGTTTGCTGAATTAATAACGGGGCGGTACAAGGCAAAAAATGCGCATGCTGCGAGAACGCGTCGACTTGTTGCTGCGGAACCACCAGCCACGCCACACGCAACGCGGGAAACAGCGATTTGCTGAATGTTCCGGCATAGAGAACACGCTGCGGGCCATCGAGGCTTTTTATCGGCGGTAGCGGTTTGCCGTGATAACGAAACTCGCTGTCGTAATCGTCTTCAATAATCCAGCTTTGACTCGCCGCCGCCCAATCAAGCAACTGGTGGCGGCGATTCAGCGATAACGCCACCCCTAACGGACTTTGGTGTGCAGGAGTCAGAAGCGCAAAACGTGCATCAGGAAACTGGCTGATACCGTAGTCAATCTGCATTCCTTCTTCATCAACGGGTACAGGGTGCAGCGCCATTTGAGCTTCAGCAAACACCGGGCGAACATAACGATAACCAGGATCTTCCAGCCAGATTCCATCCCCCGGTTTTGCCAGCGTATGCGCCACCAGCCTCATAGCGGCCTGAAAACCTGCGGTAATAAAAACCTGCTCTGGCTGGCAGTCAATGCTGCGCGAAAATCGTAAATAGTCGGTAATGGCCTGGCGTAATGTGGACTCCCCATTCGCTTCCGGCATCACCAGATCATAACGCGTTTGCAGGCGCAGTCTGCGGCCCATAATCCGCGCCCATAATGCACGCGGGAAAGCGTCCAGCGCAGGCAACCCCATTTGAAACGGTAGCGGTGCGCCTTGTGGCTGGTTGGTGGCAAACGCTGGGTTATTGGCGCCCGAGGTGACCGATGGGCTCACAAAAGTACCGGCCTGGCCGCGTCTTTCCAGCCAACCCTGAGCGACTAGCACGCCATAGGCGTTTTCTACTGTCGCCCGCGCCACGCCCAATTCAAGCGCCATCGTACGGCTCGACGGTAAACGACTTCCTGCATTCAGTTCACCATCACTGATAGCCTGTTTAAGCTTTCTGGCGATTTGCTGATAACGCGGTATCGCGTGGTGAGTACTTACTATCGGCTCGTTCGACTTTGCCATCATGGCCTGCTTTATTAGTTAATTTATGGCTCTCTTTAGTAGTCCATCATAGTGCTAAATTACCTTCACACCAACACGAGGAATTAAACGATGATTGAATTACGCCAACCTTACTTTGACCTTTCCCCTGCCGTATTTAAACCAATGCTTCAGGCTTTGAAAGGTCTGGAATCCAGCTCGCTTGGGTCCACTCTGATTGAACTGGTTTTCCTGCGTGTTTCACAAATTAACGGCTGCGCTTATTGCCTTGAAATGCACGCAAAAGCATTACGAAAAGACGGTGTAGACCAAACCAAACTAGACGCGCTGGCGGGCTGGAAAGTAAGTAACCACTTCAGCGATAAAGAGCGTGCAGCGCTGGCATGGGCAGAAGCCATAACCTTAATTACCGAAGGTGGTGCGGAAGATGCAGTGTATCAACCGTTGCTGCAATTCTTTACCGCGCAAGAGATTAGCGACTTAACCTTCACCGCCAGTTTAATGAACGCCTTTAACCGTTTGGCGATCAGCATGCGTATGTAGCCTGGGTTATTCCAACCCCTGAATAGCCGCTTTTGGGTGGATTAGCATCAGCGACATCCACCTGTTTGAAGTAAACCCTGTGATTCACGCCCCGCTCATCACCTTTTCAATTCTTATCTAAAAATACTATATCTTGTATGGTTGATAATTTATATCACCACATCTAGTATTCATATTCTCAACAACAAAGAGAATGAGAATCATGCGCATTATAATATACACTCGAAATGACTGTGTTCAGTGCCATGCCACCAAGCGGGCGATGGAAAGCCGCGGGTTCGCTTTTGAGCTGATTAATCTCGACCAGCATCCCGAAGCCGAAGACGAGTTACGGGAAAAAGGCTATCGCCAATTGCCGGTGGTTGTCACCGAGCAGGAAAGCTGGAGCGGATTTCGCCCGGATATGATCAACCGCCTTCGCACTTTGGTTCACGCATGAGCAACCTCGTCTACTTCTCAAGCACCTCAGAAAATACTCTGCGCTTTGTTGAGCGTCTGGGTTTGCCTGCGTTGCGTATTCCGCTGGAAGTCAAACAGCGGCTGGAAGTGACGGAGCCATACATTTTGATCGTGCCAAGCTACGGCGGTGGCGGGATAGCAGGTGCAGTCCCCACCCAGGTGATTCGTTTTTTAAATAATGCCAGTAATCGGGCATTGCTGCGTGGCGTGATTGCCAGCGGCAATCGTAACTTCGGCGAAGGGTTTTGCCGGGCGGGCGACGTGATAGCCCAAAAATGCCAGGTGCCGTATCTCTATCGTTTTGAGCTACTTGGCACCGACCAGGACATCGAAAACGTGCGTAAGGGAGTGAGTGAATTTTGGCAACGACAGAAGCAGCCCGCGTGAGCGCAACAGAAAGCGCGGATTACCACGCGCTCAACGCCATGTTGAATCTCTATGATTCCGAAGGCCATATCCAGTTTGAAAAAGACAAACTGGCGGTGGAGCAATTCCAAAAACAGCATGTGTTGCCTCGCTCACGCCATTTCCCCCATCAACAGGCACGCCTTGATTGGCTGGTAGCTGAAGGCTATTACGACAATGCGGTGCTGCAACGTTACGACAGCCGTTTTGTCGTCGCACTGTTTGAGAAAGCGCAGAGCAGCTGTTTCGCGTTCGAAACGTTTCTCGGCGCATGGAAGTATTACACCAGCTACACGCTGAAGTCTTATGATGGCAAAGAGTATCTGGAACACTTTCCAGATCGTGTGTCTATGGTGGCGTTAACGCTGGCACAAGGCGATGAGAAGCTCGCCATTCAATTGATGGAAGAGATGCTCAGTGGCCGCTTCCAGCCAGCCACGCCGACTTTTCTGAACTGCGGAAAGATGCAGCGCGGCGAATTAGTTTCCTGTTTCTTGCTACGAATCGAAGACAATATGGAGTCGATTGGCCGGGCAGTTAACTCTGCGTTGCAGCTTTCGAAACGCGGCGGCGGTGTGGCGTTCTTGCTCTCTAATTTACGTGAAGTTGGCGCACCGATTAAGCGCATCGAAAACCAGTCTTCCGGTGTTATTCCGGTGATGAAAATGCTTGAAGATGCGTTTTCTTACGCCAACCAGCTTGGCGCGCGCCAGGGCGCAGGGGCGGTTTATCTGCACGCCCATCATCCGGATATTTTGCGCTTCCTCGATACCAAGCGTGAAAATGCCGATGAGAAAATCCGCATTAAGTCGCTTTCGCTCGGTGTGGTGATCCCGGATATCACTTTCCAACTGGCGAAAGTGAATCAGCCCATGGCCTTGTTCTCGCCTTATGACATTGAGCGCATTTATGGCAAACCGTTTGGCGATATTGCGATCGGTGAGCTTTACGAGGAAATGCTGGCGGATGACCGTATTCGTAAAACGTTTATAAACGCCCGCGATTTCTTCCAGACATTGGCTGAGATTCAGTTTGAGTCCGGCTATCCGTACATCATGTTTGAAGATACGGTTAACCGCGCCAACCCGATAGCCGGGCGCATCAACATGAGTAACCTGTGCTCGGAAATTTTGCAGGTGAACAGCGCATCGACGTATGACGAAAACCTCGATTACGCACAGGTCGGCAAAGATATCTCCTGCAACCTTGGTTCGCTAAATATCGCCCACACCATGGATTCACCTGATTTTGGCCAGACCATAGAAACGGCGATTCGCGGGCTGACGGCAGTTTCTGATATGAGCCATATCCGCTCAGTCCCATCGATTGAAGCAGGAAACGCAGCATCGCACGCAATTGGCCTCGGGCAGATGAATCTGCATGGTTACCTGACACGCGAAGGGATTGCTTACGGTTCACCCGAAGGGCTGGATTTCACTAACCTCTACTTCTATACCGTCACCTGGCATGCGGTACGCACCTCTAATTTGTTGGCGCGGGAACGTAAACAGCGTTTCGCCGGATTTGAACGCTCGCGCTATGCCAGCGGTGAGTATTTCCACCAGTATCTGCAAGAAACCTGGCAGCCGAAGACCGAAAAAGTCCGCGAGCTATTTGCAAAATCCGGCGTTGCCATTCCCACTCGTGAGCAGTGGCAGCAGTTGCGCGATGATGTGATGGAATATGGTCTGTATAACCAAAATTTGCAGGCTATTCCGCCGACAGGTTCTATCTCTTATATCAACCACGCGACCTCGAGCATTCACCCGATTGTTTCGCGTATAGAGATCCGCAAAGAAGGCAAAATCGGACGCGTTTATTATCCGGCTCCGTTTATGACCAACGACAACCTGGCGTTTTATCAGGATGCCTATGACATCGGCCCGGAAAAAATCATTGATACCTACGCTGAAGCAACTCGCCATGTGGATCAGGGGTTATCGTTAACGCTGTTTTTCCGTGATACCGCCACCACGCGCGACATTAATAAGGCGCAGATTTACGCATGGAAGAAAGGTATTAAAACGCTGTATTACATCCGTTTGCGTCAGATGGCGCTGGAAGGAACAGAGGTTCAGGGCTGCGTGTCCTGTGCTTTATAAGGAGAGAACATGACACAGCTTGCCCGCATTCGTGCCATCAACTGGAATGCCATCGAAGATGAAAAAGATCTCGAGGTGTGGAACCGTCTGACCAGCAATTTCTGGCTGCCGGAGAAAATACCGCTATCGAACGATATTCCAGCATGGCAGTCGCTGACATCTGATGAACAGCAATTAACCATTCGCGTGTTCACCGGGCTGACGTTACTGGACACTATCCAGAATACGGTGGGTGCGCCAGTGCTCATGGCCGATGCCATTACGCCTCATGAGGAGGCCGTGTTGTCGAACGTGAGTTTTATGGAGGCGGTACATGCCCGTTCCTATAGCTCGATTTTCTCAACGCTTTGCCAGACTAAAGATGTTGATGCCGCCTATGAGTGGAGTGAGGAAAACGCACCGCTGCAACGCAAAGCGCACATTATCCTCGCGCATTATCATGCCGACGATCCATTAAAGAAGAAAATAGCCAGCGTATTTCTGGAGTCCTTCCTCTTCTATTCTGGCTTTTATTTGCCCATGTATTGGTCAAGCCGCGGCAAGCTAACCAACACCGCGGATCTTATTCGTCTGATTATTCGTGACGAAGCGGTTCACGGTTATTACATCGGATATAAATTCCAGAAAGTGCTGGCGCAACAGAGTCCAGAGCGCCAGAACGAGTTGCAGAATTTTGCCCTCGATTTGCTGATGGATCTTTACGATAACGAAGTGGCTTATACCGATGCGCTATACGGAGGCGTTGGCTGGCAGGAAGAGGTGAATGCATTCCTTTGCTATAACGCGAACAAGGCGTTAATGAACCTGGGTTACAACGCCCTATTTCCAGCAGAAATGGCCGAAGTGAACCCCGCAATCCTCGCCGCACTTTCGCCAAATGCTGACGAAAATCATGACTTCTTCTCAGGCTCCGGTTCGTCTTATGTCATGGGTAAAGCGGTGGAGACTCAGGACGAAGATTGGGACTTTTAAATAATAAAAACGCTTCCAGGCAAAAGAAATAAATCGGGTGGATGTCGCGATTGCTAATCCACCCGACAGCGGCCGTAATTTTTCGTAGGTCGGATTAGCGATAGCGACATCCGACATTAATTTGAAGCTGAAAACCATCGTCATTTATTTGTAAAAATACGGCTTCATTCAGGCAAATTTCGCCTTCGCTTACAAAAAATATCATCTTTCTCTGATTTGCTCTCAGCCCTTTACTCATGGGAAATGCCGCCCATCCTCACTCCGCTGATATTGGATATATCGAAAATGTAGGGTTGTCTCAGATTCTGAGTATGTTAGGGTATATGCAGTGAATATTTCCATCAGGAATTGTGTATAAATATAAATACAGGAATAACTTTATTGCATGGCAATTAAACTTGAAGTAAAGAATTTATATAAGGTATTTGGTGAGCATCCACAGCGCGCATTCAAATATATAGAGAAGGGTATTTCAAAAGCTGAATTACTGGAGAAAACAGGGCTGTCGCTTGGCGTGAAAGACGCCAGTCTGGCAATTGAAGAAGGCGAGATTTTTGTCATCATGGGGCTATCCGGCTCGGGTAAATCCACCATGGTTCGCCTTCTCAATCGCCTGATTGAACCAACCCGTGGACAGGTACTGATAGATGGCGTCGACATCGCCAAAATATCAGACTCGCAACTCCGCGAAGTGCGTAAAAATAAGATTTCCATGGTATTCCAGTCCTTTGCTCTGATGCCCCATATGACGGTGTTAAATAACACTGCATTTGGTATGGAGTTAGCCGGAATTCCGCTAAAAGAACGTCAGGAAAAAGCGCTTGATGCACTGCGTCAGGTTGGGCTTGAAAATTATTCCCATGCTTATCCCGATGAGCTTTCCGGCGGTATGCGTCAGCGTGTAGGTTTGGCCCGAGCTTTAGCGATTAATCCAGATATATTATTGATGGATGAAGCGTTCTCAGCACTGGATCCATTAATTCGTACTGAGATGCAGGACGAGTTAATTAAATTACAGGCGAAACATCAGCGTACCATTGTATTTATTTCCCACGATTTGGATGAAGCAATGCGTATTGGCGACCGAATTGCCATTATGCAAGGTGGTGAAGTTGTACAGGTCGGCACCCCGGATGAAATTCTGAATAATCCAGCTAATGATTATGTCCGCACCTTCTTCCGTGGAGTGGATATTAGCCAGGTATTTAGCGCCAAAGATATTGCCCGTCGTAACCCGGCCGGACTGCTGCGAAAAACCGCCGGTTTTGGCCCTCGTTCCGCACTTAAATTGCTGCAAGATGAAGACCGTGAATATGGTTATGTCATTGAACGTGGGCAAAAATTCCTCGGCATTGTCTCAACAGATTCACTGAAAGCGGCGTTGGCTGCGGGTCAGGGTCTGGATAATGCTTATCTCGAATCTCCGGCGGCAGTTTCCGCCGATACGTCACTGAGCGATCTGCTCACCCATGTCGGCCAGGCTCCGTGCGCGGTTCCGGTTATTGGGGAAGAAAGTCAGTACGTGGGCATCATCTCAAAAGGGGTGCTGCTACAGGCGTTAGATCGTGATGGGGTGAGCCAATGAGTAACGAATCAAATCCGTGGGATACCGGCACAGCTGCTGCCGACGCAACAACCAACCATGCCGCTGCAACCGCAGATGCGTGGGGTAGCCAGGCGGCGTCCACTCCGGCTGCAAGTAGTGGTGCAGATTGGCTGAATTCAGCCCCTGCCCCGCAGGTTGAGCATTTTAATATTCTTGATCCTTTCCATAAAACGTTGATCCCGCTCGACAGTTGGGTGACTCATGGAATCGACTGGGTAGTAACGCACTTCCGTCCGGTGTTCCAGGGGATTCGCGTGCCAGTGGATTATATCCTGAGTGGTTTCCAGCACTTCTTGCTGGGGATGCCCGCGCCTGTGGCAATCGTCCTGTTTGCCTTGATTGCATGGCAGATGTCCAGCCTGGGTATGGGTGTTGCCACGCTGATTTCGCTGATTGCGATTGGTGCGATTGGTGCCTGGTCGCAGGCCATGGTGACGCTGGCGCTGGTTTTAACCGCCCTGCTGTTCTGTATGATAATAGGTCTACCGCTTGGGATATGGCTTGCCCGAAGTGAACGGGCCGCGAAGATAATTCGCCCGCTATTGGATGCGATGCAAACCACGCCGGCATTTGTTTATCTGGTGCCTATCGTGATGCTGTTTGGTATCGGTAACGTTCCAGGCGTGGTTGTGACGATTATCTTTGCTCTGCCGCCAATTGTACGCCTGACAATTCTGGGCATTAAGCAGGTTCCGGAAGACTTGATTGAAGCGTCACGCTCATTCGGTGCAAGCCCGCGCCAGATGCTGTTTAAAGTTCAGTTACCGCTGGCAATGCCAACCATTATGGCGGGTGTAAACCAGACGCTGATGCTGGCGCTTTCCATGGTCGTTATCGCATCGATGATTGCCGTGGGCGGCCTTGGTCAGATGGTTCTGCGCGGTATTGGGCGCCTCGATATGGGTCTTGCGACCGTAGGCGGTGTCGGTATTGTGATCCTTGCCATTATTCTCGACCGTTTAACTCAGTCCATTGGCCGCGATTCACGCAGCCGTGGCAATCGCCGTTGGTACAACACCGGCCCAATTGGTCTTTTGACCCGTCCCTTCATCAAATAAGCATGTTGGCGGCATTCGTGCCGCCTCACGCCCCATCACCATAAAAAAGGAATAACGATGCGACACACGACTATTTTAGCCGCAACACTTGCCACACTCGTTACCACCAGCACTTTTGCTGCTGATTTGCCGGGTAAAGGCATAACCGTTCAGCCAGCACAAAGCACCATCTCAGAAGAATCATTCCAGACTTTATTAGTTGCCCGTGGTCTGGAAAAACTCGGCTATACGGTCAACAAACCGAGTGAAGTTGATTACAACGTGGCTTATACCTCTATGGCCGCAGGCGATACCACATATCTTGCGACCAACTGGAAGCCACTGCATGACGATATGTATGAAGCAGCAGGTGGTGATAAGAAGTTTTATCGTGAAGGTACCTATGTCCAGGGTGCCGCTCAGGGTTATCTGATTGATAAAAAAACTGCCGAGCAATACAAAATTACGAATATTGGGCAGTTAAAAGATCCGAAAATTGCCAAACTGTTTGATACCAACGGTGACGGTAAAGCAGACCTGACAGGTTGTACGCCAGGTTGGGGCTGTGAAGCGGTTATCAATCACCAGATTGGCGCTTACGGCTTAACGAATACCGTGGAACATAACCAGGGTAATTATTCTGCGATGATTGCCGACACCATTACACGCCACAAAGAAGGCAAACCAATTCTGTACTACACCTGGACGCCGTATTGGGTGAGTGATGTGATGGTTCCGGGCAAAGACGTGGTGTGGTTGCAGGTGCCGTTCTCTTCAATGCCTGGCGCTCAGAAAGCAGTGGATACCAAGCTGCCGAATGGCGCGAACTACGGTTTCCCGGTGAATACGATGCATATTGTGGCAAACAAAGCATGGGCCGAGAAAAACCCACAGGCGGCGAAACTGTTTAGCCTGATGAAACTGCCACTGGCGGATATCAACGCCGAGAATGCGATGATGCATAACGGTAAAGCATCAGAAGCGGATATTCAGGGTCACGTTGATGGCTGGATTAAAGCTCACCAGGTTGAGTTTGATGGTTGGGTTAACGAAGCTTTAGCAACGAAATAATCCTTATTGTGGCGGGTGCGCTTTGCTTACCCGCCCTACAAAACCCCTTCCCCCCAATCCGTAAGTCGGATTAGCGCAGCGACATCCGACAACCCAATACCGTAGGTCGGATTAGCGTAGCGACATCCGACAACCAATACCGTAGGTCGGATTAGCACAGCGACATCCGACACCCCAATCCGTAGGTCGGATTAGCGTAGCGACATCCGACACCCCAATACCGTAGGTCGAATTAGCGTAGCGACATCCGACAACATCACTTCAAATTATTCTCCCCCAGCGCACAATCCGACTCCTGACTATATTAATTTTCGCTATTATTCCCGCTCCATCATCACAAGCTGAAGAATAAGAATGAAAAATACTCACCAGGGACTAAGCCCCGCGCTCATCGTCCTGATGTCTATCGCTACGGGTTTAGCTGTTGCCAGCAACTACTACGCACAACCGCTGCTCGACACCATTGCTAAGGCATTTTCACTGTCGATTAATCAGGCCGGATTTATTGTTACCGCCGCGCAACTGGGTTATGCCACGGGTCTTCTGCTGCTGGTTCCTTTGGGGGATATGTTTGAACGCCGTGGGCTGATTGTGTTTATGACATTGCTGGCAGCTGGCGGCATGGTGATTACCGCGTTGAGTCAAACTCTTTGGGTGATGATCCTCGGTACAGCACTGACCGGTTTGTTCTCCGTGGTTGCACAGATTCTGGTTCCGCTGGCGGCAACACTGGCGGAGCCTGAAAAACGCGGCAAAGTCGTGGGCACCATTATGAGCGGGCTACTGCTGGGTATTCTGCTTGCGCGAACCATTGCAGGGCTACTGGCAAACCTTGGTGGCTGGCGCACCATTTACTGGGTCGCCAGTGTATTAATGATTTGCATGGCTTTGGCCCTGTGGCGCGGCTTGCCAAAAGTGAAATCAGAAACGCATCTGAATTATCCGCAATTGCTGTCCTCGGTATTCAGCCTGTTTATTAAAAACCCTCTGCTGCGCACCCGCGCGCTACTGGGTTGCCTGACGTTTGCAAACTTCAGCATTCTCTGGACATCGATGGCATTTCTGCTGGCCTCGCCACCGTTTAATTTCTCGGATGGGATGATTGGTATGTTTGGCTTGGCGGGTGCTGCAGGTGCTCTGGGTGCTCGTCCCGCGGGTGGCTTTGCTGATAAAGGCAAAGCACATCTCGTCACTACCATCGGGCTAGTGCTGCTGTTGCTGTCCTGGATTGCGACTGCGATGGGGCAGTATTCCATTATTGCGCTGATCGTCGGTATTTTGGTACTGGACTTAACCGTCCAGGGTGTACATATTACCAACCAAACCGTTATCTACCACATGATGCCTGATGCACGAAATCGCCTGACCGCCGGCTATATGACCAGCTATTTTATTGGTGGTGCCGCAGGCTCGGTTATCTCTGCAAGCGCTTATCAACATGCTGGATGGAATGGCGTGTGCGCGGCGGGTGCCATTATCGCCCTACTAAATCTAGTAGTGTGGTGGCGTGGGTATCACCGCCAGCATTGATGGCACTAATCCTTTACATTCCCCCTCTGATAATTTGGGGTATTAAGGGTCGTACCAGTCTGTTAAGGTTATCCCTGTTTGTTCATTCGAGTGACATTAACGTCAGAAATAGATAAATAGTTAATATGGATAGTCCTGCAACAGTTCCATCAAATAATCATCAGAACGATGCTACCTGGGCTGAGGGGCTGAAAGACAGTTTACCCATTGTCATCAGTTATATTCCGGTAGCATTCGCGTTTGGACTTAATGCCACCAAATTGGGATTTACCCCACTCGAAAGTTTGTTTTTCTCCTGCATTATTTATGCTGGCGCCAGTCAATTTGTCATTACAGCATTACTGGCCGCGGGCAGTTCTTTATGGGTGGCCGCATTAACGGTTATGGCAATGGATGTGCGCCATGTCTTATACGGCCCCTCCCTGCGCCAACGCATTACATGTCAGTTGAGCAAATCTAAAACGGCGATTTGGGCCTTTGGCCTGACCGACGAAGTTTTTGCTGCCGCCACGGCGAAATTAGTACGTGATAACCGCCGCTGGAGCGAAAATTGGATGATTGGTATCGCGTTCAGCTCGTGGTTCTCATGGATTTTGGGTACTGCGCTGGGTGCATGGTCCGGCAATGGTTTGCTGGAGCACGTCCCGGCAGTAGAAGCCGCATTAGGCTTTATGCTGCCCGCATTGTTTATGAGTTTCTTGTTGGCGTCATTCCAGCGTAAACAGTCGTGGACGGTTACCGCTTCGCTGACTGGCGCTCTGGCAGGTGTCACGCTCGTTTCTATTCCTGCGGCTATTCTGGCGGGCATTGTTTGTGGATGCCTGGCCGCATTGGTACAGGCGTTTTATCAAGGAGAGCCAGGATGAGTACACAAGTACTTTTGCTGGGTCTGCTGGTCGGGCTTGCCAATTATCTGTTCCGTTATTTGCCTCTGCGTATCCGAGCAAATTCGACTCGTCCGGCAAAACGAGGGGCAACAGGTGTGCTGCTCGACAGTATTGGTATCGCGTCAATTTGTGCCTTGCTGGTGGTTTCAAGTGTGCCTGAAATCATGCAAGACGCTCAGCGTCTGGTTCCTACACTGATGGGCTTTATCATTCTCGGGCTGAGCTTTTATAAGACTCGTAGCATTATCACCCCGACGTTATTAAGTGCTCTGGGTTATGGATTAACCTGGAAACTCATGATGGTGATCACCGTTTGACAATAAAAAACGTATGAACAATACATTTACTTTATTTGTCACCATCGTTATTATATCGACCGCAACTAATGAGGTTATGCCAAAATGGATAGTTCGTTTACGCCCATTGAACAAATGCTAAAATTTCGCGCCAAACGCTATGAGGATTTCCCGTATCAGGAAATTCTGCTGACACGCCTGTGTATGCACATGCAGGGCAAGCTTTTGGAAAACCGCAATAAGATGCTGAAAGCTCAGGGCATTAACGAGACGCTATTTATGGCGTTGATCACGCTTGAATCGCAGGAAAACCACAGCATCCAGCCTTCAGAATTGAGCTGTGCTTTGGGTTCTTCCCGTACTAATGCGACCCGAATTGCCGATGAGCTTGAA
This sequence comes from Buttiauxella sp., assembly GCA_036502985.1. GTDB lineage: Bacteria > Pseudomonadota > Gammaproteobacteria > Enterobacterales > Enterobacteriaceae > Buttiauxella. The sequence continues at coordinate 16,761 of DASXXQ010000107.1, forward strand.
AAGCGCGGCTGGATTGAGCGTCGCGAAAGCGATAACGATCGCCGTTGCCTGCATCTGCATTTGACCGAAAAAGGTCATGAATTCTTACGTCAGGTGTTACCACCACAGCACAACTGCTTACATGAGCTTTGGTCTGTGTTGAGTGGTTCAGAAAAAGAGCAGTTGGAACAAATCACCCGCAAACTGCTGACCCGCCTTGATAAAATGGATGCAGATCAGACTGTACTGGAAGCCGTGCGCTAAGTGCCGTCATCGCGTTCCATCGTTGTGTCCCAGAAAAGATGAATACTGACAGGCCAGCAACTTACCTTGCTGGCCTGTTGGGTCTAACAGGTCGGCTGAGCCGATCACTATAATAAAAAAGTGTGGAGATAAGCATGAGCGCACATGCGGAGACTCAAACCCCGCAGCAGCCGGGTAACAAGAAAGGCAAACGTAAAGGTGCCTTACTTATTTTGACCTTGCTGTTTGTAATTATTGCTGTGGCATATGGGATTTATTGGTTTTTAGTGTTACGTCACTACGAAAATACGGATGATGCGTATGTGGCTGGTAATCAGGTGCAGATAATGTCCCAGGTTTCCGGAAGCGTAACCAAAGTTTGGGCTGATAACACCGACTTCGTTAAACAGGGCGATGTACTGGTGACATTGGACCAGGCTGATGCTGAACAAGCCTTTGAGCAAGCGCAAACTGTGCTGGCTTCAAGCGTACGTCAGACGCGTCAGTTAATGATTAACAGTAAGCAGTATCAAGCTAATATTGAGCTGCAAAAAACATCACTGGCTCAGGCTCAAAGTGACCTGAACCGCCGCGTGCCGTTGGGTAATGCAAACCTGATTGGCCGTGAAGAATTGCAACACGCCCGAGATGCCGTCGCATCGGCTCAAGCGCAACTGGATGTTGCTATTCAACAATACAATGCCAATCAGGCAATGATTCTCGGTACTAAACTCGAAGAGCAGCCTAGTGTTAAACAAGCTGCAGCCGAGTTGCGTAACGCCTGGATGGCGCTGCAACGGACGAAAATCGTCAGCCCAATGACCGGCTATGTTTCACGTCGTGTGGTGCAGGTTGGCGCGCAGATTAGCCCAACAACTCCGCTGATGGCTATCGTGCCAGCGAGTGGTTTGTGGGTGGATGCGAACTTTAAAGAGACGCAGCTTGCGCATATGCGTATCGGTCAACCCGCGACGGTTGTCAGCGATATTTATGGCGATAAAGTTGAGTACACAGGTAAAGTCGTGGGCCTTGATATGGGCACTGGCAGCGCGTTCTCGCTTCTTCCTGCTCAAAATGCCACCGGTAACTGGATCAAAGTTGTTCAGCGTCTGCCAGTACGTATTGAGATAGATGCGAAGCAGTTAGAACAACATCCGCTGCGTATTGGCCTGTCCACGTTAGTCAATGTGGATACCAGTAATCGCGACGGTAGCATGCTGGCGAACGAGACTCGCCACTCTCCGGTGTATGAAAGCAATGCGCGCGAACTCAATCTTGCGCCAGCTAACCAGCTTATCAACGACATCATCCAGGCCAATGCGGGTTAACAAAGCGGAGCTTGTATGAAACAGCAAATACCGCAAAAGCCGCTGGAAGGGGCTCCACTGGTCATTATGACCATCGCCCTGTCCCTGGCGACCTTTATGCAGGTGCTGGACTCCACCATCGCCAACGTGGCTATTCCGACCATTGCCGGCAACCTTGGCTCGTCACTGAGCCAGGGGACCTGGGTTATCACTTCATTTGGGGTGGCAAACGCCATCTCCATTCCTATCACCGGGTGGCTTGCCAAGCGCCTGGGTGAAGTGAAGTTGTTCATGTGGTCAACGATTCTCTTCGTGTTAGCGTCATGGGCATGCGGCATGTCCAATAGCCTGGAGATGCTGATCTTCTTTCGCGTTATCCAGGGGATTGTTGCCGGGCCACTTATCCCGCTGTCGCAAAGTTTACTGCTCAATAACTACCCGCCTGCCAAGCGAAGTATCGCACTGGCGCTGTGGTCGATGACGGTTATCGTGGCCCCGATCTGCGGGCCAATCCTCGGTGGTTTTATCAGTGATAATTATCACTGGGGTTGGATCTTCTTTATCAACGTCCCTATTGGTGCGGTGGTCGTATTGCTGACACTGCAAACCTTGCGTGGCCGTGAAACCAGAACCGAGCATCGTCGTATTGACGCCATTGGCCTCGCGCTATTGGTGTTGGGCATTGGTAGCCTGCAAATCATGCTCGACCGGGGTAAAGAACTCGATTGGTTTAACTCAACTGAAGTGATAGTTCTGACGATCGTCGCGGTGGTGGCGATTAGCTTCTTAATTGTGTGGGAGCTGACGGACGATAACCCGATAGTTGACCTGTCGTTGTTTAAGTCGCGAAACTTTACCATTGGCTGTTTGTGCATCAGCCTGGCCTACATGCTCTACTTTGGCGCCATTGTTTTGCTGCCACAGCTATTGCAGGAGGTATATGGCTACACGGCAACCTGGGCAGGTTTGGCGTCGGCACCGGTCGGGCTTCTTCCTGTATTGCTGTCGCCGATTATCGGGCGTTTTGCTCATAAACTCGATATGCGAAAGCTGGTTACGTTCAGCTTTATTATGTACGCCGTCTGTTTCTATTGGCGCGCATATACCTTCGAGCCGGGAATGGATTTTGGCGCGTCGGCATGGCCGCAGTTTATTCAGGGCTTCGCCGTGGCCTGCTTCTTTATGCCACTGACGACGATCACGCTTTCCGGTTTACCGCCTGAGCGTATGGCCGCAGCATCGAGTCTGTCGAACTTTACGCGAACGCTTGCAGGTTCGATTGGTACATCGATAACCACGACGCTCTGGACTAACCGCGAGGCAATGCACCACGCTCAGTTAACGGAGTCCGTTACGCCGTTTAACCCAAATGCGCAACAGATGTATTCGCAACTGGAAGGTCTGGGGATGTCGCCGCAACAAGCCTCTGGCTATATTGCGCAGCAGATTACCAACCAGGGGCTGATTATTTCTGCCAATGAGATTTTCTGGGTTTCGGCGGGGATATTTATTTTGCTACTGGGCCTGATATGGTTTGCCCGACCACCATTTGGTGCCGGTGGTGGTGGTGGTGGCGCCCACTAAGTCAGATAAACGAAAGGGGCCGATTGGCCCCTTTTTCATCATGCATAAGTCTACATCAGACTAGATATGCAGCTCTTTTAGTGTCTCTTTCGGCAAAGCCAACTCTTCATTGCTGTTTACGCTAACGCCATGTTCAAGAATATGACGCGCGATATCCTGTGCTTCTTGCAGCGAGTGCATGTGGTAAGTCCCACATTGGTACACGTTCAGCTCAGGGATCTGGTTTTGCTCTTTCACCTTAAGTACATCTTCCATTGCCGCTTTCCATGCATTGGCAACACGCGTCTCTTCCGGTACACCAATCAGGCTCATGTAGAAACCGGTACGGCAACCCATTGGTGAAATATCAATGATCTCTACGCCATTCCCGTTCAGGTGGTCACGCATAAATCCAGCAAACAGGTGTTCAAGTGTATGAATCCCTTTTTCTGGCATCACTTCCTTGTTCGGGACGCAAAAACGCAGATCAAATACAGTAATAGTATCGCCATGAGGCGTATGCATTGTTTTCGCTACACGCACTGCTGGTGCGCCCATGCGAGTATGGTCAACTGTGAAGCTATCCAACAACGGCATCTGATCACCTCCGATAAGTGATTTTTTTAAAAATAAAATGAACCATTCTTTCTTACACCACTCTGAGTATATGAAAGACGCGCATTTGTTATCATCATCCCTGATTCAGAGATGTATATTTTGGCCACACTGATTGTGGCCTTTTTCTTTTGTACTAAGCGTGTTTCGCAAGCCACACATCAAACGGCTCGGTATCACTGGCTTCGATATCTCGCTGACGTTGCCATGAAGCATCATGCTCCTTCTGCAATACGTCCTCGGTCAAAATCTCCAGCGGCTCTTGTACCAAAATTTGACGATACTGTTCTGCCAGGGCAAGACCTGTGCCGCCAATACCATTATCAATCATAGACCGCAAAATACGTGCAGAGTACGTTAATTCCGGATCGTCAAAGCATGCAACCAGTTGGTCACAAACATCCTGGTATTCACTATTCCCGGCAATGCCATCCAGTGTTTCAGCAACACGGCGCAAATCAGTGAACAAATCTTTGCCCACTGTTGCCAGTGGATGCTGCGCGGTTTCACAACCGATACCCAGTGTCAGGCCAGGTTTGCGCCCTTCCAGAATTACGCGATTCCAGTTTGTGCGGGTGCAAAGCAATTCATCACTACTCATCTCTGGCGCATCAGCCAACACGCACCAAATCATAAACAGGTCGAGGAAACGAACTTGCTGCTCATCAACGCCAATCGGTGAGAATGGGTTAATATCGAGCGAACGCACCTCGATATATTCAATTCCACCACGCATCAATGCGTCAGAAGGCGACTCACCTTCCGCTGTGACACGTTTAGGACGAATCGGTGCATAGAGTTCATTTTCAATCTGCAGCACGTTGGTGTTGATTTGAAGGCGCTTACCGTCCTTCTCAACGCCCATCTGTGCGTACTCTTCCGATGGCGTTTTGATGGCACGCTTTAATCCGGCGACGTAAGTCTCCAGATCGTTAAACGTAATACCCAGATTGCTCTGGGATTTGTTGGTGTAACCCAAATCGCTCAGACGTAATGATGTCGCATACGGCAGGTAACTCATGCCGCATTCGGTTTTTTCAAACGGTAGCGAGCTTTCTTTGCCTTGCAGGAACGACGAGCAGATAGCAGGCGAGGCGCCGAACAAATAAGGGATGACCCAGCCAAAACGGTAGTAGTTACGAATCAGGCGGAAATATCCGGCTGAGATCGCTTCTTTGCCACTTTGAGCATCTTCTACACCCAGACGCGCCTGCCAGAATTCCAGCGGCAGCGAAAAGTTATAGTGCACACCAGAAATAGTCTGCATCAACGCACCGTAACGGTTTTTCAAACCTTCACGGTATAAGGTCTTAAAACGCCCGGCATTCGATGAGCCATACTGCGCCAGTTCGATATTTTGACCGTCGTTGATATAGCATGGCATGCTCAGCGGCCACATGCGCTCGTCACCCAGCTCACGAGCCGTATGGCGATGAATATCACGCATGAAGGTCAGCATATGGTCGATATCGCCTTCAACCGGAGTAATAAACTCCAGCAGAGCTTCTGCGAAATCTGTCGTGATCCATTTGTGTGTCAGCGCTGAACCAAGGCTTTCCGGGTGACCTGTTGTCGCCAACTGGCCATCTGCCGTGACGCGGAGCGTTTCACGCTCGAGACCACGACGAATACCGTTTACTGCCTGAGGGTTCTGTTCCAGCCAGGCCAGCGCCTGTGATACGTTCGGGATCAAATTGACCTCCCGCCTGTCGAATTCATTTTTATTAAGCATAATTGTTTTAGATGGCGATGATAATTATCAGTCCACGCAATTAGTGCCACCACGCCATGCCTTGTACCGTTGCAGCCGCTACAACGATATAGCGAAGCGCTTTACCAAGGCATAAAAAAAAGATTACCGGTCCCCAGCGCATTCGTAACACGCCAGCTAACAGGCACAGCAGATCGCCAACTAAAGGCATCCAGCTGAGTAATAATGTTGCCGGGCCAAAACGGACTAGCCAGGCTGTTGCCTTTCCGTGCCAGCGAGATTGTTCCCGTAACGGAAAAAAACGCCCTAGAATAACGTTAGTCAAACCACCAAGGCTATTACCCATTGTTGCTATTAAGATGAGTAACCAGGTTGGCCCGAATCCCGCGACCAGTAGTGCTATTAGTACTGCCTCCGAACTTCCAGGCAACAACGTTGCGCTAAGAAAACTACTGGAAAATAACGATAGAAGTGAAAGTGCTTCACTCACAGCAAACGGACATCCACACCATCCATTCCAGCCGCACGCGCGGCTTCCAGGCCAAAATCTGCATCTTCAAACACCACACATTTTTGCGGTGCAACGCCCATTAATTCAGCGCACAGCAAAAAAGTATCGGGTGCAGGTTTGTGGTTTTTAACATGGTCGGCCGCGACAACGGCGGAGAAATACTGACGTAAACCCAGATGCTTTAGCAACGCTTCGGCAATATCACTCTCACTGCCCGTTCCCACAGCCATTGGACGACGGCCATGCCAGGATTTAACGACGTCAATAAGAGGAAGCGGACGCACCGTATCAAGAAGCATCGTTCTTACGGCCTGCGTTTTTTCTTGCGCTAAACGATGGGGATCGAGATCTGCACGATTGAGTTCGATAATCGCCTGCGCAATACGCCAGGTTGGTGAGCCGTTCAACGCGACCATGGCCTGTTCGTCAAACTGCATGCCGTAGCCAGCTAGCGTCTCACGCCACGCCTTGCGATGTGTCGGTTCGGTATCGAGGATGGTTCCGTCCATATCGAAAATTAGACCTTCGTAACGTTCGTACATCTCATCCCTCACATCACTCAATATTGAGGCGTTACTTTAGCGTAAACCAATAATATTGTCGCTTATTGTAATAGAGATAGTTCAGAAGGTGACTAATGGATAAACATAGATTTTGGGGAGTTTGATTAGGGTATTACAGAGAAGGAAGATATTCAGGGGAGATGGTGCACCCAGGAAGATTCGAACTTCCGACCGCTCGGTTCGTAGCCGAGTACTCTATCCAGCTGAGCTATGGGTGCATCGGGTTACTACTTTTACTGCTGATTCAATGTTATTTAACTTACCGTAACATCGAAGAAGAATGGTGCACCCAGGAAGATTCGAACTTCCGACCGCTCGGTTCGTAGCCGAGTACTCTATCCAGCTGAGCTATGGGTGCATCGGATTGCTTCTTTTACTGCTGATTCAATGTTACTTAACTTACCGTAACATCGAAGAAGATGGTGCACCCAGGAAGATTCGAACTTCCGACCGCTCGGTTCGTAGCCGAGTACTCTATCCAGCTGAGCTATGGGTGCACAGGATTACTTCTTTTACTGCTGACTTAATGCTGTTTGTTGCTCTAAACAACATCAAACAAGATGGTGCACCCAGGAAGATTCGAACTTCCGACCGCTCGGTTCGTAGCCGAGTACTCTATCCAGCTGAGCTATGGGTGCAAAATGGCGGTGAGGCGGGGATTCGAACCCCGGATGCAGCTTTTGACCGCATACTCCCTTAGC
>DASXXQ010000108.1:0-21071 GCA_036502985.1 Buttiauxella sp.
CGGGTAAACACATAGAATGTTTTAAACACAAATCCGCATTCGCTTTTCTTACCGGCCTGCAAGAACTACGCCCCGTAAATGGGGCGTTCAGGTACCCGAGGCTAACTGCGCAAGTGACATGCGGAACAGGAATTGAGCAGGATCTGCTGGAAGAAATCGTTACCTTTATCATCAACCAATATAAAGGCTGGGAAATCTTCAACTTCAATTTTCCAGATAGCTTCCATCCCTAGTTCTGGATACGCCACACACTCCAGGCTCTTAATACTTTGCTGCGCTAATACTGCTGCCGGGCCGCCGATGCTGCCGAGGTAGAAACCACCGTGCTTGTGGCAGGCATCAGTCACCTGCTGGCTACGGTTACCCTTCGCCAACATGATCATGCTCGCGCCGTGCGATTGCAGCAAATCCACATAAGAATCCATGCGACCAGCCGTCGTAGGGCCTAACGAACCGGAAGCGTAACCCTCTGGCGTTTTGGCTGGTCCTGCGTAGTAGATTGGGTGATCTTTTACGTACTGCGGCAGCGCTTCACCGTTATCCAGCAGTTCTTTTAGCTTCGCGTGGGCAATATCACGCGCCACGATGATGGTGCCACTGAGGGCCAAACGGGTAGAGACAGGATGCGCTGATAGCTGGGCTAAAATATCTGTCATCGGCTGGTTCAGGTTAATGTTGACGACGCTACCTTCCCCCTGCTTACGCAATTCTTGTGGGATATACTGGCCAGGATTGCTTTCCAGCTTCTCAATCCAGATACCATCGCGGTTGATTTTCGCTTTGATGTTACGGTCGGCTGAACAGGACACGCCCATGCCAACAGGGCATGAGGCACCATGGCGCGGCAGGCGGATCACACGAATATCGTGAGCAAAGTACTTACCACCGAACTGAGCGCCCAACCCAAGGTTTTGTGCTTCAAGCAACAATTGTTGTTCCAGTTCTACATCGCGGAAAGCTTGACCATGCTCGTTGCCTTTTGTCGGCAGACCGTCGTAGTAATGGGTGGAGGCCATCTTAACGGTTTTCAGTGTTGCTTCTGCCGACGTCCCGCCAATAACAAATGCAATGTGGTAAGGCGGGCAAGCGGCAGTCCCAAGGCTGCGCATCTTCTCAACCAGATAGTTTTTCAACTTTGCTGGAGTGATGAGCGCTTTAGTTTCCTGATAGAGATAGGTTTTGTTGGCTGAACCGCCACCTTTTGCCATGCAAAGGAATTTGTACTCGTCGCCGTCAACACAGTACAGATCGATTTGCGCAGGCAGATTGGTGCCGGTATTCACCTCTTTATACATATCCAGCGCGACGTTCTGCGAATAGCGCAGATTGTCTTCGGTATAGGTGTTGTAGACACCGCGCGCCAGTGCCGCTTCATCACCGCCGCCGGTCCATACGCGCTGACCTTTTTTACCCATAATAATCGCGGTGCCGGTATCCTGGCAGGTCGGTAGAACGCCCCTGACGGCAATTTCGGAATTGCGCAAAAATTGCAGCGCCACGTATTTGTCATTTTCGCTAGCCTGCGGATCGTCGAGGATAGAAGCCACCTGCTTTTGATGAGAGGTGCGTAACATAAAGGCGGCATCATGGAACGCTTGTTGCGCCAGTAAAGTCAGCGCCTCGGGTTCGATCTTCAGCACTTGATGGCCGTCAAACTCGCTGGTGGAAACGTGATCACGGCTGAGCAGATAATATTCGGTTTCATCTGACGCCAGCGGGAAGGGATCCTGATAGACAAAAGGTTTATTCGACATAGCTCACTTACTCCATAAAGATAAAAACCGCCGGAGGATGCCCCCGGCGGCTATGAATCAGAACATCATGGACATCCAGGGATAACCAATCAGTAAAAGGGCTGCGAGGAAAATGGCCCCAAAAATGCTGCCCAGGCGCCAGTAATCTTTTGTCGGCAGATAACCACTGCCGTAGTAAATCGGGCTTGGGCCGGTACCGTAAGGGGTGATGATGCCCATCACGCCCAGTGAAGTGACCATCAGCAGGACGAAGACATTCATATTCATGCCTGGGATCGTGGCGGCAATGGTCAGCATTGCGGGTAAGAGTGCAGTGGTATGCGCGGTGGTACTGGCAAAAAGGTAGTGCAGCAGATAGAACGCCAACAGCAGCACGATAGTTGCGACGCCAGGGGAAATCCCCTGCATTAATACACCGCCTTCTTTACCCAGCCAGGCGATGAAACCGGTAGTAGAGAGACCATCGGCAAGCGCGACCAGCGTGGCAAACCATGCGAAGGTATTCCATGCCGCTTTATTGCCCGTAATATCCGTCCATGACAGTACTCCCGTCCACAGCATAAGGACAATAATCAGCAGCGCTGCCATCGCGGGTTCAATCCACTCTGCAGCAAAAATCCACATCATCAGTGCGCTGCAAACGAACACCAGCAGTAGGATTTCATTACGTGACAACTTACCCAACTTTTCCAGTTCGCGCTTTGCCCACAGTGGAACTTCATCGTTTATCTTCACCTCTGGTGGGTAGAACCAGTAAGCGAGCAGTGGCATGGTGAGAAGCAGCAGAATGCCCAGCGGCAGGAAGGCGATAAACCATGTTCCCCACGAGATAGTGATACCGACAATACTTTTCACCAGCGCCAGAGCCAGCAGGTTAGGGGCGAGTGCCGAGAGGAACATCGAACTCGTGATACAGGCAGCGGTAATGGCGACCCACATCAAATAGGAACCTATCCGGCGGGCACTGGGATCGTTAGGTTTTGAACCGTACAAAGGCGGCAGGTTGGCAATAATCGGGTAGATAGTGCCACCGCTTCGCGCAGTATTCGACGGCGTGAAAGGTGCTAATAGCAGGTCAGCAAAAGCAATGGCGTAGCCAAGAGTCAGGCTACGGCGGCCGAGGTGTTTCACCAGAATCAGCGCCAGACGACGGCCAAATTGCGTCTTGTCGTAGCCTGCGGCAAACATAAAGGCGCCAAAAATCAACCAAACCGTGGAGTTTCCAAAGCCGCTCACCGCCCATTTAAAGGATTGCCCGGCCAGCTTGAATTTAGGGTCTGCCAGTTGTTCCGGGCTGAACAAAAGCCACTGACTGAACAGGGCGATGACGACCACGCCAGTGATACCGATAACCGCGCCTGGTAAGGGTTCAAAGATCAAACCGACAATCACCCCGACAAAGATGGCAAAGTAGTGCCAGGCATAAGGAGGCAACCCCTCAGGTACAGGAACGAAAAGTAAAAGTACTGCCACAATAATCGGAAGCGCCATCATCATCAGGCGGTGTTTATTCCCCGCTTTCGGACTCGCTGCGCCGGCTGGCGGTATAGCTGTCTGTTTATCTTTCATTATGAGTATCTTCAAGTAGTTAAAAATACGTTTATATCGGGAAATAATCAGTCTGATTTTTTAGTTTAAAAACTATCTTTAATGTTCAATGACTGAGTTTTGTTTTTCCTGACATGAAAATTTAGCGCTGTATTATCTGCGTTAAATAAAAATGGATATAATTTATATATTGCTCCTTCATACTGCATTGCAATTGATTGAGATCAATAAAAACAGATGGTGACGACTTTTGTAATTATTTATAGTTATTCGACATGGCGAGTTAATTATGTCGCCAACATGCATAGGAATGTTAAATAACACTAATTACAAGTAGTTATCGGTGCAATAGATACCAATTAAAGCACTGATAAATATATGTATAGTTGTACTCACTGTGAAAATTTTATCTTTAACAAAAGTATATAAATTGTTATCAGTAATTTGCTTTTTATAGTTGTTCTTTTTAAGAAAATAATACAAAAGAGGTATTATCATTATGGATGGTGTTAAATAGTTTTTTAACTAACGTAATTAATTTAGTATCTAAAAAAAGAGTTATATTATTGCTATGACAAAAGAATGAAAAAAAACACAACTAAAAATCATTCCGTCACCCAATTCTAAATTTCAATATTTAAAATCTGGAGTGTTATTATGACCAGTAACAACCATATGTTGCATCCTTTTACCTTACCCAATGGAACTGAGCTTAAAAACCGTTTATTAATGGCACCAATGACAACCTGCACCGGTTATTTTGACGGCACGGTGAGCAGCGAACTGGTGGAGTATTATCGTGTTCGGGCAGGTAGCATTGGTGCGATCATCGTCGAGTGTTGCTTTATCGATGCTCTTGGACTGGCGTTTCCTGGTGCTATTGGCATTGATAACGACGAAAAAATCGCTGGGTTGGCAAAAATCGCGCAGGCGATTAAAGCTGAAGGCTCAAAAGCGATTTTGCAGATTTACCACGGTGGCAGAATGGTCGACCCGCAGTTGATCGGCGGAAGAACACCTGTTGCACCGAGTGCGCTGGCAGCTCCGCGAGAGGGGGCTGTCGTCCCACGAGCCCTGACTGGTGATGAAGTAGAAGACATGATAGCCAAGTTTGGTGAAGGCGTACGACGTGCAATCCAGGCCGGTTTCGACGGCGTAGAAATTCATGGTGCCAACACCTATCTCATTCAGCAATTCTATTCCCCAAACTCTAACCAACGCGACGACGAATGGGGTGGAAGCCGTGACAATCGCGCGAAATTCCCGCTGGCCGTACTGGAAATCACTCGCAAAATGGTGCGCCAGTATGCCGATGACGCTTTTATTATCGGTTATCGCTTCTCACCTGAAGAGCTGGAAATCCCCGGTATTCGCTTTGATGACACCTTGTATCTGCTGGAAAAACTCGCCGCACGCGGGGTGGATTATCTACATTTCTCCGTTGGCGCAAGTTTGCGCCCGTCGATTGTGGATACCACTGACCCGACTCCGCTGATTGAAAAATACTGTGCCATGCGTTCTGAAACACTGGCGAAAGTGCCAGTGATGGGCGTCGGTGCTGTGGTGAATGCGGCAGATGTAGAGCAAGCGCTGGAACATGGTTATGACCTGATTGCTGTTGGCCGAGCTTGCATCGCTTATCCAGATTGGGCGGCACGTATTGCTAGCGGCGAAGAGCTGGAGCTGTTTATCGACAGTACCCAGCGTGAAGCGCGGCAGATTCCTGAACCGCTGTGGCGTTTCTCGCTGGTGGAAGCGATGATCCGCGACATGAGCATGGGCGACGCAAAATTCAAGCCAGGTATGTTCGTCGAAACCGTGCAGGATGACGTGAACGAACTGGTTATCAATGTGAGTCTCGAAAACGATCACATTGCTGATTTGGAACTGGTCTCAAGCCCAGTGCAAAGCGTGGAATTTACCTCCAGCTTTGAAGAGATCCGTGAGCGTATTTTGTCAGCTAACACGCCACACGTTGATGCGATTTCTGGTGCAACTAGCCAGAGCGAGGCAGTGAAAAAAGCAGTCTCCAAAGCGATGCTGAAATCCAGCAAGGCACTGGCGGCAGAAGAAGGCGGTGATGACAACGCACCCAAAAGCTACGATGTGGTTGTGGTCGGTAGCGGTGGAGCAGGTCTTGCGGCGGCGATTCAGGCTCACGACGAAGGGGCGAGCGTCCTCATTGTTGAGAAAATGCCGACCCTTGGCGGTAACACCATCAAAGCCTCTGCCGGAATGAATGCCGCAGAAACCCGCTTCCAGCGCGTGAAAGGTATTCATGACACCAAAGAGCAGTTCTACCAGGAAACCCTGAAAGGGGGGAAAAACAAAAACAACCCAGAACTTCTGCGTTGTTTTGTTGAAAATGCACCGGAAGCCATTGAGTGGTTGGCTGATCGCGGAATCATGCTTAACGATATCACCACCACTGGCGGTATGAGCATTGATCGTACTCACCGCCCACGAGACGGATCGGCGGTGGGCGGCTATCTGATTAGCGGGCTGGTGCGCAATATCACCAGACGCGGCATTGACGTGCTTCTGGATACCTCGGTTGACGAAATCCTGATCGATAACGGTGCAGTAAGTGGTGTACGCCTGTTGACTGATGAGCAAGAAGTCATTGTGGTGCAAGCCAAGAGCGTGGTGGTTGCAACTGGTGGCTTTAGCGCTAACAGCGCAATGGTCGTGAAATATCGTCCAGACCTGGACGGCTTTGTCACCACCAACCACAAAGGGGCCACCGGCGGCGGTATCGCACTGCTGGAGCGAATCGGCGCAGGTACCGTGGATATGGGGGAAATTCAAATCCACCCGACGGTCGAGCAGAAAACGTCGTATCTGGTTTCCGAATCGATTCGCGGCGGCGGCGCTATTCTTGTGAACCAGCAGGGCCAGCGCTTCTTTAATGAGATGGAAACCCGCGATAAAGTTTCGGCGTCGATTATCGCGCTTCCGGAGCACTATGCTTACATCGTCTTTGACGAACATGTGCGGGCGAAGAACAAAGCCGCAGATGAATATATCGCCAAAGGTCTGGTGACGAGTGCCAGCTCTCCACGCGAACTTGCGCAGAAGCTGGGCATGGATTATCACGCTTTCCTTACTACGCTCGAGCGCTACAACAGTTTTGTAGAAAACCAGCGGGATGATGACTTTGGTCGGACGACCGCGCTGCGTGCGCCAGTAAATGAAGGGCCGTTCCACGCAATTCGCATCGCACCAGGGGTTCATCATACGATGGGTGGAGTGACGATTAACGCCGAAACGAAAGTGTTGAATGCGGGTCACCAATCCATTCCGGGTGCCTACGCGGCGGGGGAAGTGGTTGGCGGTATCCACGGTGCTAACCGTATTGGTGGCAACGCGGTTGCGGATCTGATTATTTTCGGCACCCTGGCAGGCGGTCAAGCAGCGAAATACGCCAGAGCCTGATGCTCAGCAATTGTAGACCGGGTAAGCGCAATGCTACCCGGAAATTCCCCGGAGGCGAGGAGCCTGGCGGGGCTACAGCAGAGGAGCGAAAACCATGCCCACCGACAATCGAATCTATAGCTATTGTGCCGTACTGATGGGGTCACCCATCCTGCTAAAACTCTATTCTCACGACGAAGCGCTTGCCTCTCAGGTCTTTCAACTGATTAAACAGTATGAGGATTTGCTCACGGTTAACCGTGACCAATCTGAGGTCATGAACATCAACCACGCCGCCGGGCGGCATCCAGTCACCGTCAGCCGCCCTGTTTATACGCTGATAAAATGCGCGAAGGCTGCCAGTATGGTGCAGGACAGCGCGTTCAATCTGGCCATTGGCCCGTTGGTGAAGCTCTGGCGTATTGGCTTTCAGGGGAACCACGTGCCTTCAGCCGCAGAGATTGCCGCCAGACTCCCTCTGACCCGCCCGCAGGATGTCATTCTGGATGATGCTGTATGCAGCGTTTTTCTTGCTCAATCGGGGATGGAAATAGACCTCGGCGCAATTGCCAAAGGCTATATTGCCGACAGGGTTCGCGATTATCTTCGCAAGCACGGAGTGACTGACGCGCTGATAAACCTCGGTGGCAATGTGCACACTTTGGGGAGCTGGTCTGTAGGCTTAAAAAAGCCGTTTGCGGCAGAGGATGCACTGATTGGTCATATTGAGGTGGCAAGCCAGTCGGTTGTCACTTCCGGAATTTACGAGCGCTATTTCGAACAGGATGGCAAACGTTGGCATCATATTCTCGACCCACGCTGCGGATATCCGCTGGATAACGAACTGGACAGCGTGACCATTATTTCCACTAACTCTCTTGACGGTGATATCTGGACCACGCTGCTTTACGGTTTGGGTGTGGTGAAAGGCTGTGCGGCCCTACACCATCACGAAGATATTGAGGCGATTTTTGTGACCAAAAATCGCGACGTTATTCTCTCTTCCCAGCGCCAGTTCCGCTTTTCGTTACTCGACGACAGCTACCGCATTACTGGCTGTACTGTTTAAGCAGGTTGTACTGTTCGGCAACCAGCCGATAGCGATACACCGGCCGGCCAGTGGCCCCATAATGAATAGTGGTGTAAAGAATGTTGATTTGTGCAAGCCAAATCAAATACTTACGACAAGATACGCGGGAGATATTCACTGCTGCAGCAAGCTCATCGGTGGAAAACTCTGAGCCTGGATGGTTGTCGATCCACTGACAAATAGTACGTAAGGTCTGTGCTGTCAGCCCTTTTGGCAGGCGTCGGTCGTCGGTTGTTTCCGGGTTAGCCCCGTGCAGTAAACGATCGACTTCCGACTGCTCATAGTACGGCTGGGTGGTCATCAGCTTGCGTTTCTCCCGCCAGGCGTTCAGGGCCTCTTCAAAACGCGGAAACTGGAACGGCTTAATCAAATAGTCCACCACCCCATAGCGTAGGGATGTTTGCACCGTCGTGGCATCGGCTGCGGAAGTAATCATGATTACGTCGATGGCGCGCCCTGAGGCACGGATCGTTGGCAGGAGTTCTAACCCGTTATGCTGTTGCATATAAACATCCAGCAACACGAGATCGATCTCAAGGACCGAGTCGTTCAGCATTTCGCATGCCTGGGGCAGTGTCGATGCTGTGCCACAGCAACGGAAGCCGGGGACTCTTGCCACATACATGCGGTTAAGTTCGGCCACCATGGCATCATCATCAACAATTAATACATTTATCATGTTGGAGTCCTTTTACTGTCCCAGGGAAGATGAACAAAAAATTGGGTATATACATCGGGTTCGGATTCGACAGAAATAGTGCCACCCAGTGCGCTTAACTGCTGTTGAGCAAGAAACAATCCGACACCGCGGTTCTCACCTTTGGTAGAAAAACCTTTCGCGAAGATGGCATCAATGTTGGCCTGCGAAATCCCCGGGCCGTCATCGCTGACCTCACCACTTAACCAACCATTCTGTGAATGAAGCAGTACCGTGACTTCACCTTCAGGATGGCCACTCATCGCATCCAGTGCATTTTCAATCAGATTACCCAGCACCGTCACCAGCGCTGTTACCTGTTTCTCATTAATGTTATCAGGCACCAGGCTTGCTTCCGCAAGCGTCAGAGTAAAGCCCAGTTCTTTGGCTCGATGTATTTTGCCAAGTAGAAAACCTGCCACTACCGGTGCTTTTATCTGGTGCTGAATCGCGCCGATTTCTGTCTGGTAATTATGCGCAGTTTGCAGCACATATTCTTCAAGCTTGTCATAACTCTTCATGTTCAGCAGGCCGAGGATCACGTGCAGCTTATTCATGAATTCATGTGAAGTGGTACGTAATGCATCGACATAATTCACCATCCCATCCAGACGTTGCAGCAACTGGCTGACTTCCGTTTTGTCACGGAAGGTACTTATCGCACCAACGATAATTCCTTGCCGATGAATAGGCACGGTGTTGCTGATAAGCAGCAATCCGTTACAGGTCATCTCCTGGTCATAGATGGGTTCGTCATGCAATAACACTTCCTGAAGTGCTGCCAGCAGCGGTCCTTCATCAACTTCATTGCCAGAGGAGGACTGTAGCATTTTTCTGGCGGCGGGATTAATCAGCGTCACCTGGCCCTGTTCATCTACGGCCATGACCCCTTCTTTCAATGAATGCAGCATCGCCTGGCGTTGCTTGAGATTTGCTGAAATTTCATGGGGCTCAAGCCCTAACAGCGCCTCTTTTAGCACACGGACCAGGATCACTGTACCAACAGTACAGACCAGGGCGCTGAACAGAATCGTGAGCAATACATTCTGGCGACTACGAGCGAGTTGTTCGTCCACTTTGCTCAGTGGAACGCCGATCGCGACAACGCCGATCTGCTGCCGCTGATCATTATAGACCGGTGTATAGACGCGCAATGCCGGCCCTAGCGCACCATTGTTTATGGCGACATTTTCTTTGCCATTCAGCGTAGGGTTGATGTCGTTACCGATGTAATGCTGCCCAATGAGCTGGCTGTTGGGATGTGAGTGGCGAATACCCTGCATGTCGGTTACGACGGCGAACAGTAAATGGTTGCGCTTCATTGCAGCCATTGCCAGAGGTTGAATGTTCTGGCTGTCGGGTGGCAATGTCAGACCGCGCTTGACCTCTGGAGTATCGGCGAGCGTTCGCGCTACGGCCAATGCGGTATCTTTCAACCCGTCACGCGTCGCATTGCTGATTTGTGAAAACCACAGAGAGAACACCAACAACAATACCGTGCCAAGCACACTGCAAATCATGAGCGTCACCGTTGTGCTGAGTTTCATAGGGCGCTTACGGGTGGGTGATAAAACGTTCATGGCGATCCCGATGAGTAACGGTGAAGTACCGATTATCGCAGATGAGGGAAGTGACTTAAAGCCGTGTAAATCAAGCAAAACGCCCCAAAGAAGGGGGAAGCGTGACCCTACTCGCAGGAGCAGAAGAAAAATATCCTTATAGTATGTATGGACCCTTTAAATGGAGGTTTTTATGAGCAGTAAGCCAACTGGTTCAATGATGGGACGACGCAATAGCGGTACGGAAAATATCGATAAACTTTCCACCGAGGATATGCTGGCGGCAATCCTGCAAGATGACCGCGAAATCACTGATGCGATAGCCAACTGTATACCGACAGTCACCCGTTTAGTCGACCAGGCGATTGCGACTTTCAGCCGGGGTGGGAGGTTAATCATCGCTGGTGCCGGGGCGTCAGGGCGCGCGGCGATGCAAGTGGCATGCGAGTTTGCCCCTGATACAGATCATCCACTCATTGGGTTAATAGCGGGTGGTCCAGAAGCGATATTGCAATCGACTGATGCAGCCGCAGGTGATTACAATCGTGGTATCAGCGATTTGCAGGCAATTCGGTTTACCCGCAATGACATGCTTCTTGGCCTGTCGGTCAGCGGTAAAACGCCATGGGTATGGGGTGCTCTTCGTTACGCAGGCTCGCTGGGCGCGCCTGTGGCGGTTATCACGCAAGATACGGCGAGTGAAGTGGCACAGTTGGCGGATATTGTGATTGCGCCCGCTATGGGGCCGGAAGTGGTGGCGGGATTTGCCAATCCAAAGGCACAGCTGGCGCAGCGGCAGATCCTGAATATGCTCTCGACGGGGCTTGCGATTCGCAGCGGCCGTGTTTACGGCAATTTGCGGGTCGATATTAATGCATCCAGCATCCATTGGGCGGAGCGGCAAATAGCCATCGTGATGGAAGCGGCAGGCTGTTCTCGTTCACAAGCGAAGAGCACGCTGGAAAGCTGTAATCATCATTGTCGCACGGCGATTCTGATGTTATTGACTGGGCTGGACGCCTGGCATGCGCGGGATATGTTGGCTGAAAATAGTGGGCATCTGCGGATTGCGTTACAGGAAGCTAAGCGCGGGTCTATCCAAAAAGCGTCGTGACATCTTCAAAAAAATAAGGTCAGGAATGATAAACGGTGAAAGCATAAAAAGACTTCCACCGTTTTTTTGTGCCTGATGAGCAGAATCAGGAAGGCGTTATTACATTATCCAACCCAGCAGCAACGTTGCTGCGATGACGGTCGACGCCCCACCAATACGGGTAGCAATTTGCGCAAATGGCATCAGCGACATACGATTTGAAGCCGACAAAATCGCCACATCACCCGTGCCGCCCAAACCGCTATGACAACAGGTTACGATAGCGGCATCCACCGGATACATATTTAAGCGCGAAGCAATGAAGAAACCGCTCAATGTCATGGAGATAACGACCGAACCGCACACCACAACATAACCAATCGAGAATACAGACACCACGCTTTCCAGCGGCACATACAGCATCCCAAGGCCAATCATTAACGGCCACACTAATGCCGCCGAAACAAATTTGTAGCAGCTATATGCCCCCTTCTCCATTGCTGATGGAATCACTTTTGCATATTTACAGAATACTGCTGCCAGGATCATCAACACCGGCCCTGGGATGTGTACCAGCTTCTCAAACAAGCCGCCGACAATGAAAAAGGCGCAAATCATCAATAACCCGGCGCCCATCAGTTGAAAATCTGTTTGATGCGCTCCCTCAGACTGCATAAACAAATTGTTGTCCTCGCGGCTGCGGATCAGCATACCGTTGCCGGACAGTGACGGGCGTCGGCTGCCAAGGCGTGCCAGAACACCTGCGCAAATAATCGCGAAGATGTTACCTACCACGGCGGCAGGAGCCAGTTGCGCGACATACACATCCGGGGTCTGCCCAAGAATTGCGGAATAGGCCAGCGAAAGCGGCAAAATCCCTTCACCAATACCCCCACCAATAATAGGAACGATGATAAAGAAAAATGTATGGTACATGCTGTAGCCGAACAATGAGCCTACCAACAGACCGGTTAATACTGCCGCGCCGGTTCCCACCACAAGTGGCACAAACATTTTTATCATTCCCTGGATAAGGATCGTGCGATTCATACCCAGAATACTGCCCACGACTAAGCACGCAATAACGAAATAAAGCAGATTCGCTTCTTTCATCAGCAGGTGAACGGTGGCCATAGTTTGCTCTTCAAACAGGCCAAAATAGACCAACACAGATGGGACCATCAGGCACAATATTGCCGGCCCACCAATGTCTTTAAGCACGGGGATCATGCAACCAATTTTTGCAAAGGCAAAACCTAAGGTCATGATGATAGCCAGGCCACCAATCATATTTTTGGGGAGTAGCCCTGTGGTACCTGAAACGGCAACGATGGCAGCAATAACAATGAACAGTAGCAAGGGGACGGAGCCGATTTCAAAATTACCAGGAAGTCGTAGGGATTTACCTCCTGAAGCGTTTTTTTCAACGGCATTTTTTAGGGTGTTATTTTCCATTTTTGTTACCTGATTTTATATTAATAAATAATGTAGGGATGGGAAAAATAATAGAGTAATAAAAAACAAAAAAGTGATGTAATGATTAAATCACCATGAAGCAATTTCGCTGAAAAACCTAACATACGGCAGGGTAATTAAATAGTCCTGAGCATTTGGTTTTGTGATGATGGTGGGATGTTCTATTTAAATAATTTAATTCTTATTTTTGTAACTAAAGTTATTAAAGAAAGCTATTGCCATTACGTGCAATGCGGGAGTTTATATTTGTAACTAAAGTAGCCACCATGAAAGTATTTAAATAGGAGCAAGTGTGATTTCAATCACCCTACTGGGATTAGGTGATCGTTAAATTACCTCCAGAAATAGATTGTGCCCTATCTGTACCATTATACATTCTGGAGATTCCATGCCATCACTACTATTACAATCTCTATTCCCATTGGTATTTATCATGTTACTCGGATGGTTAAGTGGGAAGTTAGGTTACACACGCCGTGAAGATGCCTCCGTTTTAGCCACGGTAGTAATCCGTTTTGCTCTGCCGTTTCATCTTTTTATCGGCGCCTTGAATACCAACCCAGATAAAATAAAGAACTTTTCTTTTATGGCAGTTCTGATGATTGGTTTGATGGGCTCCTACTTCATCACGCTGCTCGTTTCACGCTACGTTTTCCGCCATGATATTAAGACCAGTGCGATTCAGTCACTGGTTTGTGCTTTCCCGGACATGGCCTATTTTGGTGCCCCAGTACTGGCCGTATTGATCGGGCCAGAAGGCTTTTTAGGGGTGCTGATAGGGAATCTAATTACTAGCATATTCATGATACCGCTAACGATTATCTTAATTCGGATGGGGGACAAAAAAGGTGAAAACAGTCTTGGGGATATCCATCCAGCAAAGCTTGTGTTGCAGAACCTTATTAAAGCCGTAAGAAATCCGATTGTCTGGATCCCCATTTCTGGTGTTCTACTTAGCCTGGCCGGAGTGCAGCTACCGCATCTTCTCAGCGCCCCAATAGAAATGATGGGCAAAGTGGCTGGCGGCCTTTCTCTTTTCGCTCTGGGTCTTTTATTTTATGGTGAGCGCCCGGCACTCAATTTCCAGATATTCACGAATATTAGTATTAAAAATCTGATTCAACCTGGGTTAATGGCCCTTGCAGGTCTGGCATTCGGACTAAGCCATACCTTAATGCAACAGGTCATTATCATCGGTGCAACGCCATCCGCTATTGCCGCAGGAATGTTTGCAATCCGTAGTGATACTTATATTGAAACAGCATCATCTTCAATTCTGATTGGCACAGCCATTGGTGTTGTCACGGAAGGAATCATGATTTATTTAATGTCTTAACCTACATATTGTCAGTCTCTAGCGCGGATATTTAGTCGCAGATAATAATTTTTATTTATTTTAAAACAAGATATATTCAGGAGTGGGTAAAATGTTAGCCAAAGAAACACTTTATACGCCGTATAACGGTTCCGTACTACTTGAAAACCCCTTGTTAAATAAAGGGCTCGCTTTCACAGACGCCGAACGACTGTCCTTTAATCTCCATGGTTTACTGCCTCATAAAGTTGAAACTATTCATGAGCAGACCGAGCGAGCCTGGGATCAGTTTTGCCAGTTTAAAAAAGATATTTCCCGTCATATTTATTTGAGAAATATTCAGGATACCAACGAGACGCTGTTTTATAATCTTTTGCGGACGCATATGAAAGACACCTTACCTATTATCTATACACCGACGGTGGGTGAGGCATGCGAACATTTTTCTGATATTTATCGCCGAGGACGAGGATTATTCATCTCCTGGCCAAATCGCCAACATATTGATGAAATGCTGCAAAGCTTCTCGCGTAACGATATCCGCGTCATTGTCGTCACCGATGGCGAACGTATCCTGGGTTTAGGTGACCAGGGTGTTGGAGGGATGGGGATACCAATCGGTAAGCTCTCTTTATACACCGCTTGTGGCGGTATTCATCCTGCGTCAACGTTGCCAATTATGCTAGATGTCGGCACTAACAATACCCGACATTTGGATGATCCGCTGTACATGGGATGGCGCCACCCGCGTATCACGGATGATCAATATATTGAATTCATGGATATGTTTGTTGATGCGGTGAGAAACCGTTGGCCTAATGTATTGCTGCAATTTGAAGATTTTGCCCAAAAGAATGCCACCAAATTACTGAATCGTTATCGGGATACGTTGTGCTGTTTTAATGATGATATTCAGGGGACAGCAGCCGTCACAGCCGGAACGCTTATTGCTGCGGTTAAAACGGCTGGGGGGCGCCTAC
Organism: Buttiauxella sp.; assembly: GCA_036502985.1. Taxonomy (GTDB): domain Bacteria; phylum Pseudomonadota; class Gammaproteobacteria; order Enterobacterales; family Enterobacteriaceae; genus Buttiauxella. The sequence continues at coordinate 14,927 of DASXXQ010000108.1, forward strand.
GCGATCAACGCGTAGTCTTTTTAGGCGGCGGCTCGGCAGGATGTGGTATCGCTGAAAAAATTATCACCCTGATGATGGACGATGGCCTGACGGAAACTCAAGCGCGCAATAATATCTATATGGTTGATCGTTTTGGTTTGCTAACCGACGAGATGCCTAATCTTCTCGATTTCCAACAGAAGTTGGTTACTCCAAGGGATACTATCCGCCATTGGGGTTTAGAGACGGCAAATGTTTCATTGAAGGATGTGGTGCGCCTCGCCCGTCCGACAGTAATGATTGGTGTATCCGGGCAGCCAGGTTTATTTAGTGAAGATATCGTCAAAGAAATGCACCAACATTGCCCACGCCCTATCATTATGCCGCTTTCCAATCCTACTTCTCGTGCTGAGGCTCAACCTAAAGATCTGATTGAATGGACGCAAGGACAGGCATTAGTTGCGACGGGCAGCCCTTTTGCACCCATTTCTTTCCAGGGGCAGGAGTATGAAATTGCGCAGTGCAATAACGCCTACGTTTTCCCAGGGTTGGGGCTAGGTGTATTGGCCGCAAAAGCATCGCGGGTCACCGAAGGCATGCTAATAGTAGCAAGTAAGACACTGGCGGCTCATTCACCATTAGCCTCGACGGGAATCGGCGGATTGTTACCGCCAGTGGAAAGAATTGAAGAGATTTCCCTGGCTATAGCGTTTGCGGTTGCGCGTGTGGCTCAAAAGGAAGGCGTGGCACAGGAGATAAGTGAAGAAGCGCTGCTAAATAGCATCGAGAGAACATACTGGAAAGCAAATTACACATCTTACAAACGCGCATCATTTTAATTGTAGCCGTCTAAAAAACCGCCTTCAGTACGAAGGCGGTTTGGCCGGAATAAAACACCCCATCACTTGCCATCCCTTTGTCATAATCCTGCCACCTTTATTACTCGTATTAACTCAATGAATTACATCACTAATTCAGGCTCTCCCAAACCTGGTTACCCGTGCTACCTGATGAAGTCGAATGCCCGCCCGCACTCGGCCCTGCCCTTCATTTACAACGTGATAAGTTCCGAAGCGTCACAAACCTGATGGCTATCCTGAAATGAATAAACCGGAGTTCTGGCGACCAGTGTTTGGATACTGCACTCTTGCCACAACATGCCTTGAAGGGCAAACCAGGGCATATCGTCAAGCCATTGGCGGTGCTCCTGGGTCTCGACGCCCTCAACGATCACCAGATAATGGTTCGCGCTAAAGTAGCTCAGCAGGGATGACATCAGCTGCTGGCCATTCTTCTTCTCAAACAGACTCCATAGCAGGCACTTGTCGGTCTTGATATAACGGAACGGTTGAACAGACAAGGCGCTAAATCCAGCATACCCGGAGCCAAAATCATCCAGCCATAGCGAGTATTTCTCGCTCAATGCCAGGGATGTAGGGTTATGGCAGGTCAGAGTCCGGGAAAACTCATTGATCTCAAAGTGCAGGCAACCCGTCGCATTGACAAAATCCGCGATAATCTCGTTATCAAGCGCCGTCAACGTCTGTTCGTCGATGTTTAACGTCACCATCACATTATTGTCGCGAAACCAGGATTGGTAGTGCGCCACCAGCGTTATTTGCTCCAGCAGAATATCAGTGCGTAACGTCAACGGTGCATGGCTGAAGAACTGCTCCACATCAGCAAAACCATGCTTCAAGGGGTCGAGCCGTGACAAACACTCCACCGCAATCAGGTTCCCCTCGCGATTAAACATCGGCTGAAAGACATAGCGCATCCCGGTTGGTTTAGTCGTTATCATTGTCATATTGCGACATTTACCACGCTGGTCTATTTAAAGGTGACATCAATATTGGCAGAGGCGTTAAACATGCCCTCTTTCGGTGTGGTGCTCAGCCATTTCAGGCTTGCCAGGAAATTGGTGCTGATAACGCTTCCGTTGATGTAACCCAGTGTCTGCGGGGTATTCATCGGGATCCACGTAAAAGGGGTATCCGCCTTTGAAATCAAAATCCCGAAACCGCTGTTGCTGGTTGGCAAAATTGTGGTGGTATCCTGGGTTGGATAGGTGGTGCTAAAACTGGCCATCAAGGTTTTCCCCTGGCAATCCTGGCCTGCACCGGTCAGATTGGCCTCAACGGAGAATGGCATCTGCTTTTCGATTTTGCCAACCACCGCATTACGCGCCTGGATCTTGCCGAAGTTCACGGTGCTCCCGTTGTTAGCAACGATGGTTATCTGAGGGCTACAGGAGATAAAACGGATGTTACCAAGCCCTGTGATATAAGAACGGAAGTTACTGTCCGGGCGAGAGTTCAGGCCACCAACGCCATCAACCTGAAACAGCGCATACTGATTGTTATCAGTTATCTGTCCACTTTGTGGCGGCGCGTTGCCTGTCGCCTTGATATAAACCGAATATTCCACCTTCACCGTCTGTGATTGTGCCGGGCTACTGCAACCGCCACGTCCGTTAGGGCGACACACTGTGCCAGGCCCAACCTGGGTGTTTTGTTGTGCGACCGGATTGTAGTCAACGCTTTTAAATGTGACGCCGACTTGCAGCGAATTGTGGATACTCCGCACGAGTTTGGTCGGGTCCCACCACAGATAAGCATTTTCCCCTTTTGGGAAACCATCAGTATCTTCGCACTTAAAAGTGGAGGAGAAGGTCTGTGAGCGCCAAAGCAACTGGCCGGGCTGTAGATTGGCCGTCGACACGTTGATAGGTTGATCCAAAGAGATCACCTGCTTTGCGCTTCCGGTAAAGGCATCCTTACACGACAGCGCAAAACTATTGGCTGAAAATAAGGCCGCCAAAAGAGAGAAAAGAATCAATCCGGCCCGGGTCAGTTTATTGAAAAAGCACATTGTCAGGTTCCTTTATTTTGTGCTGCAGGTCAGAGTCACTTCCTGATAACCACCCGGTTTATCAGCATCAATCGGCGGCAACTGCGGCACGGTCATCATGCAAGCATCGTCTGCGCTGTCGCCCCATTTCATTTTCAGTTTTTCACCACTTTCAACACCAGAAACGTAAGCTTTACCCTGCGTCCCTACCACGCCAATGCTGCTGCCCTGGCCGTTGAAAATAGTGGCACCAATCATCGGCATATCGCCGGTATCAAGCTTGCTATGAATCATCAGGCTTTGGCCGAGATGTGTTTCAAACACCACTTTGCCAATCGCGCGGTGGGTTGGGACGATATCTTTCGCCGCCAGCGGAATATCCAGACCATTGCCAATGTCGGAAGTGCGCAGTGCCACGCGGTTATGGCGATACGGCATGGCGGAGGTTTGCACCGCATAGCCGAAGGTATCGATGGCTGCGCCCGGCTGGTTCTCAAGGCGCACACCCTGCGCTCCTTTGGCTTCAACCAACACAAACGTATTTTGCAGCGGCTGTGACAAAGTGACGCCGCCGGAGTGCGCAACGATGCCACCGGAAACGTTAAGCGAGGTCTGCTGATAGTTGGTGTTGTAGCTGTGGCCGACCTCAATGTTGCCGTAGCTTCCCTGATAACCCAGGTTCGCAAGGCTGGTATTCCCACCATTCTGGGTATGACCGGTTTGCAGGTAGTAGTTCATGCGGTTGTCATCCAGCAACGTTCCGCTCAAGCCGGTGCTATAACCGTCACCACTTTGTTTACTATGGGTCGCGCTAAAGCTTGCGGTCATGTCACGGTTGGCATCAAAGACGCTGAACGGAATCGACATATTGACGTTGATGCTGTTGTCGCTGTAACCGTAGTTGCTGCGACTATTCTGGTAAAACATGCCGTAACTGACGCTCTTCCATGTGGTGCTCACACCGGTCTGGACGGTTCTGTCGTAGGCAGAAGTCCCCCAGTAATTCTGGCGTGACAATATGGCGTAGAGCGATGCGCCAGCAATATGCTGGTTAACCGACACCTGCACGCGCTGGCGCTTGTTGTTATAGCGCAGCGTGTCGTAGTATTTACGCTGGTTCGTTGCCCAATCAGGGATACCGTTCTGGTTATTGCTCTGGTCGTAATACTGGGTGTGGTAAAAACCGTTTTCCCAACTGGCTCGCTCATTGATAGCGTCTGAGAAGTCATAATAGCCGGAGGTCGAATAACGGTATCCGGCAAGCTGGAACTCGGTTCCCAGGCTATTAAGGGACTTGGAATAGAGGAAACGGAAACTGGCGCCGCGTTTGTTTTCACCGGAAGCAAGATCGGTATCAGACCACGCTGCATCGACAGATGCGGCACCCCATTCACCAAAGTTGGTACCCACACCAACAACCCCTGAGCGATAGTTTTCAGCCAGCAGAACGCCACCGTATGGCGTCAAATCGTAATGTGTGCCGTGAGAGACGGTCGCCTGGACGAATTTTGGTTGATAACTTGTTGAGCCATCATGATATTTACCGGCAGTTATCTGGTACTCCCACATCCCATCGCGCAGCATGTTCGGTACGGAAGAGTAAGGAAGGCTAAAGCTATGGCGCGAGCCGTCAGCCTCGATAACCGTAACATCAAGATCGCCACTGAGATTACTCGGATAGATATCGTTAAGGGCGAACGGCCCTGGTGACACCATAGTGCTGTAGACGGTATAACCGTTCTGGCGAACCTCCACGCGGGCATTGGTGTTAGCCACCCCGCGCACCACTGGCGCATAACCGCGTAGGCTGTCTGGCAGCATCTCTGGAATACTGGAAATCTGCATCCCGCGGAACTGGAAACTGTCAAAGACGTTGTTATTGGTATTGCTCTGCCCTACCTGCACTCGGCTGCGCAATGGAATAATATCGGTCTCCACCCAGGAAGAGACGGGAGTCCATTGCTCTTTTTCGCCCGCCTGTTTTGAAAGCGTGGAGTTATTACGAAAACGCAGCGGCCCGAGGTTGATGCCGTTGTTCAGTGACAAGAAATAGTAATCGCCCTGACGGGTATTATTGTTGTCAGTAAAGCGGTTGTGATCGCCGCTAAACGAATAGTTAACGTAGCCCGCGTTGATACCATTCTCATACACACGTGGTGAAATCATGCCCTGCGGGCGCGGTTCCATATGTGTCTGCGGCACAGAAATATCCAGTTCCTGCAACGCAGCATTCCAGCTCATCGAACTGCCGGGAGTGGATTTTACGATGTCATAACAGGTACTGCTGCCCGCAGTCTCTGCCACCAGAATCCCGTATTCACGGTAATCATCCGCGGACAGGCAAAACGTTCCTGGAATATTGGGCTTTAATTTTTTAAATTCAATTTCACGGTGATCGACACGCTTTTTATTTACGTAAATATCGAACGGATAACGCCCCGGTAAAATATCATCTCCGTTTGCAAGGTCCTTAACCAGTGCGACGTTATCCTCACCATGAATAAACGAGGTGTTAAATTGCTCATCAGCATAAGATAACGGCGTGACTAACAATGGCATTGCGGATACACACATCGCGCATCGAATGTGATAAGCCAGACGCCGTGGTAACAGGTCCATTTGTTTATTGCGAGCCATGCTGTTCATTCCCAAGCTGAATTATTGAATGCGTATATCTTTTATTTCTGTGTGACCGCCATAATCATTGATGAAGGTAAATGACAGGCTATTAGCGGAAGACGCGCCAGCAGGGAGTGCAATACGCATAGAAGCCATCGGTTTCACCATATCGGCTTCGGTTTTCCAGGTTTTACCACTGCTGCCTTTGAGGGTCAGCACACCAAAAGTGACGTGTAATGGGCCGTTATTGGTGACCACAAGGTCGTTACCTTGTTTATGCCAGGTTAGTGCTTCAGCTTCTTTCAGAAGTGTTGTTTTCACCGAGGTTGGGCGATAGAAGAGTTTCACTCGAGTACGAACCGCTATTTGCAGCACGTTTTCTTGTTTGACTGAAGGCGGTATTTCCTGAACGTTAATCCAGTAAACAGATTCTCTGTCAGTTGGCAGGCCGTTGCCGGAATAAATAAAGCGCAGAATAGCGTCTTTATTTCCTGCCAGTTTCAGAATTGGCGGGATAACCTGCATCGGTAAATTACCTGGCGTTTTGCTGGCATCACCGTTATCAAGCCAGGTCTGCACCATCCAGGTTTCATCGGTATCATTGTGAATAGACAGGGCGGCAGATTTTTGGTTGCCGTTATAAATAACCCGGGTTTCACCAACCTGAATTCCCGCAGAAGCCTGTAGAGATAAAAGA
>DASXXQ010000109.1:0-18856 GCA_036502985.1 Buttiauxella sp.
AGCTGAAAGGGTATTCAACAAGAGGTAGCAGCTATAACAACTACCTATTTGCGATGTACCAATCCAATCAGCGTTTTATGACACCGAACTAATTAATTAAAATAGATTGTTAATAATAAGTAATAATTCACGCCTTCGATAGAAGGCGTTTTTTTTATCCTAATTATTGAGTTATAGCAGGAGAGCAAGGGAGCATAACCAACGTTCCCGTTGCTTGAGTGAGGGGAAAAGCTAAACCAGTATTTCACTGTGCCTCTCACGATGTTCCTTCGGCGTTGCGTCATACTCTTTTTTGAATACAGAATAGAAATATTGCAGCGAAGGATATCCGCACACCTGCGATATTTCGTTGATAGACAAAGAGGTAGACACCAACAGACTGCGCGCTTTTTCTAGTTTTTCAGCGTGAATCATCGCATGAATGGTTTCGCCGACTTCCTCTTTAAAACGCTTCTCTAAATTCGAACGCGAAATCCCCACAGCATCCAACACTTGTTCAACTTTAATGCCTTTGCAGGCATGGTTGCGGATGTAGTGCATTGCCTGAATAACCGCGGGGTCATGCAAAGAACGATAATCCGTTGAACGGCGTTCAACCACCCGCACCGGTGGCACCAGAATGCGTTGTAAGGCCAGGGATTCATTGTCCATTAAACGGTGCAACAGCTTAGCTGCCTGATACCCCATTTGCCTGGTCCCCTGCGCCACCGACGAAAGCGCGACTCGCGACAGATATCGGGTCAGTTCTTCGTTATCAATGCCAATCACACAGAGCTTTTCCGGCACAGGAATATGCAGATGTTCGCAGACTTGCAGCAGGTGCCGTGCCCGGGCATCGGTTACAGCAATAATCCCGGTTTGTGGAGGCAACGTTTGCACCCAGTCTGCCAGCCTGTTTTGCGAGTGTTGCCAGTTTTCTGGTGCTGTTTCAATCCCTTGATAAACCACACCACGATACTTTTCTTTCGCCACGAGTTGGTTAAAAGCATATTCGCGTTCCATTGCCCAACGCTTGCCGCTGGAATTCGGTAACCCGTAGAAGGCAAAACGCTGCACGCCTTTCTCTTTGAGATGTAAAAATGCGCTCTCCACTAATGCGTGGTTGTCCGTTGCAATGTAGTGCACTGGTGGATAATGTTCAGGCAAGTGATAAGAGCCACCGATACCGACAATCGGCACGCCTGCTCCCGCTAACAGACGCTGGATTTCTGCATCATCAAAATCAGCAATCACTCCGTCGCCCAACCACTCCTTAATGTTGTCGATGCGGGCGCGAAAATCCTCTTCAATGAAAATATCCCACTCAGATTGAGACGCCTGCAAATATTCGCCAACCCCTTCCACCACCTGGCGGTCGTAGGCTTTATTGGCATTGAATAGCAACGTAATGCGATGACGTTTCTCAAACATTTTTGTTTCCTGATAACAAAACCTTAAATGCAATATCACAACCGCAGCAATGCCGGGAAAACTCGCCCCGGCATTGTGATCTTTTGCACATTCTTATGCTCTACGCTTCGTTGCCGAATCCATCCAAACCGCCAGCAATAAAATCGCCCCTTTTACGATGTACTGCCAAAACGTGGGCACATCCATCATGCTCATTCCGTTATCCAGCGAAGCCATGATAAAGGCGCCCATCACCGCACCAGCAACACTCCCGATGCCGCCAGCAAGGCTCGTTCCACCAATTACACAGGCTGCAATAGCATCAAGTTCGGCAATGTTCCCGGCAGAGGGGGAACCCGCCCCAAGACGCGAACTGAGAATCAAACCAGCAATGGCAACCATCAGGCCATTGATGGCAAACACCGCCAGCTTGGTACGCTCAACATTAATACCCGAAAGACGTGCAGCCTCGATATTGCCGCCAATCGCATAAATGCGTCGCCCGAACGCGGTGCGGGTCGCCATAAACATTCCCGCCAACAGCAATAGCGTGAGGATCAGCACTGGCGTTGGCACACCGCGATAATCATTGAGCAACCAGATAGCGCCGAGCACAATAACTGCCGTGATAGCTTGCCGCCCTACTGCACCTGTTGATGCAGGCGTTGCCAACCCAAGAGCCTGGCGACGCGTACGCATGCGCCATTGCCACGCAACAAACACGACAAGGCCTAACGTACCGATCCCAAATCCGATGCCGTCTGGCAGGTAGCTTTGCCCAATTTGCGACATTGCAGCACTTGTTGGCGACACGGTGGTGCCGTTAGTAATCCCTATCAACACACCACGAAACGCCAACATTCCGGCAAGAGTGACAATAAACGACGGTACCTTGCGATATGCCACCCACCAACCATTCCACGCGCCCAGCAGCAGGCCAAGAACAAGCGTTACCGCAATCGTGAGCGGTAATGGCCAGCCTAACCACACATCAAAAATCGCCGCTACGCCGCCCAGCAAACCCATCATCGAGCCGACAGAAAGATCAATTTCAGCTGAAATAATGACGAACACCATCCCCACCGCCAATATTCCGGTAATCGCAGTTTGCCGCAGCAGGTTGGACACGTTTCTGGCACTGAGATAAGCACCCTCGGTCGTCCAGGTGAAAAACAGCATGATCACGACAATGGCTGCGATCATGACAAAAACCTGCAAATTGAGCGCCCGTAAGCCTGCAAATGGTGAAACTGCGGGTGCCGTGAGTTTCATTTCAGACGGATTGCTTTTCGACATGCTTTTCACTCCTCAGTGCGGCTTCCATAACTTGCTCCTGGGTAAGGTTGTGGTTAATCAGGTCGGCTTTAATTCGCCCCTCATGCATCACCAGCACTCTGTCGCTCAGACCGAGGACTTCTGGCAATTCTGATGAGATGACAATAACGGCAATCCCTTGCTGAACGAGCTGATTGATAAGTTTGTAGATTTCATACTTCGCGCCAATATCAATTCCGCGAGTGGGTTCATCAAGAATCAGGATGCGAGGATTGAGCAGCAGACAACGCGCAAGAATCGCTTTTTGTTGATTGCCACCGCTCAAGCGGCCAATCGCCAAATCTGGCGACGAGGTTTTTACTTTCAGCCGTTGAAGTGATTGCAGGATGCAGTTTTGTTCGGCGGCATCATCAAGGTGAGTCAGCGCGCCTGAAAACTGGCTTAATGCAGCAAGGGTAATATTTTGCCCCACCGCCATTACCGGCACGATGCCATCTTTTTTACGATCTTCGGGCACCATCGCGATACCATGAGCAATAGCTTGCTGGCAGTTACTGATAGTAACCGGCTTGTTTTCAATGAAAATACGGCCTTCGGATTTCCCCGGCCAGACGCCAAACAAACATTGCACAGCCTCGGTTCGCCCCGCGCCTACTAGTCCCGCAATCCCCAGGATTTCGCCTTTATGCAGTGAAAACGAAATATCATTCACCCGTTTAATATTCCGGTTAACCGGATGCCACGCGGTGAGATGCTCAACACGCAAAATTTCATCGCCAGTCTGGTGTGGCTCGTTGGGATAAAGCGCCGTGAGCTCTCGCCCCACCATCATGGTGATGATGTCTTCTTCACGCATCAATTCGGCATCACGAGTGCCAATCGGCTGCCCATCGCGGATAACGCAGATGGTATTGGAAATGGCTTTAACTTCATTGAGCTTGTGGGAGATGTAAATGCAGGCGATGCCATGTGCTTGCAGGTCACGAATAATCGCTAACAGAACCGCCGTTTCTTGTTCGGTGAGCGAAGCCGTAGGTTCGTCAAGAATCAGCAAACGCACTTGTTTATTCAGTGCCTTGGCAATTTCGACAAGCTGCTGCTGCCCAAGCCCCAGTGAACCGACACGCGTATCAGGCGAAATATTTAAGCTCACCTGTGCCAGCAACTTTTGGCAACGGAGCGTCATGCTGTCGTAATCCAGCACACCATATTGGGATAACTCAGCCCCGAGGAAAATATTCTCAAGCACCGTCAGATGCTTAACCAGCGCTAATTCCTGGTGAATGATCGCAATGCCTTTGCGTTCAGTATCGCGGATATGGCTCGCCTGGAGTTTTTCACCAGCAAACCAAATTTCACCCTCGTAACTACCGTAAGGGTAAATACCGCACAGCACTTTCATCAGCGTGGATTTGCCCGAACCATTTTCGCCGCAAAGGGACATGACTTCGCCGGTATCAACCGCCAGACTGACGTTATCCACGGCCTTCACGACACCAAAGGCCTTTGTGATATTTTTCATTTCCAGTAAATAAGGCATAGCCCCTCCTTTACCTGTTAAGGGTGGGTTTCGCCCGTGACAAAGCACGGGCGCAGTGGGCTATAGCTCGTTCTTTTTGTGGAAACCGTCCGCTACGACGGTACTGTCGATATTGGTTTTATCTACTTCGATTGGCGTCAGCAGCCGTGAAGGGACATCTTTCATACCATTATTTAATACGGCATCCGATGCAGGTTGTTTGCCCTCACCTAATTCCACAGCTATTTCAGCCGCTGTGTTCGCAAGCTTGGTGATTGGCTTATATACCGTCATGGTTTGCGTACCAGCAATAATGCGTTTCACGCCGGCTAAATCCGCATCCTGCCCGGAAATCGCGACTTTCCCCGCTAAGCCTTGCGCACTTAATGCCTGAATAGCACCACCAGCCGTCGCATCGTTTGATGCCACAACAGCATCGATTTTGTTGTTGTTCGCTGTCAGCGCATTTTCCATAATTTTCAATGCATTTTCGGGTAGCCAGCCATCAGCCCATTGATCGCCTACGACTTTTATTTTCCCGCTATCAATATAAGGTTTTAATACCTTCATCTGCCCTTCGCGGAACAGTTTGGCATTATTATCAACAGGAGAGCCTCCCATTAAGAAATAATTACCAGAAGGCACTTTATTAACAATACTTTGCGCCTGAAGTTCGCCCACTTTTTCATTATCAAAAGAAATATAATAATCAATGTCGGCATTATTAATCATGCGATCGTAAGCTAATACTTTTATCCCTTCTCTTTTCGCTTCGGCAATCACATTGCTTAATACCTGGCCGTTGTACGGAATAATGACCAACACATCGACGCCGCGGTTAATCATGTTTTCGATTTGCGACATTTGTGTTTCTTCGTTGCCATTTGCGGATTGTACAAACACTTTCGCACCCAATGACTCTGCTTTTTTAACAAAAATATCGCGATCTTTTTGCCAACGCTCGAGGCGCAAATCATCTATCGCCATACCGATTTTTACTTCTTTGGCGATACCGTTGATGCTGGTGAGGACAAGCGAGGCACACAACGTTAGTAAGAGGTTCTTAATCTTCATTTTTTATACCTGTAGGGTGGTGATTATTCGGATTAAAAATTATTAACATCTGTTGACCAAGGGCAATTGTTGTCTGCGAATAGCATTCCAGCAATTACAGATTTTTATCTTCCCATTACGTTTTTTTGTTTAATTGCTAATTTATGATGGCGATCGGCTTTTAAATTAACATTTGCACTCCCTGCATTATTTATTGGAATAACCCTCGAGATATTTATTTTATCAACATCAACATTTTTGCGAGGCAGCGCACATTTGAGCATTCTCTTAATCGCAGTGTGAAATAACGTAATTGAGCAAACGCCGAGGAAAATACAGGATGGTTAAAGAATCGCTTACTTGCCATTCCCCTGATTACGGAGTCAATTATGCAAGCCTATTTCGACCAACTTGACCGTGTACGTTTTGAAGGCACTAAAACGACCAATCCATTAGCATTCCGCCACTATAACCCTGACGAAATCGTTCTGGGCAAACGGATGGAAGAACACCTGCGTTTTGCGGCATGTTACTGGCATAACTTCTGCTGGAACGGTGCAGATATGTTCGGTACCGGTTCCTTTGAACGCCCATGGCAGCAAGCAGGTGACGCATTAGGTCTGGCAAAACTCAAAGCCGATGTGGCATTCGAATTCTTCCATAAGCTCAACGTACCGTACTACTGCTTCCATGATGTGGATGTTTCGCCAGAAGGCGCTTCGCTAAAAGAATATCTGAATAACTTTGCGCAAATGACTGACGTGCTGGCTCAAAAACAGCAAGAAAGTGGCGTTAAGTTACTGTGGGGAACCGCCAACTGCTTTACTCATCCTCGCTACGGCGCGGGCGCTGCAACTAATCCAGACCCTGAAGTGTTCTCCTGGGCGGCAACGCAAGTCGCCACTGCGATGAATGCGACTCACAAGCTGGGCGGTGAAAACTATGTATTGTGGGGCGGCCGTGAAGGCTATGAATCCCTGCTCAACACCGACTTGCGCCAGGAGCGCGAGCAAATTGGCCGCTTCTTGCAGATGGTGGTTGAACACAAACACAAAATTGGTTTCCGTGGCACGCTGCTTATCGAACCTAAACCGCAAGAACCTACCAAGCATCAGTACGATTACGATGTCGCCACGGTTTATGGCTTCCTGAAACAGTTTGGTCTGGAAAAAGAGATCAAAGTTAACATTGAAGCAAACCACGCAACGCTTGCGGGCCACTCGTTCCATCATGAAATTGCCAGCGCGATTGCTCTGGGTATCTTCGGTTCGGTCGATGCCAACCGTGGCGATCCGCAACTGGGTTGGGATACCGACCAGTTCCCAAACAGCGTGGAAGAAAACTCACTGGTGATGTACGAAATCCTGAAAGCGGGCGGATTCACCACTGGCGGCCTGAACTTTGATGCCAAAGTCCGTCGCCAGAGCACCGATAAGTACGATCTGTTCTATGGTCATATTGGCGCGATGGATGTGATGGCGTTGTCACTGAAAATTGCTGCGCGCATGATTGAAGACGGTGAACTGGATAAACGCGTCGCAAAACGTTATGCCGGTTGGAATGGTGAAGTAGGCCAGCAAATTCTGAAAGGACAAATGTCGCTGGATCAAGTTGCGCAGTACGCTGAACAACATAACCTGGCACCGAAGCATCAAAGCGGACACCAGGAATTACTGGAAAATCTGGTTAACCATTACCTGTTTGATAGATAAATTATCGGTACGGTGACGTAGGTCGGGTTAGCGTAAGCGACACCCGGCAATACCGTATTAACGGGTGGATTTCGCTTTAGTTCATCCACCCTACAAATCCATTCATCTCTCTGTCTTTGTCAGCAATCCCGGCGCCATGTTTGTCGTGGCGTTGTTATAAGGAGCGCTCAGTATGTATATCGGAATCGACCTCGGAACATCGGGTGTGAAGGCCATTTTTCTTGGAGAGCAAGGCGAAGTGCTGGCTTCACGAACTGAAACGCTGTCAGTATCACGCCCACACCCTTTGTGGTCGGAGCAAGATCCAGAACACTGGTGGCAAGCCACTGACCGAGCGATGAAAGCACTCGCTGAGCAGCATTCCCTGCAAAACGTGAAAGCACTGGGAATTGCCGGGCAGATGCACGGCGCTACCCTGCTTGATAGCCAGCAGCAGGTTTTACGCCCGGCGATTTTATGGAACGACGGCCGTTGTGGTGAAGAGTGCGCCCTACTCGAAGCAAACGTTGCCGATTCACGCAAAATTACGGGCAACCTGATGATGCCCGGTTTCACTGCCCCCAAACTGCTGTGGGTGAAACGCTACGAGCCAGAAGTATTCGCGCAAATAGACAAGGTTTTGTTGCCGAAAGATTACCTGCGTTTACGTATGACCGGTGTTTTCGCAAGCGACATGTCTGATGCCGCAGGAACCATGTGGTTGGATGTCGCGAAGCGAGACTGGAGCGACAAAATGCTCGATGCCTGTCAGTTGAGCCGCCAGCAAATGCCTGATTTATACGAAGGCAGCGAAATTACTGGCACGCTAAAAGAAGCCGTTGCGCAAGCATGGAAAATGCCCGCAGTCCCCGTGGTTGCTGGCGGTGGTGATAACGCTGCAGGTGCCGTTGGCGTAGGGATGATGGACGTTGGGCAAGCGATGTTATCGCTTGGTACATCAGGCGTCTATTTCGCCGTCAGCGATGGTTTCCGTAGTAAACCAGAAAGCGCGGTTCATAGCTTTTGCCACGCATTGCCTAACCGCTGGCATTTAATGTCCGTGATGCTGAGCGCCGCGTCGTGCCTGAACTGGGCCGCGACTCTCACCAGTTTAGACACAGTTCCTGCACTGCTTGCCGCGGCCGAAAAAGCCAATGAAGATGCCGGAGATATCTGGTTCCTGCCCTATCTTTCTGGTGAACGCACCCCACACAATAATCCGCAGGCCAAAGGCGTTTTCTTCGGCCTGACTCATCAGCATGGCCCCGCAGAACTTGCCCGCGCTGTGCTCGAAGGTGTGGGATATGCTTTGGCAGATGGCATGGACGTGGTGCACTCCTGTGGCGTTACACCGCAAAGTGTCACGCTAATTGGTGGCGGAGCCCGTAGCCCATACTGGCGGCAAATGCTGGCAGATATCAGTGGGCAAACGCTGGATTACCGCACGGGGGGTGATATCGGCCCGGCTCTTGGTGCAGCCCGGCTCGCACAAATCGCCATGTCACCAGAGAAGCCTTTGCAGTCGTTGCTTCCGCAGTTACCGCTTGAGCAACAACATAAGCCAGATATGGCACGTCATGAACGTTACAAAGCGCGCCGCAAAGTGTTTAACCAGATTTATCAGCAACTGTTGCCGCTGATGTCTTGATAGTTTTCCCCTTCTCTTCGCGGAGAGGGGGAAGTCAGTCCTGAAACGCTCTCATCTTGTCCGTTTTTGGTATTAGCAACAGTACTAACCCTTGTCACAATGGCTTCATACCCGCTGATGAGGAGTCCGAAAATGTCCCGTTCCGCATTAATTAATATAGACACGCAGCAATCTTTTTTTCATCGTGATTACTGGCAAGAAGACGATTTCCCCGCATTCCAACAGGCAATTACGCAGCTGATTTCCGGCTGTCAGGATCGGCACATTCCGGTGGTGGATATCTTCCACGTTGACGATCAAGGCCCATTTTCGCTGGCTTCTGGCTACGTGAAAGCAATGCCATTCTTGCAGCATCAAGCTGATATGACATTCCAGAAACACGTCCATAATGCGTTTACAGATACAGGGCTCGATTTGTGGCTACGCCAACGCGACATAAATCACCTGATTATTTGCGGGGTTCGTACTGAACAATGCTGCGAAACGACGACGCGAGTCGCGTCCGATTTGGGTTATCGTGTTTCCTTTGTTAGCGAGGCGATGCTCACCTTCCCGATGAGCTGGAAAGGGGTTACGCTGGATACTGCAACGCTTCGTCATCGTACTGAAACCGTGCTGGCGGGGCGCTTTGCAGACGTTTTAACCGTTGCCGAATGCCTGGAGTCTGAATAGTGAGTATTGGGGTCTGGTTCGTTGTATTGCCTGGTGTGTTGTCTCTCGACCTGACAGGCCCGGCGGAAACGCTGGGGCTGGCAGGAGACGCATTTCATCTGCATTTTATCGGCCCGGACCCGCAAGTTACCACTTCTATCGGGCTTAACTTTTCTGGCATCGAAGCGCTGCCAGAAAGCTTCCCTGCGGGCAGCCTGTTAGTGCTACCCGGCGTTTGCGATTCAAACCACTTTTTTGCAACGCCACAGGCTGAACTAGTGCGGCGTTGGCTGACACGCTTGCAACCGCAAATCCACAGCCAACAACTCAATTTAATGTGTGTATGCTCCGGTTCGCTGCTGGCAGCAAAAGCCGGGCTGATGAACGGCATACAATGCACCACGCATCACGATGTTCTGGAAAGACTGCGTGCCGCAGCACCCACCGCACAGGTGAAAGACAATCGTATTTTTGTGGAAGACAGAGGCATCTGGACGAGTGCTGGCATTACGTCTGGCATCGATTTGTCGCTGCATCTCATCAACCGTTACTGCGGGCCAAAAGCCGCGTTGGACGTCGCTCGCGAAATGGTGGTGTGGTTTCGTCGCTCCGGTGACGATCCGCAATTATCGCCGTGGCTGCGCTATCGCAACCACATTCATCCCGCAGTGCATCGCGCTCAAGATTTACTCTCTGCCATGCCTGAATCAGCGTGGAACGTGCAAGATATTGCCGACAAAGTGCATGTTAGCTCACGCCATTTATCGCGGCTTTTTCAGCAATATTTAGGGATTTCTGTGCGGGATTATCTGGAGCAATTGCGCCTGGCAGTTGCGGAACAGCGTTTATTACAAGGCCAACGCATGGAGCAGGCGGCGGTTGCTGCGGGGTTTTCTTCCCCACGTCAGTTACACCGCGCTCGGGCTCGTAACGCTTAACTCACCATTTTCCGCGTATCTATGCGCTGCAAAGCCATTGAAAGCAGTAAACTCCCGGCAATTGTGGCACCGAAAATCCACAAAATATCCAGCACGGGTGAATCGGTTATCTGGTAACCATGGGTACGCAAGAAGTGGATAATCAGCGCATGAAAACCGTAAATACCCAGTGAATGTTGTGAAATTAGCGTCAGCCCCGGCAACGGGCGGCCATTCAGGCAATTTTTTACTAATACCAACAAGCTAATTGCGGCGATAAATACCAGCGGCCCGCTATAAACATAAAAAGTATCAGCAAAATTACCGTTCACTTCCAGTTGATGGCGCGTGCCCGTCGAAATAGAAAAAATACACAGTGCGAATAAACCCGCAGCCAGCCCGCTGACCCAGCGCTTATCAGTGTCCAGCATGCCAATCGCACGGCCCAGTAAGCCGTAGAGCACGTAATAAAACGTATCGCCGCGAATATATAAATTGATAGGCAGCCATTTCACGCCGTCCAGCGTTTGCGGCACGGTATTGGGATTGGCAACCACGCCAAGCAACACCATCAACCCCAAAATCACCGTCGCGTTCACCTTCTTAACCTGAATGAGCGGCGAAAGCAGGTAGATAACCATGATCGCGAAGAAAAACCACAAGTGATAAAACACCGGTTTTTGCAGGATGTAACGCAATGAAAGGCCGGCGTTAATGGGGGTCAGTAACTTGATGTAGATGAGCGCAATGACGCTATAAAACAGCAAGCATGTGACGATGCGCAAAAAATGGCGTTGCTGCGCACTGCGCTCACCAAAAAATAGATAACCTGAAATCATGAAAAAGAGCGGGACGCTTGCACGAGAAGCCGAGTTCAGCACATTCGACAAATCCCAACTAAATGGAGAGACAATATTCGCGTTGGTGATGTACCAGGTTGTGGTGTGGATCATCACTACCATCAGGCACGCAATCCCACGCAAATTATCAATCCAGTTAATTTTCTGCTGCATTCGTTCCTCTGAGGTTCCAAACGGGTATTAATCTGAGTTTGCATTTGCCCTCTTGCCAGGTGCTGACTGGGTTTGCAGAATGCGGAATACCTGTTAATGATTGAATAACAATAACGATTTTAACGTACAGATAGCTAATGATGATGCCAAAGAAAAAAAATAGCCGCTGGGTTCTGCTGTGCGCAGCGCTGTTATTAAGTGCCTGTAGCTCGCATGAGCAACGACCACAGTACGCGCAAGTCGCCCAGCATCCTGCGATTGAGGGCGAAACAATGATAGAAACCTGCAAGCAGGAAGCCGCACATCGTTATAACACGCGCGCTCAGCGCATCAGCGTTGTTGATTTTAAACAGTATCAAGGAAGCTATGAGATCCTGGGCAGCACGACTCGCCGGGAAGGATTTACCTGCTCTTTCGACGAAAACGGCCTATTTTTACACCTTTCGACGGCATAAAGCCGCAACGCAAAGCAAACGCACGCGGATTCAGGCTGTTTATCTTGCACTCAACAGGTATACTGACCGCTTCCCTTTTTAACCCTCTCGAACGCGTGCGAAATCAACATGCAAAAGTTTGATACCAAGACCTTTCAAGGCCTGATCCTGACTTTACAGGACTACTGGGCTCGCCAGGGCTGCACCATTGTTCAACCTTTGGACATGGAAGTCGGCGCCGGCACCTCTCACCCAATGACCTGCCTACGGGCTTTAGGGCCTGAGCCGATGGCGACTGCCTATGTGCAGCCATCTCGCCGTCCTACCGATGGCCGTTACGGTGAAAACCCAAACCGCTTACAGCACTACTATCAGTTCCAGGTGGTGATCAAGCCTTCTCCTGACAACATTCAGGAGCTGTATCTTGGGTCGCTAAAAGAGCTGGGTATGGACCCAACTATTCATGACATTCGCTTCGTAGAAGACAACTGGGAAAACCCAACGCTGGGTGCCTGGGGTCTGGGTTGGGAAGTGTGGCTTAACGGCATGGAAGTGACTCAGTTCACTTACTTCCAGCAAGTTGGCGGCATGGAATGTAAACCTGTTACCGGTGAAATCACTTACGGCTTAGAGCGTCTGGCGATGTATATCCAGGGCGTAGACAGCGTTTACGATCTGGTGTGGAGCGACGGCCCGCTGGGTAAAACCACTTATGGCGACGTGTTCCATCAGAACGAAGTTGAGCAATCAACCTATAACTTCGAACACGCCGATGTGGATTTCCTGTTCTCATGCTTCGAGCAATATGAGAAAGAAGCGCAGCATCTGCTGGCGCTGGAAAACCCACTGCCGCTGCCTGCTTACGAACGCATTCTGAAAGCCGCGCACAGCTTTAACCTGCTTGATGCCCGTAAGGCCATCTCGGTTACCGAGCGCCAGCGCTACATTTTGCGTATTCGTACTCTGACGAAAGCTGTGGCTGAAGCCTATTACGCTTCTCGTGAAGCGCTTGGCTTCCCGATGTGCAATAAGAACAAATAAGAGGCTGCCATGTCTGAAAAAACTTTTCTGGTGGAGATTGGCACTGAAGAGCTGCCACCAAAAGCCCTGCGCAGCCTTGCTGAATCCTTTGCTGCAAACGTCACTGCAGAACTCGATGCGGCAAACCTCGCTCATGGCGAAGTAAAATGGTTTGCGGCTCCGCGCCGTCTGGCACTGAAAATTTCTAACCTGGCTGACGCTCAGCCAGACCGTGAAGTTGAAAAACGTGGCCCGGCAATTTCTGCAGCATTTGACGCAGAAGGCAAGCCAAGCAAAGCCGCTGAAGGCTGGGCTCGTGGCTGCGGCATCACGGTTGATCAAGCTGAACGTCTGGCAACAGACAAAGGCGAATGGTTGATGTACCGCGCGCATGTTAAAGGTGAAAGTGCGCAAGCATTGCTGCCTGCAATGATCACAACAGCATTGACGAAGTTGCCCATTCCAAAATTGATGCGCTGGGGTGCAAACGACACGCAATTTGTGCGTCCGGTTCATACTGTCACCCTGCTGCTGGGTGACGAAGTCGTTCCGGCAACCATTCTGGGTATTCAGTCCGATCGTGTTATTCGCGGTCACCGCTTTATGGGCGAGCCAGAATTCACTATCGATAATGCCGATCAGTACCCAGAAATTCTGCTGGAGCGCGGCAAAGTTATTGCTGACTACGAGCAGCGTAAAGCGGTAATCAAAGAAGGCGCTGAAGAAGCGGCTCGCAAAATTGGCGGTAATGCCGATCTGAGCGAAAGCCTGCTGGAAGAAGTGACTTCTCTGGTGGAGTGGCCAGTCGTTCTGACTGCTAAGTTCGAAGAGAAATTCCTTGCCGTTCCTGCGGAAGCGCTGGTTCACACAATGAAAGGTGACCAGAAATACTTCCCGGTATACGGTAACGACGGCAAACTGCTGCCGAACTTTATCTTTGTCGCCAACATTGAGTCGAAAGACCCGATTCAGATTATCTCTGGTAACGAAAAAGTTGTGCGCCCACGTCTGGCGGATGCCGAGTTCTTCTTCAATACCGATCGCAAAAAACGCCTGGAAGATAATCTGCCGCGTCTGGAAACCGTCCTGTTCCAGAAAGAGCTCGGTACGTTGCGCGACAAAACTAATCGCATCGAAGCCCTTTCAGGCTGGATTGCCGGCCAGATTGGCGCAGATGTAAACCACGCAACGCGTGCAGGTTTGCTGTCTAAATGCGACCTGATGACCAACATGGTATTCGAGTTTACCGACACTCAGGGCGTGATGGGCATGCACTATGCGCGTCACGATGGCGAAGCCGAAGACGTAGCCGTTGCGCTCAACGAGCAGTATCAGCCACGTTTTGCGGGCGATGAACTGCCGTCTAACCTGGTTGCTTGCGCTGTGGCTATCGCTGATAAAATGGATACCCTCGCGGGCATCTTTGGTATTGGTCAGCATCCGAAAGGCGACAAAGACCCGTTTGCTCTGCGTCGTGCAGCACTCGGTGTTCTGCGCATTATTGTTGAGAAAAACCTGCCGCTGGATCTGCAAACTCTGACTGAAGAGGCCGTGCGCCTTTACGGCAGCAAGCTGACCAACCAAAAGGTTGTCGACGAAGTCATCGACTTTATGCTGGGCCGTTTCCGCACCTGGTATCAGGAAGAAGGCCACAGCGTGGATACCATCCAGGCCGTGCTGGCTCGCCGTCCAACTAAACCTGCTGATTTCGATGCACGTATGAAAGCGGTGTCCCACTTCCGTACGCTGGAATCTTCATCTGCGCTGGCGGCTGCCAACAAACGTGTTTCCAACATTCTTGCGAAATCAGATGAAACGTTGAACGATCACGTTCGCGCTTCCGTGCTGAAAGAAGCTGAAGAGATCCATTTGGCCACTCACCTCGTGGTGTTGCGTGACAAACTGGAACCGTTCTTCGCTGAAGGCCGTTACCAGGAAGCACTGGAAGAATTAGCCAACCTGCGCGAGCCGGTGGATGCATTCTTCGACAAGGTGATGGTAAATGCAGAAGATAAAGATCTGCGTATCAACCGCCTGACGCTGCTGTCCAAACTGCGTGAGCTGTTCTTGCAGGTTGCAGATATTTCTCTGCTGCAATAAGTTCACTGCTGTTATCTAAAACCCGCTACGGCGGGTTTTTTTTCGCCATATATTTACTGTTCGTTATCAAGTAGTAACCGTTAAGTAATGCCAGGGTGATTAAAGTAAACATTAGCCCACCCGATATATGAATCAACATTCATATAAAAAGGCGTGCCGTACGCAATGAAAAATATCAAAGTTATAACGGGGATCATCATCACGCTGAGCATTTTCAGCATGTTATTGCTGGTTACCGGCTCGCTGTATTACTCCTCTGTCAGTAACGACAGGCAAAACTTCCAGCACACAGGGCAACTGAACTACCAGCAACAGCAGCTTGGCGGTAGTTTCCTGACGCTGGTGCAAACTCGCGTCACCATCAACCGAGTCGCCATTCGTATGCTGAAGAATCAGCGCGATCCCGCCGCTCTGGAAGCCATGAACAAACTGCTGGCGACCGCGACAACATCGCTGGGCGAAGCGGAAAATTACTTTACTCACTATAAAGAGTCGCCACATGTTGATGGCCAGGATGAAGCTATCGATGACCAGGTGGCAGTGCATTATCAGAAGATGCACGACGTGCTGCAGCAATCCATTGCGTTCCTGCGTGCGGATAACTACGAAGCCTATGGCAACCTGGATGCGCAGCAGGCGCAGGACGACATGAAAACGATTTACGACCAGTGGCTGACGCAGAACACGGCTTTGCTACAGACCGCCAGTGAAGAAAACCAGCACAGTTTTACCGGCATGCAATGGACACTGGGTACGATTCTGCTGATTGTCATTGCGGTGATAGTGCTGATCTGGCTTGGATTAAAGCGCGTACTGCTGCGCCCGTTGCAGAACGTGATGGAGCACATTGGCGCTATTGCTCAAGGCGATCTGACCCGACGCATCGATGCCGAAGGGCGCAGTGAAATGAGTAAACTCGCTGCGGGTCTGAGCGTGATGCAGCAATCTCTGGTGCGTACTGTTAGCACCGTGCGCGACAACGCTGATTCTATCTACACCGGTGCGAGTGAAATCTCAGCGGGCAGCAGCGATCTTTCCTCGCGAACCGAGCAGCAAGCCGCGTCGCTTGAAGAGACTGCGGCCAGCATGGAGCAACTCACCGCCACAGTGAAACAGAACACCGACAACGCACGCCAGGCCACACATCTTGCGAAGAATGCCTCGGACACGGCCCAAAAAGGTGGCCGTGTAGTGGATAGCGTGGTCAATACCATGAATGAAATTGCCGAAAGCTCAGAAAAGATTGTCGATATCACAAGCGTTATCGACGGAATCGCCTTCCAGACCAATATTCTGGCGCTGAATGCCGCAGTGGAAGCGGCGCGTGCGGGTGAGCAAGGGCGTGGTTTCGCCGTTGTAGCCGGGGAAGTGCGAACACTGGCGAGCCGCAGCGCTCAGGCGGCAAAAGAAATTAAAGTGCTGATTGAAAACTCGGTTTCCCGTATCGACACCGGTTCAAATCAGGTGCGTGAGGCAGGCGATACCATGAAAGAAATTGTATTGGCCGTCACCCGCGTAACGGACATTATGAGTGAGATTTCATCGGCGTCTGATGAGCAGAGTAAAGGCATCGAACAGGTCGCGCAGGCGGTTTCCGAAATGGACAGCGTCACACAGCAAAACGCCTCTTTAGTTGAGGAATCGGCGGCAGCGGCGGCGGCGCTTGAAGATCAGGCAAGCCAGCTACGCCAGGCGGTTGCCGTGTTCCGAATCGAGCAGAGAACAAAACCCGTCATTGCGCCTCCAGCCCAGAAACCGCGTGTAAAGTCAGCATCGTTGAAGGTGCAGCCCACGGCTTCTGATGCAAACTGGGAAACGTTCTAGCAAAATAACCCCGCTTCATTTGAGCGGGGTTTTTCGAACGCTTTAGCCTCAGCGAACGACCAACACTGAACATTTTGCATGGCGAACCACGGCTGCGGCGTTTGAACCAAGCAGATAGGTAGACATGCTCGGTCTGTGGGAGGCAAGAATAATCACATCCGCATCAATATCTTCCGCCAACTGCAGAATATGATCCTTCGGATTGCCGCTTAACACATGCTTTTCAACCCGATCGCCAGGAAGACTGAACTTAGCGACAATTTCGCTCAGTGTTTCCATGGCAGCCGCTTCCCTTTCTCTGGCATCCGGCACGACCGAAGCATAACCCAGGCCATAAGAGGCAAAATAGGTATAGTCAGGAATCACCGCGAGGAAGTGGATGGTGGCATCGGTCTGCTTTGCATAGCCTTCCACATGGGGGATAACTTGCTTTGTCAGCTCCATCTCAGAAATATCGATAGGAACCAGGATCTTCTTAGACATACAACCTCCTTTTGCTTTGTGTGTGAATAACCCTCTCTAAGTTATGGATTAGATTTGCAGTTTTGGGAGTGACACAGGTCAGGTTTCCGGACATTGCCGCTTCGATTCATACAATTTACGTAGCTTTCAGAAACGACAAACCCCGCATCATGGCGGGGTTTTGGTTCAGGCAATAAGAGTACAAAGTACAAAATCATTC
This sequence comes from Buttiauxella sp., assembly GCA_036502985.1. Classification (GTDB taxonomy): domain Bacteria; phylum Pseudomonadota; class Gammaproteobacteria; order Enterobacterales; family Enterobacteriaceae; genus Buttiauxella. The sequence goes on from DASXXQ010000109.1 coordinate 17,217, forward strand.
CATCAACTGCTTACTGATCATTGGATTCGCTTGCATCAAGCGCATCAACTTCAGTTCGGTATTGGAGGGTCTGAGTCGTTTTGATTCCCACTCCTGTACCATGTTAACGCTAACGCCCATTGCACGGGCAAAGTCATCAATTTTAAGCCCGGTACTTTTTCTCAGCTGTTCAAATTCAGAAAATGCATTGGGCTTATCGTTAAAAGCCATCGTCTGCGGTTTGTCTTTAAAAACTATCTGTTCAAGATTACTCAGTAGCTCAAACATTGGGTCTTTATATTCCATCGAAAACTCCTCATAAATCACACATTGACCTCGTGAACGGTAAGAAGCCTATTAAGAGTAGTTCGAAAAAAAGCGGGCCGATGGTTTCCTGGCTAACTATTTAATTATTGAACAAGGCTTATGCGTTTCAGCAAAAAACCTAAGCGGCATAAGGAATTGAAAATGCTGCGGAGTGCGGGGATGCGTATAAATTTGTAAATGGTTATGCGTTTTAGGCAAAACGGCGGGACTAGCCCGCCGAAACGCTTACTGGAACAGCAGTTTTGCCATCATGCTTTTTGCGTAACTTTATCCAGCTCGTTATTGATTGCGTGTTGTTCACCAGGGCTGCGAAGGCTTACCCAGGATTTCACCATCAGCGCGGCTGCCGAAATCACAGCGGGAATCGCCAGCAACATGAAAATGGTTTTGAACGACAGTTCGGCTTGCATCAGGAATGCACCACTAAACGCCCCCAAAATCCCGCCAAAACGCCCAAGACCTAACATCCAGGCCACGCCAGTTGCACGCCCCTGAGTCGGGTAGAATCCTGCAGCAAGCGCAGGCATCGAAGATTGTGCGCCGTTCATAATAGTCCCGGCGATAAACACCATCACACCCATCAGTACCAGACTTGAGGTTGAGAACCCGACCAGACAGACGAAAAGGCCTGTCAGCAAATATCCCACCGCGACGACTTTATTCGGGTTCAGCTTGTCCATTAGCGCGCCAATTATCAGAACACCAATGCCGCCGCCCAGCGGGAACAATGCGGTAATAATTGAGGCCTGGCTTAGCGTTGCACCTGTTTCACGAATCAACAGCGGCAACCAACTGGTCAGGAGATAGAAAATCAGCAGCCCCATGAAATAGGTCAGGCATAGCATTAAGGTTCCCACCAGATAACGTGGCGAGAAAATCACGCCAAGCGCGGTTTTATCTTTCATATGCCCACCCACTTCGTTAAGCACGAAGCGCAGGTTTTCACCTGATGGCAGCGGTGCGATACGGCGCAGAATGGTGGCGATGTCTTTCTGCGGCTTGTTTTTCACGACCAGATAACGTGCAGATTCTGGCAACCAAATCATCAGCACGACAGAGAGGATAAGCGGCATGACACCGCCCAGAACCAGAACACTCTGCCAGCCGTAATGCGGGATCATCCACGCGGAAACAAAGCCGCCCATCGAAGAACCAATCGGGAAACCAACAAACATCAGGTTTACCAGCAATGCGCGTTTACGCTCTGGTGCGTATTCAGACATCAGCGTTGCGGCATTAGGCATGGCCGCACCAAGGCCAAGGCCTGTCAGGAATCGCAACAAGGCCAGTGACGTCAAGCTTGTGGCAAAGGCTGTCAGCAAGCTAAAGCCACC
>DASXXQ010000110.1:0-8187 GCA_036502985.1 Buttiauxella sp.
TTGAAAGCGCGCGAATCGACAGTGGCTTTCTGACGGCCGACTTCACTGGTCGTCGCAAAACCGTCGAATACATTTTGATCGAGGCTCACCGTGGCATCGTTCGGGGAGAGATTCATCCCATTGTTACTGCCGCCTGCACGCGTCGTTGCATCGTTAATATTTTTCTGACCCGCTTCGGCATTGACATTCAACGACGGGAGATAACCCCCGCGTGCTGCACGTAAATCTTGTTCAGCGGAAAAGCGGCTATTTACCGAAGCATTAACTTCAGGATGACTGGATAAGGCGTGCTGTACGGTGTTCTGTAAGCTTTCTGCGTTTACTGACTGTATTGAAAAACAGCTGAGTAAAAAAAAGAAAAACTTCTGCATTTCACTGAAACCTTATTACGCGTATTAACGATATCCCTATATCACGCCTTATATCCATTTTGATTTTTAACAAGAAACATTACGCTTATTAACAAACACAGAAATAACATCCTGATTATATTAATTAGGATGGCACAAGACTTTCATTCGAAATAGGTATGCGTGTTTTGTCACATCATGTTTCACTTTGGCTCATTTTTGATTATATTTAACGCGCCGTCAAGCGCCGAATAAAAGCGCAATAATAACTGTGTTTTTTTCTACATTTATTAAATTCATTCAGTGATTAATTATCCATTAATGGGCTATTCATTTGTTTGTTCTATTCGCGATGAATGAAAAAATAATGTTATTAATTATTTAATTTATTGCGGGGTTTATAAAATAATGACGATATGCAAGAGAAGATGCGCGAGCTCGCCTGGTACAGGCACCAGAAGCAGAAAGCTCGCGGCATCTTTTGAAAAGGGGGAGCAGAATTTACAGGTGCGAGAGATTGCCACGCAAGCCTGCGGGCAGACTCGTATAGAGCTGGATCTCAACAATAGCCAAAAAAACACATTGGCAATCGATCCCCCTGATATGGTCGCTGCACCACATCCAGACGGTACGCAGCAACCAACACCCAGGGTTAATTAAGGCTAATTAAAACGGTGCTGGCTCACCTAGCAATTGTCCCATCGCACCATAAATCCCGACTTCTTGCAGTACACGCAGCTCGCCTGGTGTTTCAACACGCTCGGCAATCAGTGGTAAATCAATGTTGTGGGTCGCATTGTGCAGCACATCAATAAACAGGCGCTTATCGCTTTCAATATCAATATGGCGGATATAGCTGGAGTCGATTTTCAGATACGCAAGGCCCCATTGCGACAGGTGACCAATCATATCGAAGCGGCTACCGAAGTGTTGCAGTCCCAGGCCACAGCCATATTGATTCAGTGATTTAATAAATACTTCCATCTGTTCGGGTTCCGGCAACTGATTTTCATCCAGTTCGAGAATTAATCGGCTGGCAAGCTGCGGTTTCAGCTTCAGTGGGTTGAGCAGTTTTTTGATGGCCGATTCATTGGCCAGAGAATTCCCCGACAAGCTAAGTGCCAGAGATCCCGGATAGCTTTTCAACTGTTTGAGCGTCAGATTTAACATCACCTGATCAAGACGTTGGCTCCAGCCAAAGCGATGAATCCACGGCAGGAAACGGCCCGCGGGAATACTATTACCTTCTTCATCAACGATGCGCGACAGCACCTTGTAATGGAGTATTGTTTGCGGATTTTTGCAATTGACGACGGGCTGGAAGAATAGCTGGAATTGCTCGTTATACAGCGCATTCTCAAGGCGGGTAAACCACAGATGCTGGTCTTCGGTGGCAGCCTCAATCGCAGGTACTGTATCCGCCTGGTGTATGGTGTGTGTTTCCGCTTCTACCAGTGCGCGGTCTGCCTGGACGATAAGCGACTGTGCAGAATCACCGTAACTGAACGGCACCATTCCGGTATGCGCGACGGGATTAATGTCAGACATGCCAGTCGCATAGAAAGCAGCAAGCTGCTGATTGAGCGAATGTTGCAGATTCAGCATTTCATTGTGTGAAACACCCGGGCAAAGCAGGGCGAATTCGCCTCCACGGATACGGGCGAGAAGACTGTCGGCGTTTGCATGCTGGATTTTCACTACATTCATCATATCGGCAACATGCTTGAGCAGGTTATCGGTATGCGGACCGCCAAAGCGCTGGTTCAAACCACCGAGATCCTGAATACGCAGTAACAGCAAATATCCTGATGCTGTTTCTTCGTCGCTTAAACGCGTCTGCATTTGCATGTCGAAAGCACGGCGGTTGGCGATACCCGTCTGGCTGTCGAGATACGCTTCATTGTGTAAGCGTTCACTATGCTCGGCTTGATCTTCAAACAGCGATTTCAGCTTGGTAACCATTAAATTCATGGCTTCAACCACGCGGCGGAGCTCAGGCGTATTGGGCAAATCGAGTTGCGTGAGATATTCGCGGCGCGTAATGGCCTGCGATTGTTTCACCATGTAGTTAAGCGGGCGCAACTGGCGGCGTAATAATGCCGCGCCAGCCAGAATACAGACGACGCTACAGGCCAGCATCCACAACAGATTAGCCAGCGTACTGTCCCACAAGCGCTTAATTGCAAACTCGGGATTACTCACCACTTCTACGCGTGCTGCCTGCTGCCAGCCGCGCATAATAGTCGCTTCGCCAGCTTGTGGCGAGACGTTGACCAGACCGACAAACCAGTGCGGAACCTCGGGTATGGACGATGCGGCGGTACGCTCAAAAATAGTTTTACCGTTAACCTGGTCGATAATACGGATTGCATCGTAATAACCGCTATCAAAAATAGAACTGACCATCAGCTCGATCATTGCCGGATCATCAACGTGCGGGGTAAGCGATAAACCCAATGCGGTTGCGGCATCCTGCGCATGTGACAGAAGCTGATTATTGTATTGCTCCCGTGAGCTTTCGAGATTAACAATAAAACTACCGCTGAAAATGATCAGCATAAACAGAAAGATAGCTATCAAAAGCTGTTTAAAAAGAGACACGGGCTTTTCCTATTCATCATTCGGGAATCCTTCTTCCCGCATTTTTTCCAACACATCCTGCCAGCGAGAAAGGCGCTTACTATCTCCGACACGTTTATTATTCTGGCTGCCTGGTAACCACAGTCCGCTGTCATTAAAGGAATAAACCGGTAATAAATCCGGGCGCTGTGTGGCGGGTAAAATAGTATCCGTCAAACTATCAAGTACGATTGGGATAGCATCAGGTGTCGCATACCAGGTTAATACCATGTGCGCCCTGTTCAGACGGATAGCTTTAACGTAGGTAATACGTAGTTTTTCTTCTGAGACACCTAAATGACGCAGCGTGAAATATTTAGCGATTGCGTAGTCTTCGCAATCTGCTTCGCCTTTACGCAGTGATTCTATTGGCGTTGCCCAGTAATCAATAACATGCCAGATATCAATATCTTCACGGTAGTGAAGCTGTTGATTAAAAAATCGATTTACTGCATTGAGTTGTGCAAGTTCACTCTCGTTACGTTGCTGGATAAGCAACTGCTGCCAGCCATTAATTCGTTGTTCAGCATCGTGACTTGCTGGGCCATACAGTTTGTCCGCGCGCTGTTGAATGGTCGTGAAGTCCCAGGCAGCACGTAATGAACTGGCTGCACACAACAACACCCCCACCAATATGAGCGGCGTATAAAATCTGGAATACCACCTGACTGATTTCAATTAAACGCCCGTATTTAGTTGTTATGCTTATTTTTTATAACCACTTTTTGCACTAACAACTTGCTTATCAACTGCGTATTTTTTGGGGACTCGATGATGCGCTCAAGCGTTTTATCGACAAATGAGACAAATATAGCGTCTTGCTTTTTCATCATGATCGCATATTTCATTTTATCACCCACTATTTCATGTGAAACGGTGAAATCTTCAGGGTGTTCGCTTTGGTTAATAAATGGGTACACCAGAACATCATCCAGCACAACGGCGGCTGTGCGATGTTGAGCCATCATATTAAAAGCATCTTCGACAGTATCTGAAGTCTTGATTGAGAGGCTAAGATGTTTCTCACGGTTAACTCTATTGAGTTCCAGAAGATCTTTAGAACCGCGCGGAACGCTGACGGTATGGCCTTTCAAATCACTGAGTGATCGAATGTTATTCTTGCCCAGAGAAACGATCCGCATATTAGCCACATAATAATCGAGGGAAAATGAGACGCTGCTCTTTCGTTCGGGGGCATCGGTATTGACGCTACAATCCATATCTATCTTACTGCTATTGAGTGCTGAGACGCGGTCGGTAAATAAAACAGGGATGTAGTGAATCGCGAGATTTTTTAGACCTGGCGAATGACGTAATTCATCAGCAATCAAATTGCACAACGTAATGGTGTAACCGCTGACTTTGCCATCTTTATCCCGCAAAGAGAACGGGGCAATCTGGCGGTAACCAATGTTTAAGCTGTTACTTTGTTTTATATGCTCAAGCGTAGGGGAAACCGGCGCTGCCCGGACGTTGTAAGAAACCATGGCTAACGCGAGCAACATTGTCGTTCGAAATAAAAGCTTTAACCTGCTGGAAAATATTTTTTTCATGTTAGTACACATAAGGTGATGTGGATGTGATGAGTGCTTTTAGATCCGCCGACATTGGAATATTTAGATTGATGGCTTTCGGTGGGATCGGGGACTGAAACCAGCGCTGATAAATAGCGGTAAACTCTTTGCTGGCAAAAAGAGAGCGCATGGTCGTATCGAGGAAGCTTTTGAATTCACTGTCGTTCAATGGCATCAATAAACCCGCAGGTATGGGGGGGCTTAATGCTTCATCTGATATTTCAAATTCATCCGGTTTAGCAGAACGGGCAATCATTGCTTTCAGGAAAATGGTACTTGAAACTAACGCGGGGAGTTCACCCGTCTCAATATCATTGAAGGCAGCAATGTTATTATTATCAAGCTCAATATTTAAGTTGAGATCGTTCGCGCGATTGAGTTTATGAATCTGCTCAACATAAATGGTACCGCTTTTTACCAGAATGCTGTGCCCGGCCAAATCCTCAATGGTGTCAGTGTGGTTATTTTTCCGGGTAACGAAACGGGTGCGGGAGAAGAAATAAGGCTGTGAAAACTCAGCTTGCTGATGGCGAAGTTCTGAATAAAAAGTCGGGATACACATTACATCCGTTACGTGATTCTTAATTAACACGAACTGTGAAGCCGTGCTGCTTTTTACCCAGTGAACTTTAAGGTTTTTTATATTGAGTTTTATTTTTACGGCATCAACAATTTTGTTACAAATATCAATAGAGTAGCCAACAGGGTGCTGAGCTTCCAGGTAAGAAAAGGGGAATGTATCCTCCTGATAACCTAACGATATTGTTTGTGTTTTTGCTATTTTTTCCAGCGTGTTAATACTGCGTGCGGGGTGCGCCTGGCTCAGTTGGCTTACCAACAGTAATAACGACGCCGCCATGGTTATTATCTTAGATAACAATGGGTTATTAAGCATTACACACTTCCCCGTCGAGTACTTTATTGCCAAACGTTGACGCTAAGTCTTTTTCGGGCAAAGGACGGCTGTAATAGTAACCCTGAACATTCTGGCAAGAAATCCGGCGCAGAATGGTGCGCTGTTGTTCAGTTTCAACCCCTTCCGCCGTCACGCTCATACCATATTTCTGGGCAAACTGAATCAGCATGACGACCAGATACTGGCTGGCACTTTCTTGCTCCAGTTTCATAATCAGCGTGCGGGCAATTTTAATGCGCGTGAAAGGATAAATCAGCAGGTAATCCAGCGCCGCATATCCTGTGCCAAGGTCATCCATCGCAATGGAAATCCCCATCTGCCTAATCTTTTTGAAAACCGGAAGCGCAATAGACTGATCCAGTTTTTCCGATTCTGTCACTTCTATTTCCAGGCGGTTCGCAGCAAGGCCACTTTTCTTCAGCGCATCCACAATCACATCGATAAGACCTGGGCCATGTAACTGGTAGGCTGAAATATTCACCGCAACTTTTGTCGATTCCGGCCATCTCGCGGCTGCCATGCAGGACTCGCGAATAATCCATTCACCGAGGCGGATAATCAGACCAGATTCTTCGGCGATACTAATAAAGTAGTCTGGATAGATCAGACCCTTGGTAGGATGATTCCAGCGAATAAGTGATTCGTAGCCACAAACGCTTTCATTTTCAAGGTCGATAATAGGTTGGTAGTGCAGTACAAACTCGTTGTTATCGATGCCGTTAATAATTTCCTGATTAATGAACACGCTATTAGTGTGCTTCATCATCATGCCATCTTCAAAGAAGTGGTAGCAGCCACGTCCGCTATGTTTCGAGGCATACATTGCCAGGTCGGCATTAATCATTAAGGTTGTTGCGCTATTGCCCTGATAAGGTGCTGTGACAATGCCTACGCTGCAGCTAATAGCAAATGAGTTGCTGCCGTAGGTAAATGGAATACTCAGCGCACGCACAATTTTCTTCGACAGTGCAGCGGCTTCCTGGCAATTGTCCGACTTCACGCATTGAAGAATGGCAAATTCATCACCGCCTAATCGGGCGGCAAAATCCATTGGCCCTAATAATAATGACAACCGCTGTGCCACGCCGATGAGTACTTCATCTCCGGCTGAGTGGCCGAAGGTGTCATTTACCGGTTTAAAGTTATCGAGGTCGATGAGCAGCAGGTTGAACGGTTGCCCGTTCTGATTCATTTCACGGATGCATTTATCCAGTGCCTGGCTAAAAGATGCACGGTTCGGGAACCCGGTGAGTGAATCATGGTGGGCCATGTACTCCATTTTTTGCGACATGTCCTGCATCCGTTGCAGGTAGTCGCGCTCCACCATCGCTACGCGCAGTTTTTCTATTGCTGCTGCAAGCCTGCCTATTTCGTCATCCTGGTCTAAATAAGGAGTAATGAGGTCTGTTTGTTCGTGCGCAATGCGGGTTAACGAGTTAATCAGCAATGGAACAGGTCGGAACATGCGGCGCATGAACACGGTCACCAGCGCGACAGTCCCCAATAAAATCAACGCCAGAATTACCAGTGTTTTCTTCAGCATGGCGTCATAAGCCGCATAAAGCTGGCTTTTGTTGCCAATACTGCTGATTAGGCTACCCAGAAGTTCACCTGATGGAGCAAGAATAGGGACGGCGCTGATAAAACATTCCTTACCATTGATGGAGGCAAAGCCAATGTAATAGTTCGCCAGTGCTTTGCTGGCTGTCTCGTGTTTGAATTTGATGTCTGCTTCCGGTGACTCTGAGCTATTGCTGATACCCAGGAAACCTTTCTCTGGCGTATAAAGGAAAAGCCATGTCGGGTTACGTGTTTGCACGGAGGCCAGCGCTAACACATCGACAGGGTTGTAGCCGGTTTGAATCACGGAGTCTGGGTCACCCAATTTATGCTCTGAGACGATACGCGTAATTTGCCCCGTTGGACTGGTGCCCACCGCGACATTGGTGTAAACATTTCGCACGATGTAAGTCATTATCTGAGCGTTCGCTTCAGCCTGATGTACCCATTGCTGGTACGAAAAACTGTCTATCAGGCCCCAACCGGCACACGCACCGGCACCAAATGCAATAAGGATCCCCGCCAGCAAAAACTGGGTGATTTTCCCTGCAATAGAATGATGCCAACCTTTTACGCTTTTAAGCGCGAAAAAACTTTTAGCCACAGATTGTTGGTTTCCTGAAAAATGCGAAAGACTCATGAATTAAGGATTTGATAATAACGCAATGCTATATATATTCTGGCTGTTGCTTATATGTGAGTTTTTATGAAGTGAGTCAGACTTTGTATCAACAATAATGACGGTTGCGTAACATTATTGGTGAAGAAAAATAATCGTATATAAAAGACGCGGCGGGACTATAGATAACACGAGCGCCTAAGTCAATCATAAAGAATGTATATTAAACGCTAATCGAGATCTCGATTTATTTTCTATACTATCGCTGCTAAATAATGCAGACAGATAGCCTATGATATTGTCCTTCAATCAATATTGAAATGTTCGATTTTATGCAGGCATTTAATAAAAAATTCAATATTTTCATTGTGTTGTATTTTATAGCTTGTTGCTTTTCTGAGTTTTGTTATGTCCATTTTTACCTATATATGGCAGTTCTTTTTTGTTCGTAAAATGAATACAATTAAAAATGACTTGAGAGTGGTTACGGATTTTCCCTTCATTTGTCACCAAAAATATTAAAAATGATCATGGGCAGTTGTTAATTTC
>DASXXQ010000111.1:0-4237 GCA_036502985.1 Buttiauxella sp.
CTGCTCACGATAGACATCGATAAAAAAATCAGGATAGTGCGCATAAAGATCATGCACCGTCACATTATCAAGCTTCTGCGCCGCCTGGAGTAAGACGCGGTTGGCGACCGAGTCTTGTGACTCCGGATGGGCATATAGCAGCAAAACTTTCGGCGGCTGCGACATCATTACCCTCCAGGGCGTCGTCATAGTGATTTTTTTGGGCTACCATGCAGCCCGACGCGGTGCCGATAGCATCACGTTACCTTAATATAATGACAATTTAACATACTCTGAACATACGGCGCTTTATGATTGTTTTCTCCTCGTTACAAATTCGTCGCGGCACACGCGTTCTGCTGGATAACGCCACCGCCACCATCAATCCGGGCCAAAAAGTGGGTCTGGTGGGTAAAAACGGCTGCGGTAAATCCACGCTGCTGGCGCTACTGAAGAACGAGATCAGCGCCGATGGTGGCAGCGTGACCTATCCAGGTAGTTGGGCGCTAGCCTGGGTAAATCAGGAAACCCCTGCATTGGCGATGCCGGCCATTGAATATGTTATTGATGGCGATCGCGAGTTTCGCCAGCTTGAGGCGGAACTGGAAAAAGCCAATGAGCGCAACGATGGCCATGCCATTGCTCTGATTCACGGCAAACTTGATGCCGTTGATGCCTGGACTATTCGCTCCCGGGCCTCAAGTTTGCTGCACGGTTTAGGGTTCAGCAATGAACAGCTTGAACGTCCGGTGAGTGATTTTTCCGGTGGCTGGCGCATGCGCCTGAACCTGGCACAGGCACTGATTTGCCGCTCCGATTTGCTGCTGCTTGATGAACCGACTAACCACCTGGATTTAGATGCTGTTATCTGGCTGGAACGCTGGCTGAAAAGTTATCAAGGTACGTTGATTCTGATTTCCCACGACCGTGATTTCCTCGACCCGGTAGTTGGAAAGATTATTCATATCGAACAAGAATCGATGTTTGAATACACCGGCAACTACTCGTCATTTGAAGGCCAGCGTGCCACACGCCTTGCTCAACAGCAGTCGATGTTTGAAAGCCAGCAGGAGCGTGTTGCGCATCTGCAAAGCTTTATTGACCGTTTCAAAGCCAAGGCCAGCAAAGCAAAGCAAGCTCAAAGCCGCGTGAAGATGCTGGAGCGTATGGAGCTGATTGCCCCAGCGCACGTTGATAACCCGTTCCATTTCAGCTTCCGCGCGCCAGAAAGTTTGCCGAATCCACTTTTGCGCATGGAAAAAGTCAGTGCGGGTTATGGCGACCGTGTGATCCTTGACTCCATCAAACTGAATCTGGTTCCTGGTTCTCGCATCGGCTTGCTTGGCCGCAATGGTGCGGGTAAATCAACGCTGATTAAACTGCTGGCGGAAGAAATCAAACCTTTGCAGGGCGATATTGGCCTGGCAAAAGGGGTAAAGCTTGGTTACTTCGCCCAGCATCAGTTGGAATACTTACGCGCTGATGAATCCCCTTTGCAGCATCTTTCACGCATCGCGCCGAAAGAGCTTGAACAACAACTGCGTGATTACCTGGGCGGCTTCGGTTTCCGGGGCGATAAAGTTACGGAACAAACCGCACGTTTCTCAGGCGGGGAAAAAGCGCGCCTGGTACTGGCACTGGTTGTCTGGCAGCGCCCTAACCTGCTGCTGCTTGATGAACCGACCAACCACCTTGATCTCGATATGCGTCAGGCGCTCACCGAAGCGTTAATTGATTTTGAAGGCGCGTTGGTTGTGGTTTCGCACGATCGTCATTTACTGCGTTCAACTACCGACGATCTCTATCTGGTGCATGATGGAAAAGTCGAAGCCTTTGACGGCGATCTGGAAGATTATCAACAGTGGCTCGTGGATCTGCAAAAGCAGGAAAACCAACCGCTTGATTCAGCAAAAGATAACGTAAACAGTGCGCAGGCGCGTAAAGATCAAAAACGCCGCGAAGCGGAATTACGTACTCTAACGCAACCGCTACGTAAGCAAATCACGCAGCTTGAAAAGCAGATGGAAAAACTGAACGTGCAACTTGCAGCCGTGGAAGAAAAACTGGCTGACAGCGCTATTTACGACCAAAGTCGCAAAGCAGAAATGACCGAATGCCTGCAAACTCAGGTTAAGGTGAAATCAGCGTTGGAAGATTGCGAGATGGAATGGCTGGATGCACACGATCGATTAGAACAGATGATGCAGGCCGAGTAATCGTCTTTTACAACCCTCTCAGGATGAGAGGGTTGTAAAAACAGCATCAGCGCCAAATCAATAACACACAGGCAGCGGTGAGCAATCCCATAAAGATGTTAAAGGTTGCCCAGGCGCGGCGGCTACGAAGCAAAGTGCCAATCATGCTGCCGAATGCAATCCAGATGATGCCCGCAACAATGTTGACCAGCGCAATACCAATACTGATTAACACGACAGAATGCAGATACTGAGCACCGGCAAGAGTGAAACTCGCAACTGCGCCTAACGCCATCAACCATGCTTTAGGGTTGATAACCTGTAGCAGCCCACCCTGCCAGAATGGAATAGGTGCAGGTGGTGGCGCATCTGTTTCCAGTTTTTCATAGGTTGCGGTGCCGATTTTCCAGGCAAGCCATAAAAGGTAAGCACTACCGGCAATCTTCAGGATAAGGTGCAAGGCGGGATACAGCAGGATTAAGCTGCCGACACCAAAGGCCACCAGCAAAAGGATGCATTGCATCCCCAGCATAATGCCTATCATCAAAGGAATGGTGCGCATAAATCCGTAATTGGCGCCGGAAGACGTAAGCAACATATTGTTTGGGCCAGGTGTAATAGCCGCGACCCAAAGAAATCCAAGCATTGAGAAGAAAAGCGTTTCCATGAAATGGGTGTTCCGCACCCGATAAAGTTAATTAGCAAACTAAATGAAACTAACAGTGTGATATGGCCACGACAAGTCCCGCAGCATTGAATTTTAATCACAAAGACGATGAGCAGTTTCGTCCGTTAAGAGGTGTGAGTAATCCGCACCTGCAAACTATGCTCCCGCGGTTAATTCGCCGTCGCCTTAATTTCAAACCTCACTGGCAGCGTCTGGACATGCCGGATGGGGATTTTGTCGATCTTGCCTGGAGCGAAGACCCACGGCAGGCACTGCATAAACCACGGTTAGTTGTTTTTCATGGTCTTGAAGGAAGTCTGCACAGCCCATACGCGCATGGCTTAATTGATGCTGCGCGTAAGCAAGGCTGGTTAGGTGTGGTGATGCATTTCCGTGGTTGCAGCGGTGTGCCTAACCGCATGAAACGCATTTATCACTCAGGTGAAACAGAAGACGGTACTTACTTCCTCAACTGGCTCAATACGCGTTACGGCAAAGCGCCGACGGCGGCTGTCGGATTTTCGCTCGGCGGCAATATGCTTGCCTGTTTAATGGCAAAACAGGGTTCTGATTGCACGCTTCAGGCAGGTGTTGTGGTTTCTGCGCCCTTGATGCTTGAGCATTGCAGCAAGCATATCGAGAAAGGTTTCTCCCGCGTTTACCAACACTATCTTTTGAATTTGCTGAAGAAAAATGCGGCACGAAAACTAAGAAGTTATCCGGGGTCTCTCCCTGTTGATATGCGCCAACTTAAAGGCATGCGTCGCTTGCGCGAATTTGACGATTTGATTACCTCGAAAATTCACGGTTTTGCCGATGCAATCGACTATTACCGTCAATGCAGTGCCATGCCATTGCTGCCACAAATCAAAACGCCGACGTTAATCATCCACGCTAAAGATGATCCGTTTATGGATCACCATGTGATCCCTGATAAGGCAATATTGCCTGCCAATATCGAATATCAACTGACTCGCTATGGCGGCCATGTGGGATTTGTCGGCGGGACGCTTCGTCGCCCTGAGATGTGGCTTGAACAGCGTATCCCACAGTGGCTGACTCAGTTTTTGGAACCGTAAAATGATGATTCCCTGGCAAGACCTCCCTCCCGAAACGCTTGATAATCTGATTGAATCCTTTGTATTACGCGAAGGCACAGATTATGGTGAACAAGAGCGCTCACTGGAGCAAAAGGTGGCTGATGTTAAGCGCCAGCTACAAAGTGGTGAAGCAGTGCTGGTATGGTCAGAGCTCCATGAAACGGTGAATATTATGGCTCGCGGGCAATTTCGCGGCTAAGCATTCAACGCCTGGGTTGTCTCCTATACTGCATAAGACTTACCTCTTATTTACAAGACCGTTGTGATTACCCATGGAGTTGTTACCTAATGTCAGC
>DASXXQ010000112.1:0-4465 GCA_036502985.1 Buttiauxella sp.
GGCTTAAGCACCGTAGCAAAACTGACTCAGCCCTTGCGCCACGCACGCGCAACACCCCACTCAGTACATCATCACCTGACGAACGCTACCTGTGGAAACCTGAGACAGATCTGTCAATGCGAGTTCACCGGAAGCACACCACTCCGGTGGCCCAGCATCGCCTGTATCCAGCGCAGGTCTGCTCCGTTCTCCAGCATCTGTGTGGCCATCGCATGGCGGAACAGGTGACAGCTGCCGTGCGCAACCAGCCCGGAGGCTTTCATATAGTGGCTTACAGTATTGGTGATAAAGCCCCTCCACACCATCGAGCGCCACGAACAACGCCTTGCAGTGTGGATTGACCCGCAACTGCGGCCGGACGTGGTGCAGGTAACGTTGCACCCACCACAGCGCACGCTCACCCACCGACACCACCCGGGATGGTCAGGGTGCGGCGGTTCGCATCCGCGCTGAGCACCTCAAGACCCGCCGCCTCGCTGCGACGTATAGCCTCAGACCCCGACCGGAACGCATCGCCCTCTGTACCGGATGGTGTGGCCGCGACAGTTTCCATGTCTGACAGGCCACACAGGTGCGGGTGAGCGTTGTCTTCACCCTCCCTCAGCAGGTTGCCAGAAACAGGGCTAATGGCACTTGCGAGGCCCATTCCCGAACGAAACGCAATAAACCCTGTCAGGGATAGGCGAGTTCCAGTGAACCATCGCCAGTGATCACTGTCTTTGTGGAATAGCTGCTACGGGCATTAGGGCCAGTGTTGGGCTGATTTTTTTCATACTCGAGACGGTGAGTCATCTCAGCATTAAGAGCAACTTCAAAACTAATTTCCTTCAGCAAGCGATCGAACTGGTTAAGATCCTCAGGGGTTTTGAGATTTTTAACCAGTTCGTTAGCCAGAGCCTGCAATTGTTTTTCGTCCATAAATTGACCTTTATTTGATGTTGAATTGAACATATCAAAACCAAGTAATTACACAATGTCGTGTACAGGCTCTTTTGTTCACTCTCAAAGGGGGCGTCTCCAGAATTATCTGGATTGTTCATTCTGGTATTAATCTGTAGCCATCATGCTTAAATGCTTTTTTGATTCCCGTTGATGCGGACCGGATTGACCATTTTTTGTGAATGAAAGGGCAATAGCGGCCTGTTCGTGCTCATTCATCTCTGCAAATGGCTTCGCAGACATCTTTGCGTTTGCTGAAGTTTGTGCTCCGATCATGTCGTTGTACTGGTCGGCTACTTGTTGATGTGCATCCGCACTGCCGTTGTCGTTATTCATCGGAATCGCCTGTTGATGCTTCGCCGCAGGCATGGCTGTTTCCATCGCCCAGGCTGAAGATACAGTGCCGAGGGAAAGGACCGTCGCGATAATGAGTTTTTTCATGGTGTGTTCTCAGCTGAGATTTTAAATGCACAAACATCAGATGTTTTCGAAAGTCTGATTGATAGATTCATGCAAGCAACAATATACGGGAGTGACCATAGATTCATGAACGTTAATGCTACGGCACCAGCCCTGGGGCTGGTGCCGTAGGGTTTCATCTGTTTATCAGAACTGATAAACAATACCGGCAGCGGCCAGGTTGTCGGTGGCTTTTCCAGCATAGGTATTTTCGTCGTTCAGCAGATTAAATTGATAGGCTGCGTAAACATTCATGTTTTTGTTGAAATAATACCAGGTGCCCACTTCAATATATTTTTTCAAGTCAGCACTGATGTGATGGTTTGCACCCAGGTCTTCGCCTTTAGACTGAACATAAGCCACTGAAGGACGTAAACCGAAATCAAATTGATATTGGGTAACAGCTTCAATATTTTGCGTTTTATTAGCAAATTCAGTATCAGAGACCAGAGTCATATTATGCGTTTCGGCATAGAGCACTGCGGCATAAATGTTATTTGCATCGTATTTGGTGGAAACAGCCCAGGCATCAGCTCTGTTACCAATGTTATCTTTGGTCTGAATAGAGGCTCGGTCAGCAGTGGAGTAACCTACGGCTACGGAGAGACCAGCACCAATATCATAAGTTGAGGAAAGGCTTACGCCATCACCATTGCTGGTTTTGTAACCGTTATCATTTTTACCTTGGTACTGAAGGGCAAAATTGAGTCCGTCAACCAAACCGAAGAAGTCATGGTTACGGTAGGTTGCCAGGCCGTTAGCTCTTTGAACGGTGAAATTATCGGTGTTGCTCCAGGCATCGCCACCCCACTCAACCAGCATATCTGTGTAGGCTTCCACGTCATAAATCGCACCAAAGTTGCGACCGTAGTCAAAAGAGCCATACTCACCAGCTTTTACCCCGGCAAAGGCAAGGCGAGTTTTGCTTACCTGGCCAACCTCTTCTGGATGTGAAGCATCCATGTTATATTCCCACTGACCATAACCGCTCAGAATATCGTTGATCTGGGTTTGTCCCTTGAAACCGATACGTGCGTAGGAAGAGTCAGAGTTGGTAGTTTTCCCCGAGGTGATAAACTGATGCTCACCGACGGCTTTGCCATAAAAATCAAGTTTGTTGCCATCTTTATTATAAATCTCTGCCGCATGGGCTGCGCCAGTCATTAACAGTGCCGTAATTATTCCTGCCAGGATGCTTTTCTTTGCCATAATCATAATCATATACCTTATTTGGTTTTTATTGTGGGTGCTACAGGAAGGCTATGCCTCATACAAAACGCAATATATCTAACAGATTATTATGCCGATGGGCATAGTGGCGCGATAATACAACAAACAACCTCTTGTTCATTAATGGGTTATGTGAATGTTAATAATGTCTCTTATTTTGTGTTCGCGTACTTACTTTGTTAAAGACCGCATTTAAAGGCGGGTTTGACATTTAATTTTGGTCAGGTTAAGTTCGTGTTTCCTCATTGGTTCTTTCTGTATCGAGACAGAGCTCCGGCTCAGGTGTGGGATGAAAAAACCTGAGCCAACCTCATTAATCCACCTAAAACATCCCCGTTTTTTTGCCGGGCTGACAGGTATTTCTGAATTCATTTCCTTTTATATTCCCCCTTCAGTTTAGACCCTGCATTCGTACCCACATGCTTTTAATTCTCACGTTAACCTCTCCATAATTGGCCGTAGGGCATTTTCAGCTTTTCTGGTGTGGTTGTTTATCCTGATAATTTCATCGATTAATTGAGGGGGTGATTTTGTCTGTGCGTTGTGATTAATGTCACTATTTCTGCTTTTCCTTCGTTATCTATTTTATTCCTTCATTATTTATTTACTCGTGAATGAATACTTCAAGTTTTGTCCATTTCTGAGCATAAAAATTTTGAACTTAAAGATTAAATCGTATTTGCAGTGATGAATATGAAAAGGACGTTGCCGATCATTGAGGCGGCCAGAAAATAAAATTGTTCAGCGGATGACAACCCCTTACTTTGTGGATGCTGATATTGCTTTTGCATAGCTTCCTGACGACTTTACGATCGATATTGCGTCGACCGACGTGCAATTTCCGGGCGTTATGACCGCGTTTAATAGCCTCAACGCCTGATAGATTTAAGGGGCATAGCACGCCAATGGCGTGACCCGCGCAGCTTCGGGGATGTTCATGATCTGAGCTCCGCTTTATACTCTGTGATATGTTAGTTTCCTCAATAAGTCATTCACATGGCACGCACTAAATCCCGCGAAAGCGAAAACCCGGCAAGTCAGGAACCTCCCCGACGGTCATCCGCATTCCCCACAGCGTTTACCCGAAGCGATCCCTGATCTTTGTTCCGTCCGAAAATGACGATGACGCACCGGCTGAATTTTTTATGACTCCCTGGAAGAGGCCGTTCGCCACTGTGTCCATCTCGGCCCCCCAGTTGAAGAGTGGAATGGTCAACGACAATCCGCGCTCCGCCATCATCTCTTCGAGATTACACAGGCTCAGGGCATAAGCCAGAGGCCAGTGCATATCCTGGCTCAGCGTGAACGTTGATTCTGGTCAGGAGAAAATGTCGATTCTGGAGGAATGAATGCGAATTCCGGGATACACCGACGAATTTCCCCTGATGTGACACCGAGTATCCCACTGTAACGCCAGGAGTGTTCGGTGCTCACTTTGTTGCGCTCCGCCTCAATCCTGACGCTACAGCGTTACGGGTTAAACAGGGCACAAAAAATCCAGGCACTGATGAACATAGTCCGCTAATGGTTAGCATGCTGTATTCCCACAACCAGAATCAGTGTTCGCTAGTCAGAATAGGTGTTCATTTTCACCAGAATACGCAGCCCAGTGAATAGCAACGGGGTAATAGGCGCTTAAACGCTTTCCGGACCAGAGGCATCTTCAGGTAACACTTTTAAAAACAGCATATTACCAGATACGGCGGCCTTTGTGCGACACACACACCTCATCACCGTGCTGAATACACATCCCAACCTTCTTCCTCCCTCATTTCCGTGAGGCCAGGTTCTTTTCATTTAATCAGAGGTATTTGTGTATACAAATAAACATAACGAT
>DASXXQ010000113.1:0-2288 GCA_036502985.1 Buttiauxella sp.
CGCATTACGTAGATACTGATTTTTAAGGTCTTGTGTCCATGCGTACAGCGCTTTATCGGTGGTGATGTTATGCGTATCTGGATAGCGTTTTTGTAGCACCTCGCCCAGACGTTGTTCCGCAATCAGAGTACGAACCTGCGAGAGCAAATGCTCCGGGTAACCCTGTAGATAAGTTAATTCGCTCATTCGTCTGCTCAAAGTAAAGGGAAAAAAGGTATACTCACGCCCCCATTCGGGGATTACGCCGAAATTTTACCATCCAGGAGGGCCGATGAGCCAATTAGACGACGGTTTCCGTTCACTGACACTAAAACGTTTTCCAGAAACGGATGACGTTAACCCACTACAGGCGTGGGAAGCTGCGGATGACTACCTTTTGCAGCAACTGGACGAAATCGAAATCAGTGGCCCGGTCCTGATTTTTAACGATAACTTCGGGGCGCTGTCTTGCGTGCTGGCTGAACATAAGCCGTACAGCATTAGCGACTCGTATCTTAGCGAACTGGCTATCCGTGAAAACTTGCGTGAAAACGGTCTCGATGAGTCCAGCGTAACGTTCCTTGATAGCACCGCTAAATATCCAGAAGCACCTGCGGTCGTTCTGATTAAGATCCCTAAAACGCTGGCACTGCTGGAACAACAGTTGCGTGCATTGCGCCATGTGGCGACACCTGAAACACGTATCATCGCGGGTGCGAAAACCCGTGATATTCACAACTCCACTATCGAGTTGTTTGAAAAAATTCTTGGGCCAACAACCACCACGCTTGCCTGGAAAAAAGCTCGTCTGATCAACACGACGTTCAACGCACCCGCGGTGAAAGAAGTCGCAGAAACCCTGAGCTGGAAACTGGAAGGCACGCCATGGACAATTCATAACCATGCGAACGTCTTTTCTCGTACCGGACTGGATATTGGCGCGCGCTTCTTCATTGAGCATTTGCCAGAAAACCTGGAAGGCGAAATTGTCGATTTAGGTTGTGGTAACGGCGTGATTGGCCTGACTCTGCTTCAGAATAACCCTGAAGCGAATGTCGTGTTTGTTGATGAATCACCGATGGCTGTGTCATCAAGCCGCATGAATGTTGAAACCAACATGCCGGAAAACCTGGAGCGCTGCGAGTTTATGATCAACAACGGGCTATCCGGTGTTGAACCTTATCGCTTTAACACGATTCTGTGTAACCCACCGTTCCATCAGCAACACTCTTTGACCGATCAGGTGGCGTGGGAAATGTTCCACCACGCTCGTCGTTGCCTGCAAAATGGCGGTGAGCTGTATATCGTTGCTAACCGCCATCTGGACTACTATCACAAACTGAAGAAGATCTTCGGTAACTGCGATACGGTTGCCACCAACAAGAAATTTGTGGTGCTTAAAGCAGTGAAATTGGGTCGCCATCACTAACGAACGGTGTAATTCTGGTGAAAATGGTGGATGTCGCTATTGCTCATCCACCCGACGATATCGCTTTTGTAGGTCGGATTAGCGTAGCGACATCCGACACAGATAAGGCTAAATTTCCAGCGCTAAACGGGTGCCTTGCGCAATTGCGCGTCGGGCATCCAGTTCCATTGCCACATCTGCACCACCAATCAAATGCAGTGTTTTTCCAAGCTCGTGTAACGGTTCTGCCAGTTCACGACGCGAGTCTTGCCCCGCACAGATAATCACGTTATCCACCGCCAGCGTCTGGGGTTCTCCACCGACTGTAATGTGCAGACCTTCATCGTCAATCCGTTCATACGTCACACCCGCCAGCATTTTCACTCCACGCGCCAGAAGAGTCGTGCGGTGTATCCAACCCGTTGTTTTGCCTAATCCTTCTCCCGGTTTGCTGGTTTTGCGTTGTAGCATCACAATCTGGCGCGGGCTTTTATGGAGTTGTGCTCCCTCCGGACGTAATCCACCCGCGTGTTGCAAGCTGGTATCGATACCCCATTCCATACAAAACTCGGCGACGTTCTGGCTGGTGGATTCCCCTTGCTGGCTGAGATACATCGCGGTATCAAAACCAATGCCACCGGCACCGATAATGGCGATACGGTCGCCAACTGATGCCTTATCTCGCAGCACATCCAGGTAATTAAGAACCTTAGGATGTTTGATGCCATCGATAAGTGGCAAGCGGGGTTCGATGCCGCACGCGAGGATAACCTCGTCGAACGCTTTTAGCATTGGTGCGGTGACGTATTGATTAAGACGAACTTCAACGCCTGTGATTTCTAACATACGGCGGTAATAACGCAGCGTTTCGTAAAACTCTTCTTTGCCCGGGATCTGCTTC
>DASXXQ010000114.1:0-7957 GCA_036502985.1 Buttiauxella sp.
TCGACAACCGCCAGCATGCCCGGCTGGATCATGTCATTGCCGATGTACGTAGAAAATTCATAGAGCACCAGACACAGCGGGAATAGCAGTGCCTGGCGACCTAGTCGCTTATTATTTTGCATTAGTCACTCGAGAGGTAAAAAAACGAGCAAAGTGTAATAAATTGCCCGCGCAGTAGATAGTGAATTATTGGTAACGCATCGCCGATTGTTCTGTTGTTTAAGGTTTTCTTAATATCCTCTACGTAATCTTTGCGATAAGCATTGGACGAGTAAGCCCGTGTTGTTTGAGCAATTCCATGACAAATAAGACAAAGCTGCTTTATTGCTTATCGATACGGCTTTATCTTTCACCGTTCGCCATTCTGTTGGTTTGTGGTTTGGCGTACCCAGGTTATCGCACGTTGTGGTGTACGACATCGTCTCCACATGGCTGGTTAAGGAACAAAAAATCGTTATGTTAGAACAGCTCAATCAGACACTTTTCCTGCTGATTAACGCCACTCCCGCCTCTCCTGAGTGGCTGATTAAGCTCGCTATTTTTACCGCTAAAGATTTGATTAGCATTGTGCCGCTGTTAATAGTCATCCTTTGGCTGTGGGGACAACGCCGCCAAATGACTGCCCAGCGTGCGGTTGTCATTAAGACCGCGCTGGCGATTATCATCAGCGTGTCTTTATCATGGATAATCGGCCATCTGTTCCCGCATGACAGACCGTTTGTGACCGGTTTTGGCTATAACTTCCTGCATCATGCACCAGACGACTCTTTCCCAAGCGATCACGGCACCGTAATTTTCACTTTCGCCCTGGCGTTTTTATTCTGGCATCGCGTGTGGTCGGGAATAGTATTATTTGCTGTTGCCTGTGCCATTGCGTGGTCACGCGTTTATCTTGGCGTGCACTGGCCGCTGGATATGCTCGGCGGTTTACTCGTGGGTCTGTGTTCTTGTCTGCTGGCACAAATGATATGGAACCAGTTTGGCGCGCAAATTTACCTGCGACTGCATCAGGCTTATCGTTTCTGTTTTGCCCTGCCTATCCGTAAAGGCTGGGTGCGTGACTAAGCCTTTGAGCAAAGGTAAGATGCGTTAAATCATGCTCTCACCCAAACCCTCGCATCTGGCGGGGGGATAACAAAGGTTCAGCTGCTCAAATGGAAACCCGGCGCGACGAACGCATCAATCGCCTGATTCAGGCGCTTAAACGCTGCGATAAAATTCATCTTAAAGAGGCGTCTGCTCTGTTGGGCGTCTCTGAAATGACTATCCGCCGTGACCTCAGCAATGAGCCTGGGCCCGTCGTGTTATTGGGGGGATATGTTGTACTTGAACCCCGTAGCGTGACCGCCAATCACTATCTCTTGAGCGATCAAAAAACACGTCGCATTGATGAAAAACGCCATGCTGCACGCCTGGCTGCGGCATTGGTTCGCCCCCATCAGACGATATTTTTTGACTGCGGAACCACCACGCCCTACATCATCGAAGCGCTGGATGATGAGCTGGAATTTACCGGCGTGTGTTACTCGTTGAACACTTTTCTGGCGCTACAGGATAAACCCGGCTGTCGGGTTATTTTAAGCGGCGGCGAATTTCACGCCAGCAACGCGATTTTCAAGCCGATAAATTTCCAGGAATGCCTGAACAACTTCTGCCCGGATATCGCCTTTTTCTCGGCGGCAGGCATTCACACCCGTCACGGAGCAACTTGCTTTAATCTGGATGAGTTGCCAGTAAAACACTGGGCATTAGGGATGGCGCAGCAGCGCGTGTTGGTGGTGGATAACAGCAAGTTTGGCAAAGTGCGCTCGGCCTGTATGGGGCCGCTTTCTGCTTTTGATTTGATAATCAGCAATGAACAGCCCGACGCGGCCTTTACTGATTACGCCGCGTCGGAAAGTATTCAAATAGAGTGGTAAGTGTTGACGATACCCCTGTCACTTAAAATATGAGCAGGGGTATTAAGCAAACCAGCTACCGAACCAACCATGAAACTTCATCAACACGAAGTCCCACATACGGCTAAAGAAACCACCCTCTTCCACCGCCTGCATAACCATCAATGGACGCTGTTCGATTGACTTACCGTTAAGCTGGAAGTCGATAGTCCCGACAACCTGGCCTTTCTTGAGCGGTGCGGTCAGTTGCGGTTGGGTTAGCGTGAAGCTCGCCTTCAGGTTTTTCAGCTGACCACGCGGAATGGTGACCGAACCGCCTTCACCAGCACCGAGATTCACTTCGCTGGTGTCGCCAAACCACACGCGCTGCGTCACAAACGTGGCATCAGGTTTAATCGGCGTGACGGTTTCAAAGAAGCGGAAGCCCCACGTCAGCAGTTTTTCGCTTTCATTGAAACGAATACGATCAGTTTTGGTGCCCAGAACGACTGAAATCAAGCGCATGTCACCGGACGTTGCCGATGCTACAAGGTTGTAGCCTGCACCGGTGGTGGTGCCCGTTTTCATGCCATCAACATTAAGATTTGAGCTCCACAGCAAGCGGTTACGGTTCGGCTGCTTGATGTTGTTAAAGGTAAACTCTTTCTCTTTGTGTATGGCGTACTCTTCTGGCACGTCATGAATCAACGCCTGGCCCAGCAACGCCATATCACGCGCGGTACTGAACTGACCTGGCGCATCAAGGCCATGTACGGTTTTAAAGGTGGTGTTGGTGAGTTTCAGCTTTTGCGCATAATTGTTCATCAGGCTGACGAACGAGTCCTGGCTGCCTGCGACATAGTCGGCAATGGCAATGCTGGCATCGTTGCCTGACTGAATGATCACGCCTTTGTTCAAATCCTCTACCGAGACTTTATCGCCCGGTTTGAGGAACATCAGCGATGAACCGCGCAGTGCAGGGTTACCGGTAGCCCAGGCATCTTTGCCGATGGTGACCATATCAGTAAGCTTGATTTTATCAGCCTTGATAGCCTGGCCAACCACATAGCTGGTCATAAGCTTTGTCAGGCTCGCGGGATCGAGTTGAAGATCGGCATTCCCCTCTGCCAACACTTTGCCGCTGGCGTAATCCATTAAGATCCAGGCTTTAGCATCCACTTGCGGTGCATCAGCAGTCTGTTCTGCACTCACCGCAGGTGCGGCCACCAAAAGCAGGGTTGTACCCGCCAGTAATGCTCGTAGCGAAGCAGGGATTTGCAAAGTTTTCATAACACCACCCAGTATCCATTCTATAAAAGTCACGACGCACGCCGTTACTTAATCATCAAGTTGCCAGTAAGCTAACGTGTGAATCCGCTTAAAGAAACAAAGCATTGGTAAAGTTTTTTAAGTTTATTCGATAAATGCGTAGCGTGCCGCCACGTTGACGAGTTTTTTACCTGTCGTTGAGCTTACGTGCTGTTTTCTTCGCCAGCGCACGGCATACTGAAGTGCAAACTAACAATGAGGAAACAAAATGATCACAGTTTGGGGCAGAGACAATTCAACGAATGTGAAGAAAGTGCTGTGGTGCCTGGAAGAGTTGGGCGTGGCGTATCACTCCATCCCGGCTGGCGGAAAATTTGGTAAAACCCATGATGCGGAATATCTGGCAATGAACCCAAACGCACTGGTGCCGTGTATTCATGACGACGCCACCGATCTGACGCTTTGGGAATCCAATACCATTGTGCGCTATCTCGCAGCTCAATATGGCAAAGACTCGCTCTGGGTTGCTGAACCTGCCGCACGTGCACGCGGTGAAAAATGGATGGACTGGGCGGGTACGGCGCTTGCGGGCCCACATCGCGGCGTGTTTTTCAGCCTGGTGCGCACCCCTGTGGAACAACGAGATGCAAAGTTAATTGCTGACAGCACTACTCAATGCAACACCCTGTTTGCCATGATTGATGCCGAACTTGCGAAACAACCGTGGTTAGGCGGTGACGACTTTGGCACAGGCGACATTGCACTTGGCCCAAGTGTTTACAACCTTCTCAATCTCGACGTTCAATGGAATGATTTCCCTAACTTGCAGCGCTGGTATCAACAATTGACCCAACGCCCGGCATTCAAGAAAGTGGTGATGATCCCGCTAAGTTAGCACATTAAGCTGATGGGCTAATTTTCAGTAATTGCCCGTCAGATTCGTCGGTCAGGACATAAAGGTAACCGTCCGGGCCGACGCGCACATCACGAATACGCTCGCCACGGTCGTCCAGCAAACGTTTTTGTTCCGTGACTTTGTCGCCGTCCAGCGTCAACTCAATCAGGTTTTTCTCCTTCAATGCGCCAATAAACAGCTTCCCTTTCCACTGCGGGAATGTGTCCGCGTTATAGAACGCCATGCCACTCACTGCCGGGGAAACCTTCCAATAATAAATAGGCTGTTCAGTACCCTCAACAATTCCACCTTTTGCTTCAGGAATGGGTAAACCGCTGTAATTTATCCCCCATGTTGCGAGCGGCCAGCCGTAGTTTTTACCCGGTTTGGGTACGTTAATTTCATCGCCACCACGCGGGCCATGTTCATTGAGCCACAGCTCGCCGTTGGCTGGGTTAAACGCCAGGCCTTGTGGATTACGATGTCCATAAGACCAGATTTCGCTTCTCGCGCCTTGTTTCCCGACGAATGGATTATCCGGTGGTACGTTACCGTCTTGCGTCAGACGAACCAGTTTCCCCTGCAGTTTATCCAAATCCTGTGCGGTTGAACGTTGGTTGTTTTCACCCAGCGCGATGAACAAATAGCCTTTGCCATCAAACGCCATCCGGCCGCCAAAATGATTGCCGGTCGAGAGCTTCGGCGTCTGGCGGAATACCACCTTGAAGTTTTCCAGCTGCTGCATGTTATTGCTGAGTGTGCCGTAACCTACTGCCGTACCCGCTTTATCATCGCCGTTTGCTTCGGCAAAGCTTAACCACACGCGACGGCTTTTCTTAAAGTCCGGAGCCAATACCACATCCAGCAAGCCACCCTGCCCATGCGCCCAGACTTTTGGTACACCGACAATCGGGTTGCCCAGACCTTCGCCTGGCTGCCAACGGCGCAGCTGACCATCACGCAGCGTAATAAGTATGCCTTCGTTATCAGGCAAAAAAGCCAATGACCACGGGTGTTCAAGTTTACTTTGCAGCACATCGACTTTGACTCCGGCGCCCAGGCTAACGCCTGCCCAGAGTAAGAATGATGCAGCGACGAGTGAATGCAGCAATGACCGTGGCATAGCCTTCTCCTTATGGGATTACCCGATAAGGTTAGTCTGCCTGGAATGGGGAGTTGGGGGTTTTACAAAAACTTAAGTTGGGGGAGTCTCCTCCCCCAAAAATCGTCAGGTTTCTACAGCCAGTGAGTGACTCATAAGACTTTTCAGACTGGCGGAAAGCGCTGACAAGCAGGTATCCAGTTTATCGGCATCGACGGCGATATATTGCGGGCAATCGTGACGCCCGGACATCAGACAAACGGCGGCAGAACAAACTGCGTCCATTCCCTGGCTGATACTCTCTATTTCTTGCGCTTCAAGGGTAGGCCTGAGGCATAGAGACTTCTCGTGATATTCCTTCGACAAATCGAACAAGTTATCGCGTAAATGCTCAGTTTCAACGACAGACATATAGCCTTTGGCTTTTCTCAGGGTGAGATATGCGGCTACGTCTATTTTAGCGATAATCATCTTTTTCAAGAGATCGCGTTTGATTGGATCCCCAGTCATACATTTATCCTCCGTGTGGTTTGTATCAATAACACACACTTATATTATGGATAAATTTTAAGCTGATCTGGCTTTTTTGCCGAGTTATTTGATCCACAGCAACAAGATTTACAATTGCTAACATTTGCTGAAAAACAGGACATTATGCCGCGGTGTCAACGCGACAAGTCGCGGATTGACGCTGTTCCTCAAGCATTTGACGTAACACACTGTGTCCAAGGTTATTTTGCCAGGTGAAACTGTTTTGCAACACCACGACGGCAAAATGATTCACGCGATCAATACCAATGTAACTGGAATATCCACCAATATATCCCACCTGATAAGTGATGGATTGCTCGCCATAGGTATCCGTCACCCAGGCGATATTGGCCGCTTCTTTGTCTCGGGCATAATAGGTTTGCATCACATCGTGAATCGCTTTATCCAGCGTGGCATCGCCACTGCTATCAAGATGCGCGGCGGCAAAGGTGAGTAAATCATCGGTGTCAGTGTATAAGCCCCCCGCCCCGATCATGTTGCCTGTGAACTGCCAGTCAGGCACCACTTGCCCACGCGGGATGAATTTTGGCTGACTACCAGCATGGCCAATGGCGCGTTGCGGGTAACTTTTCAACTTTTGCGGGGTAAAGCTGCTGTTTTGCATATTCAGTGGGTTAAAGATTAACGACTTAACCAGTTCATCAGCACGCTGCCCGGTTTGATAACGCAGAACATAATCCAGCACCGCATACCCCAAATTGGAATAGCGTGGTTCATCGCTGGAGGGTTTCGAAAAGTCGGCAAGATCGGCAACGACATTGTCGCTGTCGAGATGGGAGTAGAAGTTCTCGCCGTTACTCAGGTAGCGCACAAACGCCGTCAGCATTGGCAAATCCATGTTCTGCCGTGGCAAGCCGGAGGTATGCGTCACCAGTTGGAGCAACGTGATTTTTTTCGCGTCATCACTCAATGCAACCGACGGCGGCAGCAAGGTTTCGAGCGTATCTGACCAGTGCAAACGCCCTTGTGCGACTAACACCGCCGTTGCCTCAGCAGTCATCCCTTTACTGAGCGACCCCACGGCAAAGAGCGTATGTTCGTTGACCGGATGATTGTGTTCGGCATCAGTCATACCAAAATGCCAGTAGTGGCGTTGATTATTGGCATCAATCACCCCGACGACCATCGCAGGTGACTGCTGTTCAACCATGGCAGGTAACCATTGCTCGATGTTGCGCGATGCAGGCTCGCCGCATGCCCGTTGCGCCTTTTGCGGCACTTCGGCTTCGGGTGCGACGTTAGACAGCGTTCCACACCCCGCCAGCGTAAAACCGAGCAGCATGGTGCTCAGGCGCATCAGACCAGGGGGTGAGTTCATTAACTATTGCACCGCTTTGCAAGGCTTGGCATCAAGGCCCATCATCAGTGTGCGGTTTTCGCCGACTTTCTTCAGCCCGAAGTTACTGCTGTGATAGCGATAAAACGCCTGTCCACCAGTCATATTCTGGTAAGAGTAACGGTTGCCGTTGAGCCAGGCATAATCACCGTCTATTGCCAGCTTGTCGCTGCTACCACAAACAAACTTTTGCGCAGTTGCCGGAGGCGTGTTGAGAGGGGTAGGAATAATATTGCAGGCTGACAACAAAAGTGCACCCGTCAGCATCCCGGAAAGGGTTAAAATCTTGCGCATAATGCGGTTCTCTCTTTAAGCGGGACGTTATGAATAAGCAAAGCGGGAAGGATGATAGAACGAGCGTCTCAGGTAAGCAAAAATAAGGCTCTTTGATTAGTCCGAATTTGATTGCCGAACGCATTAAAAAAACAACAAGTAGAGCCTTGCCGCAATCCCGTGTAGAATCGCCCGGTTTTTATTTTCTGTTTACTTTGTGAGCGTGACCTGTATGCAACAACCCCGTATTGGCTTTGTCTCCCTCGGCTGCCCAATAAATCAAGTTACATATTGCGGTCAATAAACAACCTCCCTCCTCGCTTTGCTTTTTTGTATAGCAACATCTCCAGCAATTTTTACCTTGCATCAATGATTTTTCGCATTCTTTGTAAAACAGGTGCTCCCTATCCCAGATGCAACAAAACCGCAATACAAGCGTTGTACGTATCCCCCCGGTCCTCATTTCCTAACTTCCTGCCCATATGTGACTTACTTCAAAAATTGCCTTGTGATGCTCTACACGCGCTTGTAGGTCACAACCTCAAAGTTAGTCTTATCGCCTTGATATGGCAGTACCTTAGATGCTGTACCTCATTTCTGACCAACCAAATATCCTTTTGTTTTTTGTGTCAATTGATCGTTTAAATCGATCG
>DASXXQ010000115.1:0-6091 GCA_036502985.1 Buttiauxella sp.
AATAATTTCGTTGATTTCGTTCGATAAACGGAATGCACACATCCAATAAGAATCGCAAACGTTCGCGCAAAGAGTGCAGTGCTCACACACACAAACGTAAAATGTTTCGTGTTCGTGTGCGCGTCGGTGCGTGCGTGCGTGTGTGTGTGCGAGCGCAACGTAGGTGTGCGACGCGTGCGCGCGCAATAACGCAATTTACAAAACATATTTTCAACTTCGATTTTTATGAAGAAGGAAAGCATAATCGCAGGTATGTGTTGGTGTAATTTCTTTTGTAATTCGTAAGATTTTGTGGTTCTGAAAAGAACCGTTTTTGTTGCTGTTGCACCGCGCCGCGCTGTGTCGATGTTTGTTGTTGTTATTGTTGTTGTTGTTGTTGTTGGACGCGGCGCAACGACACCTTCGTCAATGGGTAAAACTAGCGCGTTTAACCGCCGAAACCATACAGAGTGCGGCCTTGCCTCTTCAACGCGTAGACGACGTCCATGGCGGTGACAGTTTTGCGCTTAGCGTGTTCGGTGTAGGTGACGGCATCGCGAATAACGTTCTCAAGGAAAACCTTGAGCACGCCGCGCGTCTCTTCGTAGATGAGGCCGGAGATACGTTTTACGCCACCGCGACGAGCGAGACGACGAATAGCGGGCTTGGTGATGCCCTGGATGTTATCACGAAGAACTTTGCGATGACGCTTGGCGCCACCTTTTCCCAGCCCTTTGCCACCCTTGCCGCGACCGGTCATTGTGTTGTGAGCGTCGAAACGTGAAAATCACACGAAAATAACGAATTGGCGATGTTTACGGGACCCACGCGTAAACAGGAATGATGCTTTTACTGCCGATGCGCGCTCTATTTATGAGTTCGCTCGGCGGCCGTCAAATTCGGTGCGCCGAGCGCCATCTGCAGGCATTTAAGCGCACGCCTATAAAACGTGCGCGTTGCCAAGCAACGCTTATTATACGTCCCGACTCGTCCGCGCGCACACGTCGCTCGCTCGTTCGCTCGCTCGCTCACACGTAACGTAGCAATGGCCCGTACCAAGCAAACCGCTCGCAAATCCACTGGAGGCAAAGCGCCTCGCAAACAGTTGGCAACAAAAGCTGCGCGTAAAAGCGCGCCCGCCACCGGCGGAGTGAAGAAGCCGCATCGTTATCGCCCTGGCACCGTCGCGCTGCGTGAAATTCGTCGCTACCAAAAGAGCACTGAGCTGTTGATTCGCAAACTGCCATTCCAGCGTCTTGTGCGTGAAATCGCGCAAGATTTCAAGACCGATCTGCGTTTCCAAAGCTCCGCCGTGATGGCGCTGCAGGAGGCAAGCGAAGCATACTTGGTCGGTCTTTTCGAAGACACCAATTTGTGCGCGATTCACGCCAAGCGTGTGACAATCATGCCGAAGGACATCCAATTGGCTCGTCGCATCCGCGGTGAACGTGCTTAAATGCGCGTCGCGAATCAAACGACATCAAATCAACAACCAACAAATAGACCGGTTCTTTTCAGAACCACAAAATCCAAAGAAAATTGAAAGAAATCAATCACTTGCATACATTATTATTTTGTTTTTGTTTAAAACTTTACATTTGTTTTGAATTTGTTTATTTTCATTAGCGACAACGACGCACGAAATTGTGTGTGTGCGAGAGAGAGAGAGATAGCGAGCGAGCGCGCGCGAAAGTGCGTGTGTGAGAGAGAAAGCGAGCGAGCACGCACGAAAGAGTGTGTGTGAGAGAGATAGCGAGCGAGCACGCTCGAAAGAGTGTGTGAGTGAGAGAGAAAGAGAGCGAGAGAGCGAGAGAGTGCGTGTGTGTCACTGAAAATTAGGTTCGCGTTTTGAAAATCAATTAATTGATGCGCTCGAACTCAAACCAATAAACTACATTTGCAAAATGGCAAAATTTTTTCACATTAATAATGTAATTCAATGATGTTTTTCAAAATGAAGGTGTTTTTTTATGTTTGTTATTAAAGCAACAAAAAAGACAATAAACAAATAAATAAAGTGCGATTGAGTGTCATTTCTTTTTAGTTTTTTGTTTCAAATTTTGTGGCCCTGAAAAGGGCCATTTTCAACGATGGTTCTTGCTCCAATTGGACTGCTGTCGAGTCCGTCGGCCGCAAGCGACTTCTGCTTCGCATCATTGCTTGCATCTTCGCTGCAAATTCGCCTTCTAGGTGTTTACTTTTTCTTCTGCGCGGCGGCGGGTTTCTTCGCTGCTGCTTTTGCGGGGGTGGTCGGTTTTGTCTTTTTCGGTTTTGGCGCCTTCGGTTTTTTGGTTGGCGCACCTTTCACCGACTTTTTCGCCTTGGACGGCGATTTCGGCGACTTGGCGGCGGCGGCGGCGGCGGCAGCGGCCGCCTTTCCTGCTGCCTTCTTCTCGACGGCGGCCTTTTTCGGCGACTTGGCTTTCTTATCGCTCGCTGCGGCCGCTGCGGGCTTCTTCTTCTTGGCGGCGGCGGCGGCGGCGGCGGCTTTTTTCGGCGATTTTGATCGCTTGGCGGCGGCGGTGGTTGTAGTTTTCGCCTTTGTCACCTTCTTCGCCTTGGCACTGCTATCGGCGGCGGCGGCGGCGGCGGCGGCAGCTTTGCCGGACGCGGGGGCGGCGAGCTTGAACGATCCAGATGCGCCTTTGCCTTTCGTCTGCACCAAAACGCCCGATGCGACGGCGTTCTTCAAGTATTTGCGAATGAATGGCGATACTTTTTCGGCATCGACTTTGTAGTTGGCGGCGATGTATTTTTTGATCGCCTGCAGCGACGAACCGCCGCGCTCCTTGAGCGACTTGATCGCGTTGCACACCATCTCGGCGGTTGGCGGACGCGTTGGTTTCGATCGCGGCGCCTTCGACGCTGCCTTTTTGGGCGTCTTCTTCGCGGCCGGAGACGCGGCCTCGGGGGCGGCTGCGGTGGCGGGTGCTGCAACTTCGGACATGTTTAATGCGCGTAGTAATTACGAACGAACACGAAAAACGACGGCAAAACTTTGGCGTACGTGAACGTGGAATGAATCGCGATTCGAACACGAAACGGAGAGTTTGTTTCCCTACACGGACTGCGGTTCAAAACGATAGGTCTGCCCCCAGTGAGCCCGAAACGTTCGAAAAACGAAGTACGTACCAAAGATTTTGCTTTTGCCGCCCTCGCAGCCCCTCTGCCCCCACGTTGGTTGACTTTAGCTTCGGTGATTATGTTAAGCGATGTCTGCGCTTCGCGCTGACGCGCGAATGCATTGCACGCGTGCGATGCATGAGCGGTGGCGCAACGTGGAAAGGCGCGAAGACAGTTTCGCCGAACACGATCGGCCGATGTTTGACGCGAAGAACGCCTCGCGTTTGGCACACGCCTTTGATTTGTCACATTTTTCTGCACGCCGATTAATCGTCTTTTCGATTTTGAGGAGTGCGTACGCAAAATGCGCGTGTGACGAGCGCTACACGCGTTCAAAGTTGCGCTTGCATCTGCGATTCTCGCTCGGTTCGGTCGCCGCGCGACCGACGAATCGAATGCAATCGTCGCCGACGACAACGTAAAAATCACCAGGACTGCGCGAATTTCGGCACAGAGTCGACGGCGACGCTTGTGAATGATTTTTTCAGTGCCTTTTTCGCACTTTGTCATAATTTGCAACGCCGCACACAATCGACGAACGCAAGTAAGTGCAACGTATGCGGCGAAACGCACGCGCGCGCGCGCGCTCGCGCTCGCTCGCACGCTCGCATTTGCGCTCGTCGTTCGCATCGTGCGCTCACTCGATCGCGTTTTGCCGTCGCACATGCGACATTTGGACAACATCGCCAGCGGTTGATGCATCACCACGTCATGGCGACGAAAAACATGAACGTAAACAGAATGAACGGCGGATGCGGCACAGCGGCGCTCACTTTGTGAGAAAAGGCGAACATTGCGAGTTTTGCGTAGTGATTTCAATGCGTTCGTACTTGAAACCCATGCAACCGGTTGTACAAACGCAATGAAATTGTTGTCACAAATTTTAAATCAACAAAAACAAAGTGCAATCGATAATTAAGATAATTCACTTGGCATTAGGTAGAAAAAAACGAAAATTCTTGGTTTTGTTGACAAAAAAAACAACAATTTAAATTGTAATAAAAAAATTGTAAAAAAAATAATAATTTTGCTTTAATTTCGCAAAATTCGCAAAAAATGCATAATTTGTTTTAATTTTTAACTTTCATTGCGACGCACCAACGTGCGAACGAACATTGCACATAAAATAACCGCTGAAAAGTCATAAACAACATTTGTCAATAAAAAAAAACGTGCATAAATTAATGCATTTTTGTGTTTTGTGCGTGTTTTTCTCTTAATTATTTTTCGTAAATTTGTGGTTCTGAAAAGAACCGGTCTTTTGGTTAAAATCACGTAAACTCGTGCGGGCGGGCGGGCGACGTTTACTTGGAGCTGGTGTACTTGGTGACGGCTTTGGTACCTTCGGAGACGGCGTGCTTGGCGAGCTCTCCGGGCAGCAAAAGGCGCACGGCGGTCTGAATCTCGCGACTCGTGATCGTCGAGCGCTTGTTGTAGTGCGCCAACCTCGATGCCTCGGCGGCGATGCGCTCGAAAATGTCGTTGACGAACGAGTTCATGATGCTCATCGCCTTGCTCGAAATGCCGGTGTCGGGGTGCACTTGCTTCAACACTTTGTAAATGTAGATTGCGTACGATTCCTTCCTCTTGCGCTTCTTCTTCTTGTCGCCCTTGGAGATGTTCTTTTGGGCTTTGCCCGCCTTTTTGGCAGCTTTTCCGCTTGTCTTCGGTGGCATGTTTGCGATCGGTGCGTGCGTGTGCGTATTCGTCGACGTACGAAACGAGAATAAACCGACGCCACTCACGATTCGAGTTTTTATGATAAGCGCCCTCTTGTGGCGGAGCGCCGATCGCATGCGAGCGTCAGGTAAGCGCTGCGAGTGCGAGTGAGCACTGCGCGCGACCGCGAAAAGATATAGGGTCGGAAATGACCGCCGCAGCAGCATTACGCATTCGAACGTCGAACGTGCCGCACGTCGACGTCATTTTTCTCGCAAACGCATCGCAACACATCTCATCACCATGTCTGGTCGCGGCAAAGGAGGCAAAGTAAAGGGAAAGAGCAAGTCTCGCTCATCTCGCGCCGGACTTCAATTTCCAGTCGGCCGTATCCATCGGTTGTTGCGCAAGGGCAACTACGCCGAGCGCGTTGGCGCCGGTGCACCGGTGTATCTCGCCGCCGTGATGGAATATTTGGCCGCCGAAGTGTTGGAATTGGCCGGTAACGCCGCCCGAGACAACAAGAAAACTCGCATCATCCCGCGTCACTTGCAATTGGCGATCCGCAACGACGAGGAATTGAACAAGCTGCTTTCGGGTGTGACAATCGCCCAAGGCGGTGTGTTGCCGAACATCCAAGCGGTTCTTTTGCCCAAAAAGACCGAGAAGAAACCTTAAGAAGCGAAAAAAAATTTCGCACGTCATCATCCAACGGCCCTTCTCAGGGCCACAAAATCTGAAAAAAATTTAAAAAGTAACACTTACACTCGTTTCCAATTTGTCTTATTAGCATGCGCTGTCATTGGTCGGTCGTCTCGATCGCTCGCGCGCAGCTGTTTGCTGCGAGTGCGGCGAAGTTGCGCGCGTCCGTGCGTACGCGTCGTCGTTGCAGTGAGAGCGAGCGCGAGAGAGAGAGAGAGAGAGAAAAGACAAAGAGAAAGAGTTATAAGAAGCAAAGTAAAGTAAATGAGGATGGCGCGTCGCGTCGCGTCGACGCCGACGTCGATGTGAACGCGAATGACAATCGCAATGAACGAACAAATGAATAAATGGCGAAATAAATAAATAAATAAATAAATAAATAAATAAATAAATAAATGAATGAAAATGCGTCAATGTCAGAAATGCGTGCTTAAATGTCATAAAAAGCAAAGTATAATTGTCGAATTGTCAAATTGTTGTTGTTTATAATAATTTCGTTGATTTCGTTCGATAAACGGAATGCACACATCCAATAAGAATCGCAAACGTTCGCGCAAAGAGTGCAGTGCTCACACACACAAACGTAAAATGTTTCGTGTTCGTGTGCGCGTCGGTGCGTGCGTGCGTG
>DASXXQ010000116.1:0-26341 GCA_036502985.1 Buttiauxella sp.
TTGCTTACGCGCATTCCGGAAGATACGCATCCATGGGCTATCCTCGCCCCACTCCTCCGGGTGCCAGGAATTGCTGACGGTGCGGAACACACGCTCCGGGTGCGGCATCATAATCGTAACGCGCCCACTTTCATTGGTTACCGCAGTAATCCCGTTTGGAGAGCCGTTCGGGTTTGCAGGGTAGTCTTGTGTGACTTTGCCGAAGTTATCAATAAAGCGCAGTGCCACCAGCCCTTTACTTTCAAGTGCAGCGAGATGCGCGGCATCGCGTACTTCGACATGTCCTTCACCGTGAGACACGGCGATTGGCATGTGTGAACCGACCATGCCTTGCAGTAACAACGAAGGGCTTGAAGTGACTTCCACCAGGCTGAAACGTGCTTCAAAACGATCTGACGTGTTGCGCACAAAGCGTGGCCACAGGTCACTGCCCGGAACCAGTTCACGCAGGTTCGACATCATCTGGCAACCGTTGCACACACCCAGTGCCAGAGTTTGTGGACGGTGGAAGAAGGTTTCGAACTCGTCACGCACGCGTGAGTTAAAGAGAATGGACTTCGCCCAACCTTCACCCGCGCCCAGTACGTCACCGTAAGAGAAACCACCACACGCCACCAGCGCCTGGAAATCTTCCAGACCACGACGACCAGCCAGCAAATCACTCATGTGCACGTCGATTGCATCGAATCCCGCACGGTGGAAAGCGGCGGCCATTTCAATGTGGGAGTTCACGCCCTGCTCACGCAGTACGGCAACTTTAGGACGCGCACCTTTGGCGATAAACGGCGCTGCGATATCGTCTTTAATATCAAAGCTCAGTTTAACGTTCAGGCCAGGATCATTGTCATTGGCTTTCGCCTGATGTTCTTGATCAGCACAGTCTGGGTTATCGCGCAGGCGCTGCATCTGCCAGGTTGTTTCCGCCCACCACATGCGAAGCGTAGTGCGGCTTTCGCTAAACACCGCGTGGCCATCGGAAGCCAGCGTGAAACGGTCACCGGAGACAGCTTTACCGAGGAAGTGAACGCAATCAGCCAGGCCGTGCTCTGCCAGCGTTTTCTCAACCGCTGCGCGATCTGCTGCTTTCACCTGAATCACTGCACCCAACTCTTCGTTGAACAGCGCGGCCAGATGATCTTTGCCCAGCGTGGCAATATCCGCTTCCACGCCACAGTGACCGGCAAACGCCATTTCAGCCAGTGTCACCAACAAACCACCATCGGAACGGTCATGGTAGGCCAGCAGTTTCTGCTCACTGACCAGTGCCTGAATCGCGTTAAAGAAGCCTTTCAGTTGTTCAGCACTGCGGACATCAGCAGGTTTATCACCCAGTTGGCGATAAACCTGGGACAACGCAGTGGCACCGAGTGCGTTATGACCAACGCCCAAATCGATAAGCAACAAGGCGTTATCTTCTGCGGTGCGCAGTTGCGGCGTAACGGTGCGACGAACATCTTCTACACGCGCAAATGCAGTAATCACCAGTGACAGCGGAGAAGTCATCTCACGCTGTTCACTGCCTTCCTGCCAGCGGGTTTTCATCGACATGGAGTCTTTGCCCACTGGAATAGTCAGGCCAAGCGTTGGGCAAAGTTCTTCACCAACGGCTTTCACTGCTTCATAAAGCCCTGCGTCTTCACCTGGGTGGCCTGCTGCGGACATCCAGTTAGCTGAGAGTTTAATGCGGTTCAACGCGCCGATTTGCGTCGCGGCGATGTTAGTCAGCGCTTCACCAACAGCCAGACGGCCTGATGCGGCAAAGTCCAACAGCGCGACTGGTGCACGCTCACCGAGTGACATCGCTTCGCCGTAATAGCTATCAAGGCTTGCGGTGGTTACAGCACAGTTTGCAACCGGAATCTGCCACGGTCCAACCATCTGGTCGCGGGCAACCATGCCGGTAACCGTACGGTCGCCGATGGTCACAAGGAACGTTTTTTCCGCAACGGTTGGTAAATGCAACACGCGGTTTACCGCATCTGCAATCGTGATGTTACGGAAATCAAGCGCATCACCTTTCGCTTTCAGCGTTTCAACGTTACGTTCCATTTTCGGCGTTTTGCCGAGCAGAACGTCCAGCGGCATATCAATCGGCTGGTTGTCGAAATGGCTGTCATTGAGCGTCAGATGTTTTTCTTCGGTCGCTTCACCAATGACGGCATATGGCGCGCGTTCGCGGCGGCAAAGTTCGTCAAACAACGGCAGTTGGTCTGGTGATACCGCAAGAACGTAACGTTCCTGGGATTCGTTACACCACACTTCCAGCGGGCTCATGCCCGGTTCGTCATTGAGAATTTTACGCAGATCGAAGCGTCCGCCACGGCCACCGTCGCTAACCAGTTCAGGCATTGCGTTGGAAAGGCCACCCGCACCCACATCGTGAATAAACAGGATTGGGTTCGCATCGCCCAGTTCCCAGCAACGGTCGATGACTTCCTGGCAACGACGCTCCATTTCAGGGTTGTCACGTTGTACGGAAGCAAAATCCAGATCGGCATCAGACTGACCAGACGCCATAGAAGACGCCGCACCACCGCCCAGACCAATGTTCATTGACGGACCACCAAGTACGATAAGTTTCGCACCGACGGTGATTTCACCTTTCTGAACGTGATCTGCACGAATATTACCGATGCCACCAGCCAGCATGATTGGCTTGTGATAACCACGCAGCTCAACACCGTTGTGGCTATTGACTTGCTCTTCGTAGGTACGGAAGTAGCCCGTCAGCGCAGGCCGGCCAAATTCATTGTTAAATGCCGCGCCACCCAGAGGGCCGTCGGTCATGATATCCAGAGCCGTTACGATGCGGTCTGGCTTGCCGAAATCTTCTTCCCACGGCTGTTCAAAACCAGGAATACGCAGGTTCGAAACGGAGAAACCCACCAGGCCCGCTTTTGGTTTAGCGCCACGACCGGTCGCACCTTCATCACGGATTTCGCCACCGGAACCGGTAGCCGCACCTGGCCACGGGGAAATGGCGGTTGGGTGGTTATGGGTTTCGACTTTCATCAGGATATGCGCCTCTTCCTGGTGATAGTCATAGCGCCCTGCGTCGTGGTCTGCAAAGAAGCGCCCGACTGACGACCCTTCCATCACCGCGGCGTTATCTTTATAGGCTGATAATACGTAGTCAGGGGTTTTCTCGAACGTATTCTTAATCATTTTGAACAGCGATTTAGGCTGTTCTACACCGTCGATAATCCAGTCGGCGTTGAAGATTTTATGGCGGCAGTGTTCAGAGTTTGCCTGCGCGAACATATACAGTTCGATGTCGTTTGGATTACGTCCAAGCTTAGTGAACGCATCCTGCAGGTAGTCGATTTCATCTTCTGCCAGAGCCAGGCCCAGGCGAATGTTGGCTTCAACCAGCGCGCTCCGCCCCTGCGTTAACAGGTCAACACTTTGCACCGGGGCAGGCTGATGTTGGGAGAACAGTTGCTGTGCATCATCAAGCGCGTCAAAAACGCTTTCCATCATGCGGTCATGCAGCAATGCCGCGACGTCCTGGCGTTGTGCATCTGTCAGTTGGCTCGCGGTGACGTAATAGGCCACGCCGCGTTCCAGACGCTTCACTTTTGCCAAATCGCAGTTATGAGCAATATCGGTAGCTTTAGAGGACCAGGGTGAGATGGTACCAGGACGCGGCGTGACCAGAATCAGGTGGCCGGTCGGGGCGTGGTCAGCAAGGGTTGGACCATATTTCAACAACCGTTGCAGGCGGGCGTGCTCTTCAGCCGTTAGCGGCGCGTCGAGATCGGCAAAGTGAACATACTCGGCGTAAATGTCGCTGACCGGAAGGTTGGCGTCATTCAAGCGGGCCAGTAATTTGTTAATACGAAATGCCGATAAAGCGGGCGAACCACGCAGAATTTCCATCATCAAAGATCTCTCGTCTTCGAAACGCCAGGGGGACGCTTCAGTGGGCGCAAGGGGAAAACGGGCGCTATTATAGAGAATCCGCCGCCGTGACGAAACCGTTTGCGTATAAATAAAAAGATTAGTTTTCATTGGCGTAAATTTAGCCAGAAATGTTGAATAAGTTGCACAGTGGCGTTTTGTTAAGCAAAATGCGCCACACCTTTTGAAAGATCCTCCATTTTTGATGCCTGTTGTTAGCTAAAACCCTACGCCTCGTTGCAGATTAACTATTTGAAAAGATTTAAAATTAACTATCTGCTTATCGGTGCCGTAACCGTGTTGCTGGCAGTGGCGCTATGGCCCTCCATTCCCTGGTTCGGACAAGCCGAAAACCGTATTGCCGCCATTCAAGCGCGGGGGATTTTGCGCGTCAGTACTATTCAGTCCCCTTTGACCTACACCCTTTATCAAGGGAAGAAGATCGGCCTGGATTACGAACTGGCCCAACAGTTTGCCGATTATCTTGGCGTGAAGCTGGAAGTGACCGTTCGACCCAATATTCAGGAGCTGTTTGATGACATTGATAATGACAAAGCCGATGTGATTGCAGCAGGCCTGGTTTACAACACGCAACGCAGCCAACGTTACCAGGCGGGGCCCGCCTACTATTCTGTTTCCCAGCAGATGGTTTATCGCATCGGGAGTTTCCGCCCAAGGACGCTGGCAGACGTTAAAGAAAATCAGTTAGTGCTTTCACCCGGCGTCACATCGCTAAACGCATTGAACAGGCTTAAACAGCAAAAATTCCCAAATTTAAGCTGGAATGTCGATGAGCAACAAAGCAGCACCGAGTTGATGCAACAAGTGGTCGACGGGAAGATTGCTTTTACTATTGCGGATTCCGTGGCCATCAGCACCTTCCAACGTGTTCACCCACAGCTTGCTGTTGCCCTGGATGTGACGGATGAGCAGCCCGTTACGTGGTTTAGCGCGCTGGGTAGCGACGACAGTCTTTCTGCCGCCCTGCTCGACTTCTATAACCGACTTAACAGTGATGGCACATTTGCCCGTCT
The DNA here is from genome assembly GCA_036502985.1 of Buttiauxella sp. Taxonomy (GTDB): domain Bacteria; phylum Pseudomonadota; class Gammaproteobacteria; order Enterobacterales; family Enterobacteriaceae; genus Buttiauxella. The sequence continues at coordinate 4,935 of DASXXQ010000116.1, forward strand.
GGAAGAAAAATATCTCGGCCACGTCGGGGATTTCGATTATGTGGACACCCGCACATTCCTGAAGGCGGTTGATACCGTGCTGCCAAATCTACAGCCGTTATTCGAAAAATATGCCACGGAAATAGACTGGCGCTTATTGGCCGCCATTTCGTATCAGGAATCGCACTGGGATGACCAGGCGACTTCACCTACCGGCGTGCGGGGGTTAATGATGCTGACCAAAAACACAGCGCAAAGTCTTGGCGTATCTGACCGGCTGGATCCCGAGCAAAGCATTGAAGGCGGAAGCCGCTATCTGAAAGATATGATGTCAAAAGTGCCTGAAACAGTGCCTGAAGAAGAACGCATCTGGTTTGCATTGACGGCGTATAACATGGGATATGCCCATATGCTGGATGCTCGCCAACTTACCGCGAAGCAAAAAGGCAATCCTGATAGCTGGACTGATGTGAAAGTGCGGCTGCCATTGCTGAGCCAAAAACAGTATTACAGCAAAACGACTTATGGCTACGCTCGCGGCCATGAGGCTTATGCGTATGTAGAAAATATCCGTAAATACCATATTAGTTTGGCAGGATATTTGCTCGAAAAAGAAACACAGGCGGCACAAGAAGAAAAATATGCCGAGGCTTATCCTGTTGTTGCTCCCGTTGAATTAGCTACCCCGCGCTATGGGCCTTTTCCTTTAGGGCCTTTTACTCAAGACAGCAGGCTCGAACGCCCCCCCTCCGAGTTGCCGAATTCATTACTGCCATCACGCCCTCAATCACATTGACCTGACGGTTCATACTCGCCCACCACAGCCCTTTAATCTGCCAATGCTGCGTGTCGCCGACCTCTAAGTAAAAAGAAAATGGACAATCCAAAACGGAGTTGTCCATTTTACTTCTGAGCAGAGTAATACAAATAAAATAACCTCTCAGACGCTGTGTCTCTTTTCAGGCACAAGCCAATTTACACGCCAAGACGATCGCGCAGTTTGTAGTAAACCGCGCCCATCGCAGTGAACGGGATACGCAGGCTGCGGCCACCAGGGAACGGGTAATGCGGCAGGTTGGCAAACGCATCAAAGCGCTCGGCGTCGCCTCGCAGCAGTTCAGAGATCAGCCGGCCCGCCAGATGGGTACAGGTCACGCCATGTCCACTATAGCCCTGCATGTAATAGATGTTGTTATCAAGGCGACCAAACTGCGGCATCCGTGACAAAGTCAGCAGGAAGTTTCCTGTCCAACTGTAATCGATTTTCACGTCCTTCAACTGCGGGAAGGTCTTCAGCAGATTTGGCATCACCAGACGTTCAATATCTGCGGGATCTCGAGCGCCGTAGACCACACCACCGCCGTACAGCAGACGGTTGTCGCCGGTCAATCGGTAGTAGTCCAGCAAATAGTTGCAGTCTTCTACACAGTAATTTTTCGGGATCAGCGAGCGGGCCATCTCCTCACCCAGTGGCTCTGTGGTCAACACCTGAGTGCCGCACGGCATACTGCGTTTTGCCAGTTCCGGTTCGAGTTTATCGCCCAGATAGGCGTTCCCCGCCACAATCACATAGCGTGCCGTGACCTGGCCTTTTGCGGTGCTAACAACTGCCGGGCTGGTGTGTTGGATATTAGTTACTGCTGACAGTTCATAGACGCGACCCCCGTTGAGGCGAATCGCATTGGCTTCGCCAATAGCCAGATTCAGCGGGTGAATATGGCCGCCGCTGTGGTCGAGCAAGGCGCCAACGTAGCGATCGCTGTCTACTTCACGACGCAACTCGTCGGCATCCAGCAGCTCCAGATGAGTATTGCCATAGCGCTCCCAGTTGGCTTTTTGCTCTTCCAGGGTTTCCATCTGCTTGTGGTTCATGGCAACGAACAGGCCGCCTGGGCGGTAGTCACAGTCAATCTGGTAGCGTTTGATGCGTTCGCGAATAATCTCCCCGCCTTCAAACATCATGCCGCCGAGCATTCTTGCAGCGTCCGGGCCGTAAGTGCGTTCGATAACGTCGATGTCGCGGCTGTAGGAGTTGACGAGCTGTCCGCCATTACGCCCACTGGCGCCGAATCCGATGCGTGCGGACTCTAATAGCACGACGTTGTAACCCATTTCCGACAAATGAAGTGCTGAGGAAAGTCCGGTGTAGCCGCCACCGACGATGCACACGTCACAGGAGATGGATTCGTCGAGCTGTGGAAACGGCTCATACTGATTAGCGCTGGCGGCGTAATAGCTGGTGGTATGTTCAGTCATGATTAAGACTCCAGGGAGATCCAGATGGTTTTCAGTTCGCTAAATTTTTCCAGCGCGTGCAGGGATTTATCGCGCCCATTGCCGCTCTGCTTGTAGCCACCGAACGGCACGGTCATATCACCATCGTTGTAGTTGTTGACAAAGACGGTACCCGCTTTTAGGCGGCGGCTTAAGCGGTGAGCACGGGATAGATCGCGGGTCCACACGGCGGCACCAAGGCCGTAGTCGCTATCGTTGGCTAATTCCAGCGCCTGCGCTTCGGTGGTGAAACGAGTGATAACCAGAACGGGACCGAAGATTTCATCCCGGCCCACGCGAGCGTTCGGATCGGTATCGACAAAAATAGTTGGGCCAATAGCGGCGGGATGTTTGCCGTCACGGCCGTCCAACACCAGCTTGCCCTGGCTTTCGCCGTCGCGGATAAAACTGTGCACGGTGTCGGCGTGGGCGTTATCAATCAGCGTGCCCATTGTGGTATTCGGATCGAGTGGATCACCCGGCAACCAGTTTTTGGCCTGCTCTTTTAGCAGAGCAATAAACTCATCAGCAATGCTCTCTTCGAGCAGAAGACGAGTTCCTGCGATGCACACCTGACCCTGGTTGTAGAAAATACCTGCGGCGGCGTTGGCGGCAGCGTTTTGCAGACTCGGGCAGTCGGCGAACACGATGTTGGCACTCTTCCCGCCCGCCTCCAGCCAGACACGCTTCATGTTGCTATCGCCTGCATCTTTGAGCAGCTGTTTGCCCGTACGGGTTGAGCCGGTAAAGGTGATGACGTCCACATCCGGATGCTGAGACAGCGCCTGTCCGGCTTCATGACCAAAGCCTGGGATGACGTTAAACACACCGTCCGGTAGGCCCGCTTCTTTCGCGAGCTGCGCCAGACGAATCGCGGTCAACGGGGATTTTTCTGACGGTTTGAGGATCACGCTATTACCGGTCGCCAGCGCCGGACCGAGCTTCCAGCAGGCAAGCAACAGAGGGAAATTCCATGGCACCACGGCGGCGACAACGCCAATTGGCTCTCGTAGAATCATCGCCAGATCATTCACACCAGTGCTGGCAACCTCACCGTAAACTTTATCAATCGCTTCCGCGTACCAGCGGATGGCGCGGGCGGCACCTGGAATATCATCACGCAGGCTATGGCGAATAGGCTTGCCGGTATCGAGAGTCTCCAGCAGCGCCAGCTCCTCGTGATGCTGCTCCATCAAATCTGCGAGTTTACTCAGAACCGCTTTGCGTTTTGCGGGTGAGGCTTGCGACCAGTCACCGCGCTCGAAAACATTGCGGGCAGCAAGCACAGCAATATCAACATCGGCTTTTTTGCCGCGGGAAATATGGGCAAGCGTTCGCTGGCCGGCAGGATCGACAATGGCAAAGGTGTCATTATCCTGGGCCTGACAATATTCGCCGTTAATAAACAGGCGGCTTTCAGGCGTCATATTTTTTGCTTTTTCCTGCCAGTAATTCAAATGCTGAAAGTCCATGATTACTCCTTAAATTCAATAAGATAAAATGTCTTTCTTCGCTATTGTTGGCAAAATCTGGCTGCACGTTGCCCCAGGAAATAAATCCCGTAAAAAGCGTCTTTAAAAGGCGGCCTGAATAACTCAGGCCGAATGGACGTCAGAACGTGGTGGGAGTGTGGGCGCTGATAATGCGGCAGATGCCTGCCGAGGTGTTGCTAAAGCTGTGGGGTATGCCGGTGTTGATGGCATAACTTTGCCCTGCAACCAGGTGATATGTCTGGCCGTTGATGGTCAGAATCACGTCACCTTCCAGTATCGTACCTATCTCTTCACCCTGGTGCTTGATCCTCTCGCCGGTGGTTGTACCGGGTTGGTAAGTCTCGAAGATCATCGCCAGTGTACGGTTCGGATTTCCGTTATGTACTAGCTTCATTGACACGCCCTGACTACCGATTTCAATCAGGTCATCCTGATTGATAACCACTTGTGGCTCATCAGGTTTTTCCGGGTCCGCGAAGAACTCGGAGAGCGACAGCCCATAAACTTTCAGCAGCTTTTGTAGCGTACTGATTGCAGGACTGACTTTATCCTGCTCTATGGTGCTGATGGCACTATGCGTTAATCCAGACAGTTCGGCGGCACGACGTTGTGAAAGACCCAATTGCTGGCGGATCGATGACAAACGTTTTCCCGGCGCCAGGCCGTCATCGCTCATATTGGCATTTCCTTAACAGTAGTGGTCAGAGTCGCTGTTTTTCAGCGATATAGTTCTGACAAGCGTTGATAAAACCTTCTAGCAATAAACGCGAAAGCGCGTATTCGCTACTGTTCCATTCTGGGTGCCATTGTACACCAAGGGCGAATGGGTGATCGTGTACGCTGACAGCTTCCACCAGACCATCCGGCGAACGTGCTTCCACACGCAGCAGACGACCCAATGATTTCGCTCCTTGTCCGTGGAGAGAATTAACCCAAAACGATTTGCAACCCGGAATTAAAGAAGAAAGCAGTCCTCCCTGTTGAACCTGGACTTCATGAGATGGGGCATACTGCTGCTCCATAGGCAGTTCGGGATCTTCACGGTGTTCGAGAAACTCTGGCTGCTCGTGCAGGCGACGATACAGTGTCCCCCCGGTGGCAACCACCATTTCCTGCAAACCCCGGCAGATGGCGAAAATGGGGATGCGCCTTTCAATCCCGGCGTTGATCAGCGCCAGGCTCAATTCATCACGCCCAGGATCAGCGTCAGGCTCATCGCCGTTTTCACCATAGAGGTGCGGCTGCACGTTGCTGGGGCTGCCCGGCAGAAAAATGCCATCGAGCTTTGGAAGAATTGCGTTCAGCAATTCTGGCTCCGCCAGCGCATGAGGGAGGGCAACGGGTAACCCACCAGCATTCAAAACTGCATTCAGGTACTTTTCTTGCAATGTCTGGGTCTCATGACCCTTAAGCCTGTTCCTGCACATGACCACACCAATAACTGGCCTGTCAAATATATTGCCCATGATCGACCTCACATTCTGGACTAAATTATTGCCAAAAGATTCCATTCCACCCTTTTCCGTTCAATATATTATGAATCTAGCAGCGAGTTAACCTATTTGCAAAGATCATTTAACATTTGACAAACATTTAAATTGGCACCAATGTCGAAGGGTGGACATTATATTTAACAGCAAATACCCGCATCCAAGACAACGGTGGTAAATCATGGATTCCAATATCGTAGAAGTTGAGAATTTCGTTCAGCATTCCGAAGACAGACGAAGTAGCGCGTTTGCACGCGAAGTAAAAACCTACCTCGAACGTTACCCCAACACCCAGTATGTTGATGTCCTTATCACAGACCTGAACGGAGGCTTCCGTGGCAAACGCATCCCGGTATCCAGCCTGCGTAAGATAGAGAAAGGCTGTTACTTCCCGGCATCGGTCTTTGCGATGGATATCCTGGGCAACGTGGTAGAAGAAGCCGGTCTTGGCCAGGAATTAGGTGAACCGGATCGCAATTGTGTCCCTATTCTCGGAACATTAACGCCGTCAGCAGCGGACCCGGAATTTATCGGACAGATGATGCTGACCATGCTGGATGAAGATGGCGCTCCCTTTGACGTTGAGCCACGTAACGTGCTTAACCGACTCTGGCAGAAATTGCGCCAGCGCGGTCTGCACCCCGTGGTAGCGGTAGAGCTGGAGTTCTATTTACTCGATCGCCAGCGTGATGCGGAAGGCTATCTACAACCCCCTTGCTCGCCGGGTACTGATGACCGAAATACCCAAAGCCAGGTTTACTCTGTCGACAACCTTAACCACTTCGCCGATGTGCTCAGCGATATTGATGAGCTGGCACGTTTGCAATTGATCCCCGCTGACGGTGCAGTTGCCGAAGCTTCACCCGGCCAGTTCGAGATTAACCTGCACCACACCGATAACGTGCTGGATGCCTGTGATGACGCGCTGGCGCTGAAACGTCTGGTTCGTTCGGTGGCGGAGAAACATAAGATGCACGCCACTTTTATGGCGAAACCGTATGAAGAGCACGCAGGCAGCGGAATGCACATCCATATCAGCGTCCTGAACGGCAAAGGTGAGAACGTGCTGGCGGACGCCGACGGCGAAGATTCTGCACTCCTTAAGCGCGCGCTTGCAGGCATGATTGACCTGATGCCCGCATCGATTGCGATGCTGGCGCCGAACGTGAACTCCTACCGTCGCTTCCAGCCTGGGATGTATGTGCCAACCCAGGCGTCATGGGGACATAACAACCGTACTGTCGCGCTGCGTATTCCTTGTGGCGATCGCGATAACCATCGTATTGAGTACCGTGTAGCAGGTGCGGATGCCAATCCTTATCTGGTTATGGCAACCATTCTTGCGGGTATTCTTTACGGCCTGGATAACGATCTGCCGTTGCAAGAAGAAGTCGAAGGTAACGGCCTGGAGCAAGAAGGACTGCCTTTCCCTATCCGCCAGAGCGATGCGCTGTGGGAGTTTACCCAAAACGATCATCTGCGCGAGCTGTTAGGAGATCGATTCGTGCATGTCTTCCACGCCTGTAAGAACGACGAACTCATCCAGTTTGAGCGGATGATCACAGAAACAGAAATTGAGTGGATGTTGAAAAACGCCTGAGTAAAACCCAGCCGGGGTGGCATCATGCTGCCCGGCAGAAAAAAGTAAGCAGCATCATAAGGTCTGAGCGGAGCCGGGCCGGAAACTTTGCAGGTCTAACCTGCCATTTCCCTGAGTCGCATAACGGAGCACGCGGCAACGGGTCTTCAGTTAAACGACAGATTGTATGACGAGGAAATGAGATGATGCAGATGTTCAAATACCCGCACGGCGAAGGCGAATGCCGCTGCCGCGTTGACTACGACGGACCGGTTACCGGTCATTGCCCGACGTTCTCTCCTTTAATGACACGATTGACCCCCAGGCTATACAGGTTTGCAATAACGACGACTTCATCGCAAACCTGGACGCGCGTGGGGGGACTTCGTCATGGCGACTAATTCTTCTCTCGAACTTCAGTCACAGGCGGGTAAACCGCAGTTACGCAAATCTTTAAAACTCTGGCAGGTGGTGGTGATGGGGCTTGCCTATCTCACACCAATGTCGGTGTTTGATACCTTTGGTATTGTTTCCGGCATCAGCAGTGGTCACGTACCGGCATCCTATTTGCTGGCGCTGGCGGGCGTGCTGTTTACCGCCGTCAGCTACGGCAAACTTGTTCGTCAGTTCCCTCAGGCAGGCTCCGCCTATACTTACGCGCAAAAATCGATAAATCCTCATGTGGGGTTTATGGTTGGTTGGTCGTCATTGCTGGATTATCTGTTTCTGCCGATGATTAACGTCCTGCTGGCGAAAATCTATCTCTCCGCGCTTTTCCCAGGCGTTGCGCCATGGATTTGGGTGGTGGGTTTTGTCGTTATCCTCACCGCCGCGAACCTCAAGAGCGTGAACCTGGTGGCGAATTTCAACACCGTGTTTGTCCTGGTGCAGATTTGTATCATGGTGGTGTTTATCATTCTGGTCGTTCAGGGGCTGCATAAAGGAGAAGGCGTTGGCACCGTCTGGTCGCTACAACCATTTATCAGTCAGAACGCCCATCTCATCCCCATCATCACTGGCGCGACGATAGTCTGTTTCTCGTTCCTCGGCTTTGATGCGGTCACCACGCTTTCAGAAGAAACACCTGACGCGGCGCGCACCATCCCGAAAGCGATTTTCCTGACCGCGGTCTACGGCGGCATTATTTTTATCGTGGCCTCGTTCTTTATGCAGTTGTTCTTCCCGGACAATGTACGCTTCAAGGACCCGGACGCTGCGCTTCCGGAAATCGCTCTGTACGTTGGTGGCAAGCTATTCCAGTCGATTTTCCTGTGTACCACTTTCGTTAACACGCTTGCTTCTGGCCTGGCATCACATGCCAGCGTCTCACGTCTACTGTATGTCATGGGTCGTGACAACGTGTTCCCGGAAAAATACTTTGGCTACGTGCATCCGAAATGGCGTACTCCAGCGCTAAATGTGCTGATGGTCGGCTTAGTTTCGCTTTCCGCACTGTTCTTTGACCTTGTCACCGCAACGGCGCTGATAAACTTCGGCGCGCTGGTGGCATTTACCTTCGTCAATATCTCTGTCATCAACCACTTCTGGCGCCGTGAAGGACGAAACAAAACCTGGAAGGAGACGTTCCACTATCTGATCATGCCACTGGCAGGCGCGATTACAGTGGCTGTATTGTGGGTGAACCTGGAGACAACATCCCTGACGCTGGGCCTAATATGGGCTGCGGTGGGTCTGGGTTATCTTACCTATCTGACACGCAGGTTCCGCAAACCGCCACCGCAGTTCAATGCGGCCAAGGCTGAGCAAGCCTGGGAATAGTGAGAAGAGCGGATTAATGATGAGGCGAGCGGCTTGAAAAGGCGGCTCGCTTTTTTTTGGGGTGAAAATGTTGTTGAGAAAAGCGCCCCTTGGGAGACGGGCTCGTGTTTAACCGCCCTGGTTATTGGGGATCAGTACCGTTTCGGGCCTTTTCCTTTAGCGCTTTTTTCTCAAGACGGCGGGCCCTAAAGAAATCACTGAGCATGGCCGAACACTCTTCTGCCAACACGCCCTCAATCACATTAACCTGGTGATTCATCCCTGGATGACCCAGCACGTCCATTAGTGAACCAATTGCGCCCGTTTTAGCATCACGCGCACCAAATACCAGGTTACCGATACGGCCATGAACCATCGCCCCTGCACACATTACGCAAGGCTCAAGGGTGACATACAGCGTGGTATCCAACAGACGGTAGTTCTGCAACACCAAGCCGCCCTGACGCAGCGCCATAATTTCCGCATGTGCCGTCGGATCGTGTCGGCCAATTGGTCGATTCCAGCCTTCGCCAATCACTTGATTGTTATGTACCAACACAGCACCAACCGGAACTTCGCCTTCTTCCCATGCACGGCGCGCGAGGATCAGCGCATGACGCATCCAGTGTTCGTGGGTAAATTCACTTTCTGACAAGGGACTCTCCGGGCAACATTTGGGCGGCGCATTATACACACCAGCTATGTTATGCGAAACGGCATTACTCAAGCTGTTGCAATTGCCCAAGCGGCGTGACGCGCCAGCGATGTTGGCAAAAATAGAGCAATGGGTTGTCCTGATTACTGTCGCTGTAACCACTGTAGAGTTGTAATGGTGTACCGATTTGCTGTTCTAGCTGCGACACTTTTTCATGCCCCAGACAACGCAATGTGAGTACCCACCCACCGTGAGAACGCTTAATCTGGCTGGCGATAAGCTTAACTTTAGGCAGCCACGGAGTATCGAAATAAACTTGTTGTACAAGAGGTTGCGGGGAGCCGGTGATAAGCCAGACATCCGCATCAGAGCTGGTCAGATAATCGGTAAGACGTTGTTGCACCACCGGGAAGGCCGTCACGCGTTCACGAAACCAGGTGACAAATTCCTTTTCCAGTTGTTTGAGGCGCGTTTCGCTATGGCCAAACGTCGCCCCCCACAGTAACAGGCTCATTGGCCAACGCGCGGCGCGCCCTTTAATCAGCAACGCACCGCCTATCACTGGCAAGAGCGGAATGACAAGTAACAGATTGAGGGGCTGATGGCGAAGCAGGTAGCGCAAGAAGCTGCCAAACATATCCTGCTGATGCAGCGTGCCATCTAAATCAAAAAATACTACCCGACGCTCATTCTGAGTTGCCAAACTTTACTCCTCTGGATCGTTAAAGCCCATAAACCACGTAAACAAGAACCCCGCGATTACCGCTATCAGAAAGCCTAACAGATAGAACATCACTTTTCCGGCAACAATCGTTAATGCCAGTGGTAAACCTGAAATTCCGAACGTGATGACCGTTGCCACTTTCCAGTAACTGATTAGCGCGCCACCCACCGCGCCGCCTAAACAGGCACCGATAAAAGGCTTACCCAGCGGTAAAGTCACCCCGAAAATCAGCGGTTCGCCAATACCTAATAGCCCCACAGGTAATGCCCCCTTGATTAACTTTTTCAGGCGCGGGTTACGTGTTTTCATTAATACTGCCAGCGCAGCACCGACTTGCCCAACCCCCGCCATCGCCAGAATAGGCAATAATGCGTTCTGGCCGTGAGTCTGGATAAGCTCAACATGAATCGGCACCAACCCCTGATGCAAACCTGAAAGCACCAGCGGCAGGAATACGCCGGAAAGCACTGCCCCAACGACTAACCCCCCTTTATCAATTGCCAGTGTCGCACCATGAGCAATTGCGTCGGAAATCAGGCCACCCAGCGGTTGCAGTGCAACAATCGCAATCGAAGCGGTAATGAGTGTGGTCAGCAGCGGATTGAGGATTAGCTCGATTGAACCTGGCAATAACCGACGTAAGCGTTTTTCAATCCAGCACATCAACGCTACCACCAGCAACACGGCAATCACACCGCCACGGCCTGGCTGGAGGTTCTCGCCAAACAGATGGATTTGCGCCAATTGTGGGCTGGAAAGAATCCCCGCCATCACGCCGCCCATCGCCATCGAACCGCCGAATACTTTGGCGGCATTGACCCCCACCAGAATATTCATGATAGCAAATACCGCACTACCGAAGATGGCGAGCAGACCGAGAATGTTCGGGTACTGTGTGGCGAGGTCGCCCACAATGTCCGGGCGCTTTAAAATATTGATTATTCCGGTGATAAGCCCCGATGCGATAAAGGCAGGAATCAATGGAATAAAGACGTTTGCCAGTTTGCGCAGTGCTTCGCTCATCGGTGCCTGATAGCGCGCTTTCGCCTGGGCTTTATTCTGCGCGATATCATCTTCACTTGAGATAGTCTGGCCGCTGCTGTGCAACAGTTCTCGCATCGCATCAACAACCTGAGCCGCACGACCCGGCCCAACAATCAGCTGATGCTGCGCACCTTGCTTGACGTAACCGCTAACTCCCGGTAGTTTTTTCAGGCGAGCAATATCCAGCTGGCTGTCGTCATTCACTTCAACACGCACGCGTGTCATGCAGTTTTCCAGACGGGCGATATTTCCCTGCCCACCGATTCCAAGCAAAATTTCACGGGCCAAAATAGCTGTCATATCCATGATTCAGTGCCTGTTATTTTAGTTTTTCAGTGCGGGACGGAGATATCCACGGCTGTCTGCCAAACGCGCTTGCGCGGTTTCGGCATCAACACCGGTGAGTATCATTAGAATGGCCGGCTTAACTTCGTAATCCGTTTGTTTTAGCGCTTTTTCAGCGTCTTCACGAGTAGCCCCGGTCGCTTCGACAACAATCCGGCACGCGCGATCCACCAGTTTAATGTTGGTGGCTTTCATATCCACCATCAGGTTCTCATAGACCTTGCCAAGTTTGACCATCGCTCCCGTAGAGATCATGTTCAGTACCAGCTTTTGCGCGGTACCTGATTTCAGGCGCGTTGAACCCGTTAATGCCTCTGGCCCGACAACGGGAGAAATAGCAATTTCAGCTTCCTGTGCGATAGCGGAACCCGGGTTGCAGGAAATCGCTGCGGTACGGCAGCCAAGATTGCGGGCATAACGCAACCCTCCAATCACATACGGTGTGCGCCCGGAAGCCGCAAGCCCAACCACCATATCGTTCGCAGTTAACTTGAGTGCTTTCAGGTCGTCTTCACCGAGTTGCTGATTATCTTCAGCACCTTCTACAGCTTTGAGTAGCGCGCCTGGTCCACCGGCAATTAAACCAATCACCAGCCCGTGTGGTACGCCAAACGTAGGCGGACACTCTGATGCATCCAGTACACCAAGACGCCCGCTGGTTCCAGCACCCATATAGATCAAACGCCCACCGGCCTTGAGTGATTCGCTCGCGGCATCGACAGCATTAGCCACTTCTGGCAGCGTTTTTTCAACCGCCCCCGCAACCAGTGCATCTTGCTGATTAAAACGCTCGACCATAGCAAGCGTGGAGAGACAGTCGAGATCCATCGTTTGTGGATTACGAGTTTCAGAAACGAGTGAGCCGAGATTCATCATGCACCTTTGAATATTTAATTCCTTACAGTTTCTTTATGATGGAATATAAAATTCATTCAGGCGAGCGATATTTACGTTATTATGGAGCCGCTCACATAATTGACCTGGCACACTGGAGAGGAAATGAACTGTTTACTGCGTATTCGAAGCCGCTACTCAACCCTGGCACAGAGTGACCGTAAACTGGCCGATTTCTTATTGGAAAAGCCCGACTATGCTCGCCATTTGAGTTCGCAACAGCTCGCGGCTGAAGCAGGCGTTAGCCAGTCCAGCGTGGTGAAGTTTTCCCAAAAGCTGGGCTTCAAAGGCTTCCCTGCCCTCAAACTTGCCATCAGTGAAGCACTTGCCAGCGGCCAGGAGCCACAATCTGTACCGGTTCATAACCTGATTCTGGGTGACGATCCGCTGCGCCTGGTGGGTGAAAAACTGATTAAAGATAATCTGGCGGCTATGCATGCCACGCTTGATATCAATAGCGAAGAAAAGTTACTGGCTAGCGTGAACATGCTGCGTAATGCTCGACGCGTGTTGCTGGTGGGAATTGGCGCATCCGGGCTGGTTGCCAAAAACTTTGCCTGGAAGCTGATGAAAATTGGCATTAATGCCGTGGCGGAGCAGGATATGCACGCGTTACTGGCAACCGCACAAGCCTCGAGCAGCGATGACGTTTTATTGGCGATTTCCTATTCTGGTGAACGACGTGAGATAAATCTTGCCGCCGACGAAACCCTGCGTACTGGTGCAAAGATCCTCGCGATCACCGGTTTTACGCCCAACGCGTTACAACAGCGAGCCACACTGTGCCTGTATACCATCGCCGAGGAACAAGCGACGCGCAGTGCGGCAATTTCATCCACCAGCGCACAAATGATGTTAACCGATTTACTGTTTATGGCGTTGGTACAACGGGATCTTGAACACGCACCGAATCGTATTCGCCACAGTGAAGCGCTGGTAAAAAAACTGGTTTGATGAGGGATTGGGCGTATAATACCCGCCCTGTTTCTGTTGTTATCGAGATTTCCCCATGGCGTTACTTATCACTAAAAAATGTATCAATTGCGATATGTGCGAGCCGGAATGCCCAAATGAGGCCATTTCTATGGGTGATAGCATTTATGAGATCAACACCGATCGCTGTACCGAGTGTGTTGGGCATTACGAAACACCGACTTGTCAGAAAGTTTGCCCGATCCCAAACACCATCATCAGCGATCCTGCGCATCAAGAAAACGAAGAGCAACTGTGGGATAAATTCGTACAGTTGCACCACGCTGATAAGTTATAAACGGCCATACCCTCAATAATTCTAGTTGCATCGCGGCGGCGAGAGAATGAGCCCCGATGAGCGTACAAAAGTAAGTGATTCGGGTGAATTTTTGCAGCCAACAATGAGGCAGCCTGAAGTGTGACGGGTATTAATTTTCGATAATGACCGTTGCACAGGCATAGTGCCGTTCATCTGCAAGCGTAACATGCACCGAACGCACGCCCATTCTTTCTGAAAGCCGTAGCGCCTCTTCCCAAAAACGTAACTGCGGCTTGCCGAGCGGGTCGTTAAACACTTCAAACTGATTAAACGCCAGACCATTCCGGATCCCGGTGCCAAATGCTTTGGCAGCCGCTTCTTTTACCGCAAAACGTTTGGCGAGAAAGCGCACCGGCTGCTGGTGCGCCTGATATTGCAGCCATTCATTGGCACTGAGTACACGCTTCGCCAGTCTGTCACCCGAACGCGAGATAACGCTTTCAATGCGCGCTATCTCAACGATATCGGTGCCAAGGCCGAGGATTGCCATTAGCTACGTGCTTCCTGCATCAGACGTTTCATTTCTGCCACCGCATCTTTCAAGCCGCTCATGACCGCACGGCCAATAATCGCGTGGCCAATATTCAGTTCATGCATTTCTGGCAGGCGCGCGATAGCTTGAACATTGTGGTATGTCAGCCCGTGGCCGGCATTCACTTTCAGGCCTTTGCCTGCTGCGTATGTTGCAGCTTCGGCGATACGGGCAAGTTCTTTTGCCTGAGTCGCTTCGTCTTTGGCATCGGCATAGCAACCCGTGTGGATTTCGATGTATGGCGCGCCAACGGCAACCGCGGCATCAATTTGCGCGTGGTCAGCATCAATAAACAGGGAAACAAGAATACCGGCATCCGCCAGGCGTTTGCAGGCGTCACGCATTTTATCCAACTGGCCAGCAACATCCAGGCCGCCTTCGGTAGTCACTTCCTGGCGCTTTTCCGGTACCAGGCAGCAGAAATGAGGTTTTGTTTCGCAAGCAATACCAATCATCTCTTCAGTGACGGCCATTTCCAGATTCATACGGGTATCGAGGGTCTGGCGCAGAATGCGCACATCGCGATCGGTGATATGGCGGCGATCTTCACGCAGGTGAACCGTAATACCATCGGCTCCCGCTTGCTCGCAGATAAATGCAGCTTGCACAGGATCAGGATATGCCGTGCCGCGCGCGTTTCGTAACGTTGCGATGTGATCGATGTTTACGCCTAACAGTAATTCAGACATACCTTTCCTCGGGTTCAGCACAGTTTTAGTTCAGGCAGTTTACACCGTGGAAGGAAAGCATGGCTACGGCCAGGCGTTATTGCGGGTCTTGAGGCGATTTGAGTGGTGGTTTTTTAGGCACAAACTGGCGGAATAATTCGCGGCTTTTGAGGGGTTTGCCGCCCAGATAGGGTTTCAGCGCTATTCGGGTAAAACGTTTAGCAGCGCGCAATGTAGCAACGTCAGGAAATTCACGGTTGGCGAGTGCTTTTAATTCAAAACCCGTGAAACTGTTGTTATCTACCACCAGGCTTGCGATAAACCCTTTCTCTTCACGATATCGATAGGTCATGGTGTCGCTGACTTCGTCACCGCTTCCGGCACAGTGCAAGAAGTCCACGCCATAGCCCAGATGCCCAAGCAAAGCTAATTCAAAGCGGCGTAAAGCCGGTTCTGGTGAACCCTCTGTTCCTGCGAGAGCTTGAATGCAGTGGAGGTAATCGAAGAATAATGCAGAGAAACGTGTTTCATCTTCCAGCACGCGTGAAACCAGTTCGTTCACATACAGGCCGCTGTAGAGCGTTATGCCGCTAAGAGGAAGTGCCAGGGAAACGGCTTCGGCGCTACGCAGCGTTTTAACTTCACCACGTCCGCCCCACCGAACTAACAAGGGGGTAAAGGGTTGTAACGTCCCTTTGAGGTTCGAGCGACGAGAACGAGCGCCTTTTGCAATGAGGCGA
Source organism: Buttiauxella sp. (assembly GCA_036502985.1). Taxonomy (GTDB): domain Bacteria; phylum Pseudomonadota; class Gammaproteobacteria; order Enterobacterales; family Enterobacteriaceae; genus Buttiauxella. Next base: position 20,401 of record DASXXQ010000116.1, read on the forward strand.
ACGCGCCCGGACTCTTCAGAAAAAAGATCAAGCAGAAGGCTGGTTTCGCTCCAGGGGCGACTATGCAGGACAAAAGCCCGTTGCCAGCCTTCCATTGCTTATTTCAGATCGTCGGTATAACCAAGGCTGCGCAATGCGCGTTCGTCATCAGCCCAGCCGGATTTAACCTTCACCCACAGTTCCAGGTGAATTTTGGCTTCGAACATCTCTTCCATATCTTTACGGGCTTCGATGCCGATAGTTTTGATTTTGGCGCCTTTATTGCCAATCACCATCTTCTTCTGGCCTTCACGTTCCACCAGAATCAGACCGTTGATGTCGTATCCGCCGCGAGCATTCTCTACAAACTGTTCGATTTCAACGGTCACAGAGTAAGGCAGTTCCGCACCCAGGAAACGCATCAGTTTTTCACGGATGATTTCTGACGCCATAAAACGCTGTGAGCGGTCAGTAATGTGATCTTCCGGGAAGTGATGAATCGCTTCTGGCAAACGTTTACGAACGATGCTGGCGATAGTGTCCACATTCAGGCCATTTTCGGCAGAAATAGGCACGATATCCAGGAAGTTCATCTGGCTGCCAAGGAATTGCAGGTGCGGCAGCAGGACGCCTTTGTCCTGAACGTTATCAACTTTGTTAACTGCGAGGATAACTGGCGCGCGAGCGTCACGCAGTTTGTTGAGTACCATCTCATCATCTGCGGTCCACTTCGTGCCTTCAACCACGAAGATTACCAGCTCAACATCACCAATGGAGCTGCTGGCAGCTTTGTTCATCAGGCGGTTGATAGCGCGCTTTTCTTCCATATGCAGCCCTGGGGTATCAACGTAAATCGCCTGATACGGGCCTTCAGTATGGATACCCATAATGCGGTGACGAGTCGTCTGCGCTTTACGGGAGGTGATAGAGATTTTTTGCCCAAGCAACTGGTTTAGCAGCGTGGATTTGCCGACATTCGGGCGACCAACGATGGCCACGAATCCGCAAAAGGTTTTTTCTTCGCTCATTATTCCAGCTCCAGCTTGATAAGCGCCTGCTCAGCTGCAGCCTGTTCCGCTTTACGGCGGCTTGAACCGGTACCAATAACCGGCTCAGGCAGGCCACTCACCTGACAGTGAATGGTAAATTCCTGATCGTGCGCTTCACCACGAACCTGCACCACCAAATAAGATGGCAATGGCAAGTGGCGACCCTGCAAATACTCTTGCAGACGCGTCTTAGGGTCTTTTTGCTTATCGCCTGGGCTAATTTCATCCAGACGAGATTGGTACCAGGAAAGAATTAAACGCTCAACATTCTGGATATCACTGTCGAGGAAAACGCCACCAATTAAGGCTTCGACGGTATCGGCCAGAATAGATTCGCGGCGGAAACCACCACTTTTCAGTTCACCCGGCCCAAGACGCAGACATTCACCTAATTCAAATTCGCGAGCAATTTCTGCCAGCGTATTTCCGCGTACCAGCGTCGCACGCATACGGCTCATATCGCCTTCGTCTACGCGAGGAAAACGATGGTAAAGCGCGTTTGCAATAACGTAGCTAAGAATGGAGTCACCTAAGAACTCAAGGCGCTCGTTGTGTTTGCTGCTGGCACTGCGGTGCGTTAATGCCTGTTGCAACAGATCCTGATGTACAAAAGTGTAGCCCAGCTTGCGCTGCAGCCTATTAATTACGATGGGGTTCATGCGATACCAATTAATGAATGCGTCAATTATTCAGCACACGGAACAGACCTGAAAAAGAGAACCAACGCTGTTTCGTTTGCCGTGGCTCCCTTTCGGGAGCCAACCTAAATACGGGGGGATATTCTATACACAACGACAAGGTATGTCGTTACCTGAATGGATTTAATTGATCAATGAATTCCGCCAATACGACTTAAGCGAACACCCGTTGGCCATTCACCTTCTTGTTTCTCAAAACTCATCCAGATTGCGGTTGCTTTACCTACCAGATTTGCCTCAGGAACAAAGCCCCAATAACGGCTATCAGCGGAGTTATCACGGTTATCGCCCATCATGAAGTAGTGGCCCGGCGGCACAATCCAGGTGGCGAGTTGTTGGCCCGGCTGCTGGTAATACATCCCCACCTGGTCCTGTGCAATTGGCACGGTCAGAATGCGGTGAGTCACGTCGCCCAGAGTTTCTTTGCGCTCTGACAGACGAATACCATCTTGTTTAGTCTGGTTCAGCGGCAACTGGAAGAAACCGGAATTCGCTTCACTGCCATTACGACGAGCAAAAGTCTGCACAAAATCACTTGGTTCTACATTGCTGTAGGTGATTGGCAATGCGTTTTCACATGCCTGGCCAGAACTACAATTTGGCTGAATAGTGACTTCTTTTGCAACCGGATCGTAGCTGACACGGTCACCCGGTAAGCCAACAGCACGCTTGATGTAATCCAGACGCGGATCTTGCGGATATTTGAACACCACAATATCACCACGTTTCGGATGACCCGTCTCAATTAGCGTTTTCTGGTAAATCGGATCTTTGATGCCATAAGCAAATTTCTCGACCAGAATAAAATCGCCAATTAATAACGTTGGCATCATTGAACCTGACGGGATCTGGAAGGGTTCATAAACAAATGAACGCACAATCAGAACAATTGCCAGCACAGGGAATACGGATGCCCCCGTTTCTAACCAACCTGGCTTAGGTGCCACTTTTTTTAGCGTCTTGCTATCAAGCTCATTGCCAGTGGCAGCTTGCGCTGCCGCCTGTTTTTCCCGACGCTTAGGCGCAAAGATAAATTTATCGATACACCATAAAAGGCCCGTTACCAGCGTCGCTATCACGAGGATTAGGGCAAACATATTCGCCATGCCAACTCCTTAAGTTATTTGCCGTCTTTGCCGACATGCAGAATAGCGAGGAACGCTTCCTGAGGCAGTTCGACGTTGCCGACTTGCTTCATACGTTTCTTACCGTCTTTCTGTTTCTGCAACAGCTTTTTCTTACGGCTTACGTCACCGCCGTAGCATTTAGCCAATACGTTTTTACGCAACTGTTTAACAGTTGAACGTGCAATGATATGCGCGCCGATAGCGGCCTGAATGGCAATATCAAATTGCTGACGCGGGATAAGCTCCTGCATTTTTTCAACCAACTGACGGCCACGGAACTGCGAATTACCACGGTGCGTGATCAATGCCAGGGCATCAACACGATCGCCGTTAATCAGTACATCAACACGCACCATGTCGGAAGCCTGGAAACGCTTGAAGTTATAGTCCAGTGAAGCATAACCACGGGACGTTGATTTCAGACGATCGAAGAAGTCGAGTACTACTTCAGCCATTGGGATTTCATAAGTCAGCGCAACCTGGTTACCGTGGTAAACCATGTTGGTCTGGACGCCACGCTTCTCAATACACAAAGTGATAACGCTGCCCAGATATTCCTGCGGCATCAACATATGGCATTCAGCGATTGGCTCGCGCAGCTCTGCAATGTTATTGAGTGCTGGCAGCTTAGAAGGGCTATCAACGTAAATTGTTTCGCCAGTGGTGGTTTCAACTTCGTAAACAACCGTTGGAGCCGTGGTAATCAGATCAAGATCGTATTCACGCTCAAGACGTTCCTGAATGATCTCCATGTGCAACAGACCAAGGAAGCCACAACGGAAGCCGAAGCCCAGCGCGGTGGAACTTTCTGGCTCATAGAACAATGAAGCATCGTTCAGGCTCAGTTTACCCAACGCATCACGGAAGTTTTCATAATCGTCAGAGCTGACTGGGAATAGACCTGCGTAAACCTGCGGCTTCACTTTTTTAAAACCTGGCAGTGCTTTATCTGCCGGATTACGGGCAAGGGTCAAGGTATCGCCCACTGGTGCACCCAGGATATCTTTGATAGCACAGACCAACCAACCCACTTCACCGCAACCTAACACATCACGATCAACACGTTTTGGCGTGAAGATACCCAGACGGTCTGCGTTATAAACCTGGCCAGTACTCATTACTTTGATTTTGTCGCCCTTTCTCATGGTGCCGTTTTTAATACGTACCAGAGAAACAACGCCAAGATAGTTATCGAACCAGGAGTCAATGATCAGCGCCTGTAATGGGGCATCTGGATCACCTTCTGGCCCTGGGATATCACGAACCAGACGCTCAAGCACATCTGTTACGCCCAAACCAGTTTTTGCAGAGCAACGCACAGCGTCGGCTGCATCAATACCAACGATATCTTCAATTTCTTGCGCTGCACGTTCAGGATCGGCAGCTGGCAGGTCAATTTTATTCAGAACTGGAACCACTTCCAGATCCATTTCCATGGCGGTATAGCAGTTTGCCAGGGTCTGGGCTTCAACACCCTGACCGGCATCCACCACCAGCAACGCACCTTCGCAAGCAGCAAGGGAGCGCGAAACTTCATAAGAGAAGTCAACGTGGCCTGGGGTGTCGATGAAATTCAGGTGATAAGTTTCACCATCACTGGCTTTGTAGTCCAACGTTACGCTTTGCGCTTTGATGGTAATACCACGTTCACGCTCCAGATCCATGGAGTCAAGAACCTGGGCTTCCATTTCACGATCGGACAGGCCACCGCAAATTTGGATAATACGGTCAGACAGCGTCGATTTGCCGTGGTCGATGTGGGCAATAATAGAAAAGTTTCTTATGTTCTTCATAAATATAAGTTTTTATGCTCGCTATGCTAAATGATTCTTTTTGATGGACACAGCGGTGGACACTCCACAGTAACTACCCCATCAACGACTGGCGTGCATATTACACTGTAGCGGCTAACACGTCATCACATCACCAGTCAGCCGCCCTACCATTTAAAGTGTGCTCCCCAAAACAACTCAGCGCATCCTTGCGCTAACTTCTTATATCAATGGTTCCTATGCTGGCTGTTGCGGCCAGACAGGATTAGCTGGATCGACTTTCATCAGGTCATAACGGTATTTCTGCCACGCTACCAGTTTTGGCTTGTCTGCATCTTCTATGTAACCGCCGTCACTTGCATCACGTAATGGCGCGATGATTGCCGATGCCTCAGCCAGCAATGCCGATTTTTTTTGGGCGGCAATAGCGGTAAGCTCCGCAGAGGTTGGCAGCGGAATATCTATCCATGCCGGATGACCATCCTGTGAGCCAAGAATTTTCCCTGCTGGCGGCATGCTGTCACGATAAATAAGCTCATCACTCGTTAAAGTGATGATATCTGTTGGCAAGTCTGCATACGTCCCGTCATCAATCCATGCCTGCGGGTAAAAACCCATTGATGATGCACTGAAACAGATAGCAGTGCTGATTGCCTGGTTGTCAGCCAATATTGTGTCTTGAGCATCTGTCATTTTTATTTCCCAATAGCAATGTATTTACGTGCAAGTGACTGCGTATAAGTAGAGAACCCGGTATTAGTGGTGTTCTGAACAACAACATGGCTAGGGTCCCACGCCCCGGATCCCTGCCCGCTGGCTACCTGCGGCATGACAAATGGGGGGTTGTTGAATGCAACAGTAAACATCCCATCACCTCCCGGTGGAGCCGTTCCACATGCGATAACGATGCCGCCCGGGCGATTTGGGATACGAATAGAACCATTTACCGAGGTTGCAACTAAATCAAATAATGCAGTTAACGCCGGAATAGTAACGACCTTTGATGCAGTACCCGCGATAACCTCCGCAGAAGTACCTACGTCATACTGAGCCGAAGAACCAAGCTGGATGGATGAACGAAAAGCTGCTTTATCTGGAATGTCAGTACCGTTTGCACTTTTCTGCATTGCACCGGTTATACGAATATCATCACCCGCTGCGACAGTGCCTGATGTGGTTCCTACATTCAGAAGAGCGGCACCTTTAAGTCCAAGCGATCCTCTTGATGCTGGAATGTCGTTTAAATCAGCGAGATTTCTGGTTCGGTTCAGAGCGACCGCTGCCTGTGAGACAGTATCGGTTAATCCAAGGTTTGC
>DASXXQ010000117.1:0-11199 GCA_036502985.1 Buttiauxella sp.
GCCGCGAAAGCGCTGGCTCAGAAAACGGATCGCTTGTTCAATACCATCAGCACCACAAACCTCGTAACGCACGACTTCGCTGGAAAACAGCATAATGAAGCAGCGGCGGTTATCCGCCAGGGCCACGCGCATTAGAGCCAGGCAGAAGGCCTTGGCGCACTGTTCATTAAAGCCCCCCATGGAACCGGACGTATCAACGCAAACAATAAAGGGTCCGCGAGGTTGCTCATCAAAATCCTGATGAACAACAGGGCGCTCAACGACTTTCTCGCGCCAGGAATCACCGTGCAGACGATAAGTCAGCAGCTGTTTTTCCACCAGCCGACGATAGAACTCGAATTCCAGCTCGCTAATGCCCAGGGTTGCCAGTTCCGGTGGCAGCAAACGCAGAATGTCATCGCTACGCTGTAGGCCGTCGACTTGTTCGGGCACCGTCGCAGGCTCACGAACCAACATGCGCCAGGTTTCTGTTGGCGCATCTTTTCGCGGCACCGCTTTGGCTTCTTTAGAGCGGCCAAGTTGTTCGGCGAGTTTCAATAATTCAGGCTGGCTTGCAAGAAAATCACCGTACTGAACGATAAGCTGGTAATCGCCACGTTTAAGCGAACCCGCGCTCATATCCCACAGCCGGCCTGCGGCGTTGTCGCTGTCTACCAGAACCGGTTCTAGTTGGCCGCTTAATGCCAGACGCTGCTGAACTTCAGCCAGCAGTTGATCTCGCTCGTCTTCCAGCAATTGTTGGTTAAGCGACGTGGTCTGCACGACCAGGCTCAGCCGCCAGCGTTGCAGGAAGAGCGTTTGCTGCGCAGGTGTCAGGCGAGGCGTTTCAGCCACCAGCGCTTGTGCTTGCCCATAAAACGGGGAATCGACACTTTTCAGCAGAGCTAAAATTTCAGGAAGCTTTGCGGATAGCTGGATGGTGGTGAGCAGTTGGCTTTCCCGATAGCACAGAACTTCGCGGGCTAACTCTTGTGGCACGTTTGTGTCGTGCAGTCTGGCTTTGAGTACCTCTCGCCAGCGTGGAATGTCTTTTACCACCGCTTTTTTCAGACGTGGGAATTTTTCAAAAAACACCGCCAGCTGCGGTGCGGTGAGCAGTGTGAGAATAACCCCTTCAATCAATTCACCCTCGCTAATAGCAAGGATGAGATCGAGCGCTTCAACACTGAGCATTAATGCCGTGCCTGCTTAATTTGTTCCGCCACGTCTTGCAGACTGGCTTCGATCTTCCCTAGCCATTCGTTGTGGATAAACAGGCATTTTTGCTGATCGTTAAAACGTTCATGTTGCTGGTGGAGGGTGGATTCCAGATCGTCGAATTGCTGCTTGATCTCCTCTGGCTCCCCTTGCTGTTGTTTGCCGGGTATAACCAGATATGTGCTTTGCAGGCTAATATCGCGTAGAACCAAATGCTGGCTGCTATCGACTTCCATATTCAGTACCTGAGCAAAGCCAATACCGTTGAGTTTGCCACGCAGCTCTCCTCCCTTTATTAGCCATTGGGCACAGGCTTCACGAGAGACCGATACGTGGACAACGTTGATATCATGCAGTTTCAGCGGTTGCTGGAGCAGTAGCGTCAGTGTTTCACCGCTCAAATAATCAGGTAACTGGTATTGCGGGCGACGGCTAAACATCCCGCCCTGTTTGGTCACGGTGATCGCTTCACGGTCGCTATGCTGCTGTTGCAACTGGATGCGGCGCTGCACAATCGCCCCCAATTTGCTGAGCATCGCGTGTTGTTGCCAGGCGTGCCCGGTCATCAATATTTCCAGCTGCTGTTGCATCAGATTCATGGCCGCGCTGTCATGCCACAGGCAATCTTTTAGCAGGATCAAATCAATAGGAGCAACGGTGCTGCGGCCACTAAAGAAGGCGCTGGCTTGCAGCAGGCGTATGGCTTTCTTCCAGCGACGGTCAGAAACATAAGGCGCACCCGGCGCATTTTCGAGCTGTTGGCGTAGCGTAAAGATCAGCTCAAAAACGTTATCCGGCAGCAAAACTGTGCCAATTTCCTGTTGCCATTTGAAATACTCATCGTCGGTAACTTGCAGATTCTCAGGCACCGGATTGTGGTTCTCATCATGCTGACTGGTGAGCATTGAACGGAAATTGCTTTTATCCTGTACTTTGTCGAGCCACAGGCGAATCAACATGCGGTCATACAGGGCTTCAAGGCTACTGTCTGCTTCCGGGAGTTCGTTAGACGCTGCCACCAGCAAACGCATTGGGATTTTTTCTTCGCTGGCTCCGTTACGAAAACGGCGTTCATTTATTGCGGTTAGCAGAGTATTCAGAATGGCAGGGCCGGCCTTCCAGATTTCATCGAGAAAGACGATTTCAGCTTCCGGCAGATAACCTGCGGTCAGGCGCTCATAGCGGCCTTCATCTTTTAGCGCCTGAATAGATAACGGGCCAAAGACTTCTTCAGGCGTTGAGAAACGTGTCATCAAGTATTCAAAGGCGCGGGCATGCTGGAATGCAAACTTCAGGCGGCGGGCAATTAAACTCTTAGCGATACCCGGAGGGCCAAGCAAGAAAACACTCTCGCCACTCAACGCTGCCAGTAAACAAAGACGCACCGCGTGCTGTCGTTCAAACAATCCTTTTTCCAGAGCCTGGCTAAGTCGTGAAATTCTTTCAGCCAATAAATGTGATTGAGCCATAATTAGCGTTGCATCCTTACGCGGTTATCACTAAGCAGTATCGCGAGTATATCGTTCATCACCATTATCGTTAATGGTTTGATGAGCGGCTCTTTTTTCCCTGACATAAGTTAAGCCTGTTGTATTTAGGGGTACGATTTACTTGATTATCGTGCATACTGTGCGCCTTTTTGTGGGCCAAGGGACTAAGCACACGCTTTCGGGATTCCAACAAAAGATTAGTCTATGAGCGCTGATAATAAACAATCATTGCCTGCGATAACGCTGGCTGCAATTGGGGTGGTATACGGTGATATTGGTACCAGCCCGCTTTATACCCTTCGTGAATGTCTGTCTGGTCAATTCGGATTTGGCGTAGAACGCGACGCCGTATTTGGCTTTTTATCTTTAATTTTTTGGCTATTGATCTTAGTGGTCTCTGTTAAATATCTGACCTTTGTTATGCGTGCGGATAACGCAGGCGAAGGTGGTATTTTGACGCTAATGTCTTTGGCAGGGCGAAATACGTCGGCGAAAATGACGTCGGTGCTGGTGATCATGGGATTGATCGGCGGCAGCTTCTTCTATGGCGAGGTGGTCATCACCCCGGCAATATCGGTTATGTCGGCCATCGAAGGGCTTGAGATAGCCGCGCCGCAACTCGATGCCTATATCGTTCCGCTGTCGATAGTGGTTCTGACGCTGTTGTTTATGATTCAGAAACACGGGACCGGCATGGTGGGCAAACTGTTTGCCCCTGTCATGCTGCTGTGGTTCCTGGTACTGGCCGTTTTAGGCGCGCGTAGTATCATGGCGAACCCTGAAGTCCTTCAGGCGCTGAACCCTTCATGGGCGGTGCATTTCTTCCTCGAATACAAAACAGTATCGTTCTTTGCCCTGGGTGCCGTAGTGCTCTCTATTACGGGTGTTGAAGCGTTGTATGCGGATATGGGTCACTTCGGTAAGTTCCCTATCCGTATTGCGTGGTTTATTGTCGTTCTACCTTCATTGGTGCTGAACTATTTTGGCCAGGGGGCTTTACTGCTTAAAACTCCTGAAGCCATTAAAAACCCGTTCTTCTTGTTGGCTCCAGACTGGGCGCTAATCCCACTGATGATTCTGGCGACACTGGCAACGGTTATCGCTTCTCAGGCAGTTATTTCAGGCGTGTTCTCACTGACTCGCCAGGCAGTGCGTTTGGGTTATCTGTCGCCAATGCGCATCATCCACACCTCGGAAATGGAATCCGGTCAGATTTATGTTCCAGCAATTAACTGGATCCTCTATATCTCTGTGGTCATTGTTATTATTGGCTTCGAGCACTCCAGCAATCTTGCTGCAGCGTACGGTATTGCAGTAACCGGCACTATGGTGCTGACGTCTATCCTTTCTTGTACAGTTGCAAGCAAGAACTGGCACTGGAACAAAATTGGTGTGTTGCTGATGGGGATTGGCTTCCTGTGCATCGACATTCCACTGTTCTCAGCAAACGCCGTCAAAATCTTCTCCGGTGGTTGGCTGCCGCTTAGCCTGGCGTTAGTGATGTTTGTCATCATGACAACCTGGAAAAGCGAGCGTTTCCGCCTGCTGCGCCGTATGCATGAGCATGGAAATTCACTGGAAGCGATGATTGCCTCACTGGAAAAATCGCCGCCGGTACGCGTTCCGGGAACGGCGGTTTACATGTCCCGTGCGCTGAACGTGATTCCTTTTGCGATGCTACACAATCTCAAGCACAACAAAGTGCTGCATGAGCGCGTGGTGCTGCTGACGCTGCGAACCGAAGATGCGCCATACGTTCATAATGTTAAGCGTGTGACCATTGAGCAGCTTTCGCCAACCTTCTGGCGAGTAGTCGCAAGCTACGGTTGGCGCGAGACACCAAACGTTGAAGAGGTGTTCCATCGCTGCGGCCTGGAAGGACTAAGCTGCCGAATGATGGAGACATCGTTCTTTATGTCGCACGAGTCGCTGATCATCGGCAAACGGCCGTGGTACCTGCGGTTACGTGGCAAACTGTTCCTCGCACTGCAACGCAACGCCTTACGTGCACCTGACCAATTCGAAATTCCGCCAAACAGGGTTATCGAATTAGGAACGCAAGTCGAGATTTAACACCAATGCCTCTTCAATCGAAGGGGCATTTTTTTGGGTTGTCAGATGTACGCGCTCTCATATACTCGTTTTGAACCGCAACAGCGAAACGTTTCGATACCGATCACACTTCTGTCACGCACTGGTTGTTTTACCACCACAACATTTCCTACACTTTATCTCAGCGAAACGTTTCGCTAGTGGAGTAAGAAAATGAAGAAAGGCACAGTTCTCAACGCTGATATCTCGTCCGTTATTTCCCGTCTTGGCCACACCGACACGCTGGTGATTGGCGATGCCGGGTTGCCCATTCCGCGCAGCACACCGCGTATTGATTTGGCTCTGACTCACGGCGTACCGAGTTTTATGCAGGTCGTTGAAGTCGTAACGCAAGAGATGCAGGTTGAAGCTGCAGTCTTAGCTTCGGAAATTAAACAACATAATCCCCAACTCCACGAAACGTTGCTCAGCTACATCGAGCAACTGCAACAACACCAGGGAAACACCATTTCTATTCGTTACATCAGTCACGAGCAGTTCAAGCAACACACCGCCGATAGCCAGGCGGTTATTCGCAGCGGGGAATGTTCCCCGTATGCGAATATCATTCTCTGTGCTGGCGTGACCTTCTGAGGCCGGCATGGAAACGTTACTGCAATTAAAAGGGATCGATAAGTCGTTCCCTGGCGTAAAAGCCCTTTCTGGCGCAGCGCTAAACGTTTACTCAGGCCGCGTAATGGCACTGGTAGGCGAAAACGGCGCAGGAAAATCCACCATGATGAAAGTGCTGACCGGCATTTATCAACGTGATGCGGGGTCGCTGGTATGGCTGGGCAAAGAAACGACTTTCAATGGCCCTAAATCCTCACAGGAAGCGGGCATCGGTATTATTCACCAGGAACTCAACCTGATTCCGCAGCTCAGCATTGCGGAAAACATCTTCCTTGGCCGTGAATTCGTCAACCGCTTTGGCAAAATCGACTGGAAAACGATGTATGCCGAGGCAGATAAATTACTCGCGAAGCTGAATTTGCGCTTTAACAGCCAGCGGCTGGTGGGTGATTTGTCGATTGGCGATCAGCAGATGGTCGAAATCGCAAAGGTGCTGAGCTTCGAGTCGAAAGTCATCGTCATGGATGAACCTACCGATGCGCTGACCGATACAGAAACAGACTCTTTATTCCGTGTTATCCGCGAGCTGAAAGCTCAGGGGCGCGGCATTGTTTATATTTCCCACCGCATGAAAGAGATCTTTGAAATTTGCGATGACGTCACCGTGTTCCGCGATGGTCAGTTTATTGCCGAGCGTGAAGTCGCGACGCTGACCGAAGATACGCTTATCGAAATGATGGTCGGGCGCAAACTCGAAGATCAATATCCTCGTCTGGATAAAGAACCCGGTGAAACGCGTCTGCGCGTCGATAACCTTTCAGGCCCTGGCGTACATGACGTCAGCTTTACTTTGCGTAAAGGTGAAATTCTCGGCGTTGCGGGTTTGATGGGCGCAGGCCGCACCGAATTAATGAAAGTGCTGTATGGCGCACTGCCGCGTACTGGCGGTTATGTTGCGCTGGATGGGCGTGAAGTGGTGACGCGTTCGCCGCAAGATGGCCTGGCAAACGGCATCGTTTATATATCTGAAGACCGTAAGCGCGACGGGCTGGTGCTTGGCATGTCGGTTAAAGAGAACATGTCACTGACCGCGCTACGCTATTTCAGCCATAACGTTGGCAGCCTGAAACACAAAGATGAGCAGCAGGCGGTGCAGGACTTTATTCGTTTGTTCAATGTTAAGACTCCGTCAATGGAACAGCCGATTGGCCTGCTTTCTGGTGGCAACCAGCAAAAAGTAGCGATTGCCCGTGGCCTGATGACACGTCCAAAAGTGCTGATTCTTGATGAACCGACTCGTGGCGTGGACGTTGGGGCGAAGAAAGAAATTTACCAATTAATCAATCAGTTCAAAGCCGATGGTTTGAGCATCATCCTTGTTTCGTCCGAAATGCCGGAAGTCCTCGGTATGAGCGACCGAATTATGGTGATGCACGAAGGGCATCTCGGCGGGGAATTTACCCGTGAAGAAGCCACCCAGGAAATCTTAATGGCGGCGGCCGTTGGCAAGCTAAATCGCGTGAATCAGGAGTCTGTAAAATGAGTACCCAGTCTATTCCTACCCGTCGCTGGTTCACTAAAGCGTGGTTGCTGGATCAAAAATCACTTATCGCTCTGCTGGTACTGATTGCGATTGTGTCGAGTCTTAGCCCAAGCTTTTTCACCGTTAATAACCTGTTTAACATTCTGCAACAGACCTCTGTGAACGCCATTATGGCGGTCGGCATGACGCTGGTCATTCTGACTTCCGGGATTGACCTGTCCGTCGGCTCATTGCTGGCGTTGACCGGAGCGGTGGCCGCCTCGATTGTTGGTTTAGAAGTGAATGCCCTGGTGGCCGTTGCTGGCGCGCTGGCACTGGGTGCCGCAATCGGGGCCGTGACGGGTGTCATTGTCGCGAAAGGGCGCGTGCAGGCGTTTATCGCCACGCTGGTTATGATGCTTTTGCTGCGCGGCGTGACGATGGTGTATACCAACGGCAGCCCGGTAAACACAGGGTTTGCTGATAACGCTGATGTGTTTGGCTGGTTTGGTATTGGCCGTCCGCTGGGTATTCCAACGCCCGTGTGGATTATGGGTATTGTCTTCCTGGCCGCGTGGTACATGTTGCATCACACACGTCTGGGTCGTTATATCTATGCGCTGGGCGGTAACGAAGCAGCGACACGTCTTTCAGGTATCAGCGTTAACAAAGTCAAAATTATCGTTTACTCACTTTGCGGTCTGCTGGCGTCTTTGGCCGGGATCATCGAAGTGGCGCGCCTTTCTTCTGCACAACCGACAGCAGGTACTGGCTATGAGCTGGATGCTATCGCAGCAGTTGTACTTGGCGGTACAAGCCTTGCTGGTGGGAAAGGGCGGATTATCGGGACGCTTATCGGGGCGCTGATCCTCGGCTTCCTGAACAATGGGCTGAATTTATTAGGTGTTTCTTCTTATTACCAGATGATCGTCAAAGCAGTGGTTATTTTACTGGCGGTGCTGGTGGACAATAAAAAGCAGTAACAATCATAACCCTACAGGACATCTGACTATGAATATGAAAAAGCTGGCTACTCTGGTTTCTGTTGTTGCATTGAGCGCTACGGTCAGCGCTAACGCGATGGCTAAAGATACTATCGCTCTGGTCGTTTCCACGCTGAATAACCCGTTCTTCGTTTCACTGAAAGACGGCGCGCAAAAAGAAGCAGACAAACTGGGCTACAACCTGATTGTTCTGGATTCTCAAAATAACCCGGCGAAAGAGCTGGCAAACGTGCAGGACCTGACGGTTCGCGGCACTAAGTTAATGCTTATCAACCCAACTGATTCTGATGCTGTAGGCAATGCGGTGAAAATGGCGAACCAGGCTAAAATCCCTGTGATTACGCTCGACCGTATGGCAAATCAGGGGACGGTGGTCAGCCACATCGCGTCTGATAACGTCGCAGGCGGGAAAATGGCGGGTGACTTCATTGCTAAGAAACTGGGTGAAGGTGCGAAGGTTATTGAATTGCAAGGTATTGCTGGTGCGTCTGCTGCCCGTGAACGTGGCGAAGGTTTCAAACAAGCAACTGCTGCACACAAATTTACCGTTTTGGCCAGCCAGCCAGCTGACTTCGACCGCACTAAGGGTTTGAACGTCATGCAGAACCTGCTGACTGCGCATCCTGACGTGCAGGCTGTATTTGCTCAGAACGACGAAATGGCATTGGGCGCGCTGCGTGCGCTGCAAACTGCCGGTAAATCTGACGTTCTGGTCGTTGGCTTTGATGGCACCGCTGATGGTGTTAAAGCCGTAGAAAGTGGCAAGCTGGGCGCGACAGTTGCCCAGATGGCTGACCAGATTGGTGTTATCGGTGTAGAAACGGCCGACAAAGTATTGAAAGGCGAGAAAGTCGACTCCAAAATCCCGGTTGACCTGAAGCTGGTTACAAAATAAGTCAATAATAGAAAAGCAGGGCACCGCGCCACTCTTACTCAGGAGTGGCGCACTTAACTGGACTGATAAAAATGAAAACTAAAGGCAATCTCGTCGTCCTTGGCAGTATTAATGCTGACCATATCCTTAACCTCGAACATTTCCCAACGCCGGGTGAAACTGTAACCGGGCAAGAGTATCAGGTGGCGTTTGGAGGGAAAGGCGCCAACCAGGCTGTGGCTGCCGGACGCAGTGGTGCAGACATTGCCTTTATTGCCTGCGTGGGCGACGACGATACCGGAAGCCGCGTCTGCAAGCAGTTAATCAGCGACAAAATCGACACATCGCCTATCAGCACGATCAAAGATGCCTCAACTGGCGTCGCGCTGATTTTCGTAAACAGTGCCGGGGAAAACGTTATTGGTATTCACGCTGGTGCTAACGGCGCGTTAACGCCCGAGCTGGTGGCGGAACAGAATCAAAAAATCGCAGAGGCCTCTGCGCTTTTAATGCAGCTAGAGTCACCGCTGGAAAGCGTGCTGGCTGCTGCAAAAATTGCCCATCAGAACAAAACCAAAGTGGTGCTCAATCCCGCGCCTGCTTGTGAGCTATCCGACGAGCTGCTTGGGCTGGTGGATATGATCACGCCAAACGAAACCGAAGCGGAAAAACTGACTGGCGTACGCGTAGAAAATGACGATGACGCGGCAGTTGCGGCTCAGGCACTTCACGCGAAAGGGATTGAAACCGTCATTATTACTTTGGGTAGCCGTGGGGTGTGGCTGAGTGAAAATGGTAAAGGGCAGCGCGTGCCTGGCTTTAAGGTAAAAGCTGTGGATACCATTGCCGCTGGCGATACTTTTAATGGCGCGTTGGTCACAGCATTACTGGAAGATAAATCTATGGCCGATGCGGTGCGCTTTGCGCATGCTGCCGCCGCTATTGCCGTGACGCGTAAAGGTGCGCAGCCTTCTGTGCCGTGGCGTCATGAAATTGACGAGTTTTTGCAGCAGCAAGGATAATCATGGCCACCATGAAAGACGTCGCGAAAATGGCGGGAGTGTCGACTTCTACGGTTTCGCACGTCATTAATAACGACCGTTTCGTGAGTGATGCCGTTCGGGCAAAGGTTGATGCGGCAATCACAACGCTTAACTATGCCCCCTCCGCGCTGGCTCGTAGCCTCAAGCTCAATCAAACGCACACTATTGGGATGTTAATCACCGCCAGTAGTAACCCGTTTTATTCGGAATTAGTGCGCGGTGTTGAACGAAGCTGTTTTGAACGTGGTTATAGTTTGGTGCTGTGTAATACCGAGGGCGATGAGCAACGCATGAATCGAAATCTGGAGACATTGCTGCAAAAGCGTGTCGACGGGCTTCTGCTATTGTGTACCGAAACACATCTCCCTTCGCCAGTCATTATGAGTCGTTATCCTTCTATTCCAACAGTCATGATGGACTGGGCGCCTTTTGAGGGCGAAAGCGATGTCATTCAGGATAATTCTTTACTGGGTGGCGAGACTGCCACGCAGCATCTTATTGATAATGGCTATTCCCGAATCGCCTGTATTGCCGGCCCACAGGATAAAACACCCGCTCGATTGCGCCTTGAAGGTTATAGAAAAGCAATGAACCGCGCAGGGCTAGTTATTCATGAAGGTTATGAAATTATTGGCGATTTTGAATTTCAGGGTGGATTCACCGCCATGAATTCACTTCTTGCACTGGAACAGCCGCCTCACGCCGTATTTACCGGTAATGATGCCATGGCGGTAGGTGCCTATCAGGCGTTGTATCAGGCAGGATTGAAAGTTCCGCAGGATATGGCAGTGGTGGGTTATGACGATATCGAGCTTGCACGCTATATGACACCGCCGCTTACCACTATTCACCAGCCTAAAGATGAGCTGGGTGAGTTGGCCGTTGATGTATTGATACATCGAATGGCGCAACCCACATTGGATCAACAGCGGCTGTTTCTGACGCCAGAGCTGGTGGTACGTGGTTCGGTCTAGCGTTTAATCATGTTGCGTCCGTCTTTTGGACGTAATAATAAGAACACCAACGCTGAAACCAATGTTACGGCACCCATCGTCAGGAACGTGTAATGGAACTGCTCGACGGTATTAATGCTGCCGACGCTCTCATATAGACGAAGTACCGCCGCACTTACCGCAACACCAAGACTGATAGCAAGCTGCTGGGTCACGGCCAATACGCTGTTGCCGCTGCTGGCATTTTCATCCGTGAGATCGGCAAGCGTAATGGTGTTCATCGCGGTGAATTGTGTCGACATCGCCATCCCCAGAATAAACAGCGGCAATATCAGTAGCCACACTTCCATACCCGGTGATTGCAATGAGAATTGCCCAATCAGCACGCCGATAACCAGCGTGACACCGACCAACGTTTTTCTATAACCCAGGCGGCGCAATACCTGTGTAAC
>DASXXQ010000118.1:0-9345 GCA_036502985.1 Buttiauxella sp.
TGCATGGCAACCGCCATTTACGAGCTCGCAGCCCGCGCTTGCGGATGAGCTACGTGCGCATTTCATCACACATCGACCGTATTTTAATGACATTATCAAACTCGACGAACCCGCCCCAGCAACCAGCCTGACGCTGCATCAATGGTCGAAACCCGCGATGCTAGACTCGCTTCTCGCTTGCTACAGTGACCATATATATCGTCATCAGCCACAGCTTGCGCGCGAAGGTAAACCACTGAAATCACTGTGGGCGCAATGGTATCTTGGCTTACTGGTTCCTCCGTTGGTTATGGCGCTCATTACACAGCCGCAAGCAATGGATATCGACCCGCGACATATACACGCCGAGTTTCATGAAACGGGCAGAGTGGCGACTTTCTGGATAGACGTTCAGGAAGATAAAATCGCGACCGCCCTGCCGCTTGCTCAACGTCTTGAAAACCTGCTCATTAAGGGTTTGATGCCCGTGGTAGACGCACTGGAAAACAGCGGAGAAATTAATGGGAAACTCATCTGGAACAATACCGGATATTTGTTGAACTGGTTTTTTGGCGAGCTTAGAGAGTGGCTGGATGAGACGACGGTAGCCCAATTGCGCCACGCCTGTTTCTTTGAAAAACAACTGTGCGATGGTCAGGACAACCCACTTTACCGCACCGTTATCCCTCGCGAAGGCTTGCTGGTACGCCGCACTTGCTGCCAACGTTATAAATTGCCCGATGTACAACGCTGCGGTGACTGCACCTTAAAGTAAAACGGCAGGTTTCCCCGCCGTTTCATCTCACTATTCGCAATCTGTTTATGCCGCCTGTTGGCTCTCTTCTCCAGACGCTCTTTGCGCTTCTTCCGCTTCCTGTTCCAGTAACTGCTTTTCGTACACTTTAAAGAACGGGAAGTAGATGATGGCGGAAACAACAGCCAGCAAGATAACCAGAATCGCCGCACGGAAATCCCAACCTAACGCCCATGCTGCGCCAATTGGTGCAGGCGCGGTCCACGGTACTACAGAGATCACTCGCCCAATTAAATCCATCTTCATAGCACCCCATGCCAGCACGGCGTTAACCATTGGCGCCAACAAGAATGGAATAAAGAACACAGGGTTCATAACGATTGGGGTACCAAAAATCACCGGCTCGTTAATGTTAAAGAAGCTTGGCACAACGCTTAGTCGCCCAATAGATCGCAGGTGAGCCGATTTACTGCGCAGATAGCAAATCACAAGTCCCATGGTCGCGCCCGAACCACCAATCACGATAAAGAATGTCCAGAATGCTTCCATAAAGATATGCGGCAGCGGTGCACCTTGTGCCAGCGCACTCTGGTTCATCCCGAGGTTTGTCAGCCAGAACATTTGCAACATGCCAGAAATAATGGCTGCACCGTGAATCCCTGCAAACCACAGCAGGTGGCCAATCAGCACCGCCAGCAGAATCGCAGGCAATGAGTCCGCTGCGGAAACCAGAGGTTTGAACAGTGACATAATGGCCTGAGGAATCAGCATTCCAAACTCGGACTGAATCAGCAGACTCAGCGGGTACAGTGTCAGTACAACAACCAAAACGGGGATCAGAAGATCAAAGGAGTTCTTGATCATCGGTGGAACCTGGTCCGGGAGTTTAATCCCAATATTGTGCGCTTTCAGAAAACGCATCATTTCGACGCAGTAAATAGCAACCAGGATTGCGGTAAAGATCCCCGTCCCTCCCATGCTATCGACCGGCATAACCCCTTTGGTTTTCGGTGCAGCCACCAACAGAAACGCCATCAGCGAAAGCATTGCACACATGAATGGGTCCAGACCGTGCGACTTCACATAGTGTTTACCGAGGTTATAAGCAATGGCCGCACAAATGTAGATAGACATAATGCCCATCGTCATATCAAACGGTGTAAGAATTTGCCCCTCAAACTGTTTCGCCATATCCAGCCACGCACGAGCAAACCCCCAGGTAGTGGTTGGCGAGAACGGAGGATAGGCAAAGACCAATAAGAACGAGCCGACAATCATAAATGGCATGGCAGAAATGAACCCATCACGAATAGCCATGACATGGCGCTGTGACGAAATTCTTCCCGCAACGGGGCTAACATAGTTTTCTACAAAGCGGAAAATCAAATTAAAAGCTGCATGATTCGTAGACATAGCGGCGCTCCTGTCAGGCTAACAACGCGAATGTATCTGCGGGAAAGGTATCGCCGCGCAACAGTCCGTAATTCATAGAGTTGATCCCCAGAACGGAGACCTTTTTAGATACAGCTTTAAATTCGACATCTTTTTTGGCACAGCGTAAAAAAATAGGTTTCATAGGCTGCTCTTATTATTGGGTACAGGTGTGTGACCGTTTCAGTATTCATCGCTATTTCTCTTGCTGCAACCGGTTACTGTAACCGGTTGCAGCGATTGTGAAGAAGATCCAGAAATCACTGAAACTTTAACTTCATAAGGCATTTCAAATCACAGCAGTGCCTGTCTGCCCGGCAAATTCAAGCATAGACAATTCAATGCAAGCTGATTTGACCCCTTCGCCATTTCAGGTAGCAGACAGAAGGCAACCCAGAGTTTGAAGGGTTTACATATGGCACATGCTTATGCCAAATTATTTGCATCTAAGTATGGGAGAAAAGCATGAGCTTGCAGTCTGTACGGCAATTTTTTGCCGAAAATGCCCCCGATATCGACATCATTGAATTAAACCAAAGCACAGCAACGGTTGCTTTAGCCGCACTCGCTCATAACGTTGATCCGGGCCAGATAGCCAAAACATTGTCGTTGAAAGTCAAAGATCAGGTTCTGCTCGTTGTCGCAAAAGGTGATGCACGCCTGGATAATAAAAAACTCAAAGCCGTTTTTGGGGCAAAAGCTCGTATGTTGAGCAGCGATGAAGTTGTGGTATGGACGGGCCATCCGGTTGGCGGCGTTTGCCCTTTTGGCCTGGAAAATCCGTTAACGGTTTACTGTGATATTTCACTTAAACAATATGACGAGGTTTTGCCTGCTGCCGGTGCCATTCATAGCGCGGTACGAATTTCCCCTACTCGCCTGGCCGAACTCACCGCTGCGCAATGGGTCGATGTTTGCCAATAATCTGGAAACTGAGGACTGATTAGCACTCCTCAGTACTTCACCAATTAGCTTCCTACTCCTAAGTTATACGGCGGCAAGTTCAATTCCTTCATTCCATTTTCACTGATCATCCACGCATACATTTCAGCATCCGTTTTTAATGCCAGGCGGCGCATCGCACTGCTTTTTTGCGCGCTGATGGTTTTATAGTTTTTCTCAACCAATGCAGCGATTTGAGCCAGTTGCCAGCCTTTACTGAGTAACCGTAAAACACGCCGCTCTGCAAAAGTCAGGTTGGGTCTGACCGCATCATTTGTTGATACCTGTGCCGCTTTCTCCTTCAAAAGGTGACTGCTGATTCTTTCGACTTCACCGTCACAATTGAAGATATGCTCAATAATGCTGCTCATCGGCTCATATAAAGAAAGAAGTGACGTTTTGTTTGTTAGCAATCGTTCAACTGCAATATTCACCAGCTCCGCAGGTAAAGTAAAAACCCATCGCAACTGTTGGTGTTGATTTTGCAGATGATTAAGAAGGTCACACGCTTCAATGATCTCCTGCAACGGTTTGTCCAACTCAACTATTACCACATCGACATTCGCTAATATTTCTGGCTTGAGATCTAAAAAGTTCTCCAGTAACACCAATGAAGAGTGAGATTCTTTTTGCGACATCACATACTGCAACCCTTCACGCATTAAAGGACGTTTACTGATAACGACCGCTCGGCGGCAGGAGTTATTTAAAATGTTCCTGACTTTGCTTTCCTGCATAACTATCTCCTTATAAAACGACTACTTCCCTGATAATGCACAGCCTAAAAAGTGGAGATCTTTTTCACTGTTCAAGCCTAATTTTGCCATCGCATGCCTTTTATGTGCGCTCACGGTTCTGATATCTCGATCTAGATTCAGCGCCACTTGGCTGACATTGTGACCTAGAAATAACTGCCCCATAACTTGGGCCTCGCAGGCGGTGAGTTCGCCGCAAACCCGCTCCTCAAGAATGTTTTTGATCATCGGGCTGCATAACATTGCCTTGGAAGAGAGTGACTTAATGATGAGATCAATGAAGGTTGCGGTTGGCTCATATTGAGAAATAATCACTCGTACACCTAGCGCTGAAATATAATTAAGCACACTAAGTTTATGATTATTGGTGTAAGCGACAATTGCAGCGTTGGGCTGTACCGTCCGGCACCAATTAATAAACTTTACTTCCTCTTTTAATCGGCTGGAAGATTGGCTGATATTTAGAATGACGAGCGAGTCCGGCATCTTTAAAACCTCGGCATAGGCTTCATCAATCTTTTTGATAACATTCACTAAATTTTTAATTCTTGGTTCTGATTCTAGCTGATAAGTGATTCCTGCTGCAGTTAACACACAAGGCAAGATAACCATTATCTGATTTAATGGATTATTCACAGTGATAATATTACCCATATCATTCCTTTGATTTATTATTCGACGCCGTAAAATATGACCATGCGTTAACTTATACATTTAATGTATGAGTTAATAAGAGATAGCAGTGGCGGACGAGGATAATATATTTAATTGTGGATTAAAAAAAGAGGAATCCGTGATATTAATAGACAGAGAGCGTAAATAATAACTTAAATTATATTAATTTATTCATTAATATAATAATTTATAAATCGTGTATCGGATGGCTACGAAAATTTTTTGGCGTTATCCCCGTGTACCGGCGGAAAAAACGTGAAAAATAAGTCGCGTCACTAAAACCAAGATGATCAGAAACCTGGCTAATTGTCATGCTGGTGTAGAGCAAACTGCGCTTAGCCTCCAGCAATACGCGCTGGTGAAGGACATTCAGTGCACTACAGCCATAAAATTCATGGCACAAATTATTCAGATGAACGCTCGATAACCCCACCACACCAGCATAATGCGTCACCGGAAATTGCTCGCGATAATGACGTTCAACCAGTTGATTAAATTGATTAATCACCGAGCGTTTGCGCTCAACACGTGAACTGCCGCTCGGGGCTGGAGTGCATTGCCGATTGAGCCAGACCAATAACGCACTGATCAAAGAATGCAGCATCATGTCGCGCGCTTCTCCCTGGCCTTCGTACTCACTTTGCAAGGTGCTAAATAAGGTATTAATTTGCCGACGAGAGTTTTTTACTGGCACACAGGCTGCTTGCGTGAGCACCTGTAAAGGACGGCCAAATTGCTGTTCAAACTGGGTGATTAACGGAGCGGAAAACGACAGCGAATATCCCTGCGCGCCTGGTGAGAATTTAAAACCATGCACACACAACGCAGGCACGACCTGAATACAGGCATGCCCTACGTGATGTTTAACGCCTTCAATATCAATCTCCACCTGCCCTTTGTGCAAATAAAGCAGCTGAACGATATCTGCATGCTGGTGCGTACGAATGTGCCATTCATAAAGACTGCTACGGCTGTGGATAGACTCACAATGCAGTAAATCTGCTGCAGGCCAGTTCCGGCTTTCACCATAAAGTTTAAAAACCGGAATGCTGGTGCTCAGACTCATGACATCCTCTTACAGCGTAAAAAATCCAAATAAGTGTAGTTTATTCAACCGATTCGAAGGGTAATCCGACATAATTTTCAGCAATTGTCGTTAACCCTGCGCGTGATGCCAGATAATACTCACGATCGGCCTGCTGCATTTTGCGGTCAAAATCATCCTGCCCTTCGAAATCATGCAAGAGATTGGTCATAAACCAGCTAAAACGCTCACCTTTCCATACTCTACGCAATGCCATTGGCGAATAAGTTTCCAGTAAGTCGGTTCGTCCTTCTTGATACACCTTACACAAAATCCGATACAGATAATTCACATCGGATGCAGCCAGGTTTAGCCCTTTTGCCCCCGTCGGTGGCACGATATGCGCGGCGTCTCCTACAAGGAAAAGCTTGCCATACTGCATCGGTTCAACCACAAAACTGCGAAGCGGAGCGATGCTTTTCTCAAGTGAGTGACCAGTCACTAACTTGTCAGCCAGCTCTTTTGGCAACCGCTGTTTTAGCTCGTCCCAAAAGCGTTCATCTGACCAGGCCTCAACGCTATCGCTCAGCGGCACCTGCAAATAATAGCGGCTCCGTGTTAGTGAGCGCTGACTACACAAAACGAACCCGCGCTCGTGATGAGCATAAATCAGCTCGTGATTTACAGGTGGCGTATCAGATAACAACCCTAACCAGCCAAACGGATAAACACGTTCATATTCACGGGTGATTTCCGCAGGAATCGCTTTGCGTGAGACGCCATGAAAACCGTCGCAACCGGCAATGTAATCGCAATCTATACGATACGTTTCACCCTGCTTTTCAAAAGTGACATAGGGGGAATCACTTTTTACATCAAATAATTGCACATTGCTGACGCCATACATAGAGACAGCATCAGTATGACGACGCGCCTCCATTAAATCGTGGGTGACTTCTGTTTGACCGTACACCATCACCGTTTTTCCGCCTGTCAGCTCTTTCAGTGGGACGGGAATACGCTTGCCATCAACAAGAAACTCAACACCATCATGGACTAACCCTTCTGAATCCATTCTCTTGCTGACCCCTGCCTCACGCAGTAAATCCACCGTACCATTTTCCAGAATACCTGCCCGAATACGGCCTAAAACATGCTCCGGTGACTGTCTTTCAAGCACCACATTGCGAATACCCGCATTATGCAGCAACTGCCCTAACAGCAAACCCGATGGGCCAGCCCCAATAATCACTACCTGAGTTTTCATAGGATATGCTCTCTGATATGGCGTTATTAAAATGTTATTTTTATGTTTAATAAATGCGTGTTAATGCATTTTTATCGCTAGCAGAGAGAAAAAGAAGGCCATTATCGGTCTAAAACGTGCACTTTTCGAAACTCACACACAGAGTGTGGACGAGGTCATACTTCGCCGAAAAAGTGTGCGAAATTGGTTATTACGCTAAAGGTTGATCTGGCACGCCTGATTCAATGCAGTGGCCTATGTTAAAAATGGAGGATGTTAAAATTTGAGCAACAACGCTCCCTTTTCATTTTCATGGACCAAACATGCAGACAGATGTAAACACGCAGCGTGACGTCACTCGTCTTTGCATTCAGTGCGGGCTTTTTTTGCTGCAACACGGGGCAGAAAGCGCTCTGGTTGAAGAACTTTCCAGCCGGTTGGGTATCGCTTTAGGAATGGATGGCGTTGAAAGCTCAATTTCAGCGAACGCTATTGTATTAAGCACAATAAAAGACAATCAGTGCCTCACCACGACGCGTAAAAATATTGACCGGGGCATCAACATGCACGTCGTGACGGAAGTTCAACACATCGTAATTATGGCTGAGCATAAACTGCTGGATCATAAAGATGTTTTGAAACGCTTTGAGCATATTAAACCGCTGCGCTATCCACGCTGGTTAGTGGTGTTGATGGTCGGTCTTTCATGCGGTTGTTTCTGTAAGCTCAATAATGGTGGATGGGATGGCGCTTTCGTATCATTCGTGGCCAGTTCCGTCGCAATGTATGTGCGATTGGTTTTCACAGCGCGCCACCTGCACCCACAAATTAACTTCTGCATTACGGCATTCGTCGCGACAACAATTTCTGGCTTACTCATATCCAGGGGGCCGTTTGCCTCGACATCAAACATTGCCATGGCCGCAAGCGTACTGCTGTTGGTTCCAGGTTTCCCATTGATTAATGCCGTTGCCGATATGTTCAAAGGCCATGTCAACACCGGGCTTGCACGGTGGGCGATGGCCAGCTTGTTGACACTTGCAACCTGTATTGGTGTGGTTATGGCGATGTCTTCATGGGGGCTACGCGGATGGGAATAATCGATTTTTTACTGGCGTTATTACAAGACATGGTGCTGGCCGCCATTCCCGCCGCTGGTTTTGCTCTGGTATTTAACGTCCCCCAGCGGGCTTTACCTTACTGCGCGTTGCTGGGCGCGATTGGCCATGGTTCCCGAATGGCGATGATGACTGCGGGTATGAACATCGAATGGAGTACTTTTATCGCTTCAATTCTGGTTGGCAGCATCGGAATACAGTGGTCACGCTGGTATCTGGCGCATCCGAAAGTCTTTACCGTGGCTGCGGTCATCCCCATGTTCCCCGGCATTTCTGCCTATACCGCCATGATATCAGCGGTGAAACTCAGCCACTTTGGCTACACAGAAGAACTGATGATCCAGCTTCTTACTAACTTCCTGAAAGCATCGTTTATTGTCGGTGCGCTGTCGATTGGCTTATCAATTCCAGGTTTGTGGCTCTACCGTAAACGCCCACGAGTGTGATGCATTACCTGCTCGGTTGCTTCAGTTTTTACCATGTTGCTAACAGCCACACCTTCTCTAACTTCTTCGAAGACGGGTCCGGGCCGGTTGATAGCGCCGCACATTACCGTGAAATGGCGGTAAAAGGGGTATTGCGCTACATCGGACCATAAAAAATCGTATTTTCTGGCTGCTTTAAGAAAACTCTGGGCCTCAATGGGCTCGGAGAAAGCGTTATACTCGACGAAAATTCTCCTGCCATGCAGGGCTATCGAAAAAGAGTATAAAGATGAAAGCAAGCAATCAGGTTTTATGCGCTCTGGCGCTGGCAACATCCGTATTTACCGGCCAGGCGATGGCCTCAAGCTGGCAGGATCAGCTCTCAAGTGCTGCAAGTGAACTAAGCAAAACGACGACCACCAGCAATACCGGAACAACCGGAAACTCCGTTGCATCGCTTACCAGCCTTCTTGGCGGTGGCACCCAAGCGCTGAGTGCCAACAGCATGACCAACGCGGCGGGTATTTTGGAGTATTGCATGAAGAACAAGCTGGTTTCAGCCACCAATACCGACAACGTCAAGAACCAACTTCTGGATAAGCTGGGTCTGGATAGCGGCTCAAAGCAAACTCAGCCACAGGATTACACCCAGGGTTTAATGGGGCTGCTCAATACCGGTAAAGATCAGCAGGTGAACCTGAATACCATCGGCAGCTCGCCACTGGCAGAAAAAGTGAAAACTCAGGCATGCGATTTTGTCCTGAAACAAGGCATGAATTACCTGTCTTAATACTTCTTTTTTAGTCTCGTAGGGTGGATTAGCGTAAGCGAAATCCACCCTATTATGCAGAGTTCAAGACATGTTGGCGGATGTCGCTGCGCTAATCCGACCTACGTACAGTCTCAAGCCACATTAATTTCCAGCACCGCATACACACCATCTTGAGGTAGCGTTACGGTGACATTTTTCAAATCGACTCCCGCCGCCAGAACAAT
>DASXXQ010000119.1:0-28867 GCA_036502985.1 Buttiauxella sp.
TTCGTGGCGGCCATCGAATTTGATTTGCTCAACGACTTTCTTCACGCTTTGTACGTGGTCGCGGTCAGCAATCAGCACGGCATCTTTGGTCTGCACAACCACCAGATCTCTCACGCCAACCGTGGTCACCAGGCCGGACTCAGCGTAGATATAACTGTTTTCTGTGTCATGGCTGATGACATCGCCATGGTGCACGTTGCCCTGCTGGTTTTTGGTGCTGATTTCCCACAGCGATGACCATGAGCCGACATCGCTCCAGCCTGCATCCATCGGTACCACGACCGCGTCAGCGGTTTTTTCCATGACTGCATAATCGATGGATTCGTCGGGGCAGCTCAGGAAGGCCGTTTCATCGACGCGCACAAAGTCGAGGTCCGGGTCGACGTTCGCCATCGCTTTTTCACAGGCAGCCAGAATGTCCGGGCGGAATTTTTTCAGTTCTTCAAGGTAGCGTCTGGCGCGGAACAAGAACATGCCGCTGTTCCAGTAATATTCACCGGAGGCGACATACGCCTGCGCAGTATCGATATCCGGCTTTTCGACAAATTGCGCCACACCGAACGCTACGGTATCCGTACCTGGTGTGCTCGCCGTTGCAACTTCACCACGACGAATATAGCCATAGCCTGTTTCTGGTAAGTCAGGAACGATGCCAAACGTCACCAGTTTTCCCGCTTCGGCATACGGTTGCGCATTACGCACAGCATCGCGAAATGCTTCTTCATTCTGGATAACATGGTCAGCGGCCAGAACCAACATCAGCGGATCGTTTTCCGGCTGATGACGAATAGCAGCAAGTGCGGCCAGCGCAATCGCAGGTGCCGTGTTACGTCCGGCAGGCTCAAGCACGATATTCTCAGTCAGCTTGTTCAGCTCACGCAGTTGCTCGGCAACGATAAAACGATGTTCTTCGTTGCAAATCACCACTGGGCTTTCGCACTCCACGCCGTTTAAGCGGCTAATGGTGGTTTGCAACATGGTCAGTTTCCCTTTCAGGCAAAGGAACTGTTTCGGGTAAAGCACACGGGACAACGGCCATAAACGGCTACCGTTTCCTCCTGCCATAATCACCGGATAAAGTTGGCTCATTTTTAACCCCGAATGTCAGCAATAAATTGATTCAGCACGCTATTTTTCTCAAGCGTGCGCTCGGCATATTCACATGCCACCGTGTTGTGTACCGGCAATTGCAGGCAACGCTCGATTCCATCGGCTAATGCATCAACCGATTCCGGCTCTACACACACCGCTATGCCGGAATACGCATCGCAAAGTTGGCCGAGTTCGGTGTCTGGTTCTGCGGTAATCACTGCATTGCCGCCCACGGCAAGAATATTGGTCAGTTTTGAAGGTAAAACGGCGTCTGCTGCGCCCCGGCGCTGGATAACCAGATGGCAATCGGCAAGACGCAATAATGCAGGCAGCGCGTTGTAAGGCTGTAATGGGTGGAACACGACGTTTTGCAAACCCCGTTCCTGTGCCAGTTTTTTCAGGCGCGCGGTGCCGCCGCCCTGCCCGACAATGACAAACAGATAAGGCTTGCTGGCAAAACGCCCGGCAACCTCAATGACTGTCTCCAGTCCCTGCTTTTCTCCAATATTGCCGGAGTAAAGAATGATTTTTTTATCAAGAGGCAGTTGCAAACTCGTGCGCACCGCAAGGGTTTCCTCACGCGTGACACCTTGAAAACGCTCTACTTCCGACCAGTTTGGGAAGAAGATCACTTTGCTCGGGTCCACACCTTTTTGGGCTGCTTTGTTCATCATCGAGCGGGAAATAGTCGAGACGTTATCCACGTTGTGAAGACCGCTTTGCTCAAAACGTTGAGCCAGACGAGCAACTTTGCCCTGCTTTTTGCCCGCCATACCCAAACCGAGCATGGCATCCACTTCGTAATCCTGGATATGCAGCAACGTACGTGCGCCACTGAGTTTTGCCAGCAGGCGCATACCTGGTACACAAAACAGCGTAGGCACCACACCGATAATGCGATCCGGCTTCCAGCGACGTTGCGCCAGTAACGGGAAAAACGAACTCAGCGCAAAACTGCCTAAATGAATCAGGCGCTTTAATGTTGAGGGCTGTTTTGGTACATACAACGGGCAGCGCCAGACGGTAGCGGCACCCACTTCTTTTTTATATTTCCAGGCTGAATAGTCAGGATGTACTTCCCATACCGGATAGTAAGGAGGTGCGGTAATGACCCGCACCTCGTGGCCCTGGCTCGTCATCCACTCCACCATCTCGCCGGTATATTTACCGATGCCCGTCAGCTCCGGTGAGTAGTTAATGCCGTAGACCAGAATCTTCATAATCCGGGTACCTTCCCTTTGCCCTGCCTGATGAAATAGGCCCGGCTGTTGTCGTGCACGTCGTCGCGCTTAAGCAGTGCTTCAGGCGTCAGCCAGCAGTAATCTTTATGCTGTTCAGTCGGCAGTCTGAGCTGCTTATCGTCCACCTGCAGGCGGAAGCCGAGCACGATGTAATGGGTAGAAAAATCCTGCCTGGAGAAATTGTCGTCGTAGAAATGCTGCCAGATGCCGTGGAACTCACCGTCGGCTAGCGTGAAACTCTGCCCCAGCTCCGCCTCTGTTAAGCGCACGAAAGCCTCCGCCAGTGTTTCATCCTTCTGCACCCGGCCGCCCGGCACGAACCAAAAGCCCTGAGCTGGGCGATTGGTGCGCAAACCAAGCAGGCATTCGCCCGCCTGGTTTTCGACGATAAGGTCAATGGAAATCAGCGGCGTGCTGCTCACAACCGTCGCGAAATCTTCAGCACTCAGAAACATGCCTACCCCCGGAACCGAGATTGGTTTTCGAGGAACCACTGATAAGTGCTGGCAAGACCGGGTTCCAGAGTGATTTCCGGATACCAGCCAAGACGATGCAGGCGCTCCACGTCCAGCAGTTTGCGCGGCGTGCCGTCCGGCTTCGAGGCGTCAAACACCACACGACCACGGTAGCCCGTCACTTTCGCAATAGTCTGTGCCAACTCGCGGATGGTGCAGTCAACACCGGTGCCCACGTTGATATGCGAAAGCATCGGCTCGGTGTGTTCCTGCCACACTTCACTCGCCAGTTCCATCACGTGGATACTGGCGGCGGCCATGTCGTCAACATGCAGGAATTCGCGCATTGGCGTACCACTTCCCCACACCACCACATCCGGTAAATTCTCTGCAGTCGCTTCATGGAAACGGCGCAGCAGCGCCGGAATGACATGCGAATTACTCGGGTGGAAGTTATCGTGCGGGCCATACAAATTGGTTGGCATCACCGAGCGATAATCACGACCGTACTGGCGGTTATAGGATTCGCACAATTTGATACCCGCAATCTTGGCGATGGCGTACGGTTCGTTCGTCGCCTCAAGCGTGCCTTGCAACAGCTCACTTTCCGCCATGGGCTGGTTGGCCATTTTGGGATAAATGCACGACGAGCCGAGGAACAACAATTTATTCACGTTGTGCATATGAGCACTGTGAATGATGTTGCTTTCAATCATCATATTTTCGTAGATGAAGTCAGCTGGATAGGTGTTGTTCGCAACAATGCCGCCCACTTTCGCCGCTGCCAGATAAACCTGGTCGATACGCTGTTCGGCAAAAAAGGCGTTAACTGCCGCGCCGTCCAACAGATTCAACTCATCACGGCCACGCAGCACTAACTCAATATCAGCACGTTGCTCAAGCTGGCGTACGATGGCGGAACCGACCATCCCCCGATGGCCGGCAACAAAGATACGTTGTTTATTCATGCTCAGGACTCCAGCGCGATGGCAACCTCGTAACCGTGGGCCTTGAGCAACGAGTGTTTTTTCGCCGCTTCCAGATCTTTTGCGACCATTTCGCCAACCATTTCTCTCAGCGTGATCTCTGGTTTCCAGCCCAGTTTTTCGTGCGCTTTGGTAGGGTCGCCAAGCAGGGTTTCCACTTCAGCAGGACGGAAGTAGCGCGGATCAACAGAAACAATCACATCTCCCGCTTTCACGCCCGGTGCATCATGGCCGGTGACGGAAACCACAATCCCTTTCTCGTCCACACCAGTGCCTTCAAAGCGCAGTTTGATACCGAGCTGTGCTGCTGACATTTCAACGAACTGACGTACGGAATATTGCACGCCGGTCGCAATCACGAAGTCTTCTGGGTTGTCTTGTTGCAGCATCATCCACTGCATTTTCACGTAGTCTTTGGCATGGCCCCAGTCACGCAGGGAATCCATGTTGCCCAGATACAGGCATTTTTCCAGACCCTGGGAGATATTGGCGATAGCACGGGTGATTTTGCGCGTCACGAAGGTTTCGCCACGACGTGGAGATTCGTGGTTGAACAGAATGCCGTTACAGGCATACATACCGTAGGATTCGCGGTAGTTCACGGTGATCCAGTAAGCGTACAGTTTCGCAACCGCATAAGGGGAACGTGGATAGAAAGGCGTGGTTTCTTTCTGCGGGGTTTCTTGCACCAGGCCGTAAAGCTCAGAGGTGGATGCCTGATAGAAACGGGTTTTCTTCTCAAGGCCTAAGAAACGAATCGCTTCCAGCAGACGTAATGTCCCCATCGCATCAACATCTGCGGTGTATTCCGGGGATTCAAAAGAAACGGCTACGTGGCTCATGGCACCCAGGTTATACACTTCATCCGGCTGCACTTCGGAAAGAATACGGGTCAGGTTTGAGCTGTCCGTCAGATCACCGTAGTGCAGATGGAATTTTGGATTGCTGGCATGGGGATCCTGGTAGATATGGTCCACACGTTCGGTATTGAAAGAAGAGGCGCGGCGCTTGATGCCATGCACTTCGTAACCTTTTTCCAGCAACAGTTCTGCCAGATAGGAGCCGTCTTGTCCGGTTACACCCGTGATGAGAGCTACTTTAGTCATAATAATTCCTATGATTGAAGATGAATTTAAGCGCCTTATTAACGAATAAAGGCTTTACGCTCGGGAGCGTATTTTTGCTGCAGGGTTACCCCGGCAAACGGCATTCGCCGGTAATGATTTATAAATGCTGCTGCGGGCACCGACGACAGTGCCATCGCCAATTGTCACACCTGGTGAAACAAATACATCGGTTGCCAACCAGCACTTTTCGCCAATGACAATAGGTGTGGCGGTAATATCGAAATGTTGGCTCATATAATCGTGGCTGCCGGTACATAAATAACACTTTTGTGACACAACTGAATTTGCCCCAATCGTGATATCACCCAGCGTATATAACACCGCGTCATCACCGACCCAGGCATAATCACCCAGCGTTAATTTCCACGGATAGGTAATTTTTACCGAGGGACGAATAACCACGCCCTTGCCGATTTTCGCGCCAAACATGCGTAATAAAAATGCGCGCCAGCGATATAAAACTTGTGGCGACCAGGCAAATAATGTCGCCTGAACGGCCCACCACAATTGAACCTTTATAGGATTACCGCCCCGAAAACCTTTGGGTACTGAGAAGCCTTTTAAATCCTGCATAATATCCTCTGGGTTCTTGTCGGGTGTCGCTAACACTAATCCGACCTACAGATTCACTCGTGACTTATGCTTTGTTGTATAACGCCTTTGCTTTACCGGTGGTACGCAAACGAAGCTTGAAGGATAATTCTGCAATAAAACCCGGCACGCCTAATATTTGGCGCTGAACGTTTTTAGCATCACGGCATAATTCAATATTATTTGAGGTTGATACCCCGCCCATGGAGAATTCAGACACCATCCCCTTGACGCGCTTAAATGCATAACCACTCTTATACAACCTTGCTGCTAATGCATAATCGGAGGAAACTTTATACTGCAGATCGTAGGGATATTTTCTCAGCCCCGTGAGTGGGAAAAATATCGCCTGATGGCTGGCGGGCAAACTATGGTAGATATACCAACCTTGTTTTGCTCGTCGCTCTAATTTTGTACCATCGCCGAAATCTAATAACGCATCGCCAATAACCATCGAATGATCAGCTGGCGGTACAGCTGCAAGCTGGTGCGCGACATGTACAATATCTTGATGAAAGATGTCACCTGAATTAAGGAACAATGCATAGCGGCCCTGCGCCATATCAATGCCTTTGTTCATCGCGTCATAAATGCCGTTATCTTTCTCACTGACATAGCGTAAGTTGTACTGGCCATTGAGATTTTCCAGAAATTCTGCGGCACCATCTTTAGAACCACCGTCAACCACAATCCATTCAAATGTGATTCCCGGCGCCTTCGCTAAGTGAGCTAGCGACTGCCAGGTTTTTTCGATCCCGGCGAGGTTTTTATAGGCGACAGTGATGACACTTAATAGCATTATTATTGACCTCAGGTGTTCGTTATATTGAGTGCCTTGCGCAAAATAAACGGGCAGACAATTAAAAACGCATATTCAGGGCTAAAAATTGAGCCGGTGAAAAATAATGACACAGGCGTGAAAAGCCATAATTGCACACGGTAATTTTCATTATTACCAAACGCCGTACGCATCATTTTAAAGACTTTCCAAAGATACCAAACTGTCAATAACACGGCGAACCATGAAAAATAAATAATTAACAGGTATAAGCCATTGTCTACTGTTTTACCGACATCCGCACCGTTAAAGATTCCGAATGATGCAACATATTCATATAAAGAACCAAACCGCACTACCCCATCAATATTGGTCAAAGAATGCCCGACCATCGCTAACGGACCAATAATACGGTAATACGATGACGAACCTTCCGTCCCTAAATCACCAAGCCGGGTTGCGATATAAGGAAAAGCAAACACCAACCCTACTAAAAATATGGATAACGATATAATTGCCAGTGGTAACTTCTTCTTTATGGCATTTTTATTAAGGTACTGAAATGCCCACTCAAGAAGATAAAAGAGGATAAATGTCATTACCCCTGAAAACGATCCTGAAAGAACTATCCCGATAAGAATCATACCATCAGTTTTTGGTGTTTTGATACCGAACTGTTTGATACTGAGCCAAATTGAGATTAATGCCAGAGCAAAAAATGCCGGTTCAAAATAAAGCGCCGTAGTACGCTTACCGCCGAAGCTAATAAAATTCAGAACATAGCTATTACTGTATATAAGAAACTTCGAAATTTTCTCAATCAGGCTACTGCCGCCTGTAAGAATAATTTGTGCCATTTCTGCCGCAGCCAGCATAACAATAATGCCAACCACACCATAAAATAACCTTAGTATCTTGCGGTGATTGTGCTGTGAAATAGTTTTGAAGCGGCAGCTCCAGGTCATTGCCAGAATCAGCACGATATAAACAAACAATAATGTTGATGTGACGTATTTGCTGGCATCAAATGATTGGCCAAAGATATAGTTAAATGCAGTCAGTACGGCACCGATCCCCAACGCTATCATCAACTTTTTGATGCTGATTCGTTCAATGTACAAAAAGAGGATGGCGGGTAAAAAGGTCACTATCGTTATCGGAAAACTTTCTCCAAGTGAGGCCAACTTGATGTTGACCACCAGATAGATAAACGGCAGCAGCAGATAACTACAGATTTTGATAGAACGAGACATATTCCTCCAGCATCTGTTGTCCACTAAACGCCTGGCGACTCGCCGTTTTGAAAGCCTGCAAATCCTGACCAAACACCTGCTGTGCCAGTTGCTCTTTGAGCTGGGTTACCAGTTCGAGCACGCGGGCATCGCTAAAGGTTTTCCCCCCAACTTTACGCAGCACTTCATCTGCCGCCTCGCTTTTTGTGGCGATAACCGGTACACCAATCGACAACGCCTCACACAGGATCAGCGGGTAGTTATCCACCTGTGAACTAAACACCAGTGAGTCCATTTCATTGAGCTGGCTCATCAACGCTTTTTTATCAGTCATGTAGCCGTGGTTCACTACATTCGGGCCACTAAACGGCGAGAACTTGCCAAACGTGTGGAGTTCAATACTGTCACCCAGCGCCATGATTGCCTGTACCAATTGCTGATTGGTTTTACCGTCATAGCGCAAGTCATGCGCCACTACCGCAACTTTTGGTTTTTTGCCCGCGTCTTGCACCAGCGGTAATTCGGCCAGAATCGCTTCGGTCGCCACATCAATACCGTTGTTGATGATTTTGCAGCGCCCGGCCCCGTAGATGCGATTAAACGCGTCGGCCACATGCTGGCTTGGTGAAATAAACTGGCAACCAAGCGCCAGCATTTCGCGGAACAACTGGCGTTTGCTATCCACCAGAAGATGAGCGCGGTCTTTTTTTACCGGTGGGTAATTATCTAACGAAGGGCATTTCTGGCAGCCGGTTTTCCAGCCTTCACAACCATCCAGAAATGCACACCGGCCCGTGATGCTCCAGTGGTCGTGTAGTGTCCAGACAAAATTGACATCCGATTTATGCGCTTTGACTCGTTGGCAAAACGCCACCATATCTTCAAGGTTCAGCCAGTAGCTGTGCACCACGTGGAAATGCAGTACCACAGGCCCTTTCGCGCGAGTCACTTTGCGGTACAGTTTGTTCAGGTTGCCGAAGGGGTCGCGGTTAAAAAAACGAAATAACACGATGTTAGCGATAGAAATCAGACGTGGTGTGTGTTTTTCAACGTCCGGGTATTTATCGTGACTCGCGCTTTTCTTGCCGCCTTTACCGTAACCGTAGATAAAGCGCGAACTGAGGCCCGCTGCACGTGCTCGTTGATGAAGATCCAGCGCAACACCCGCAGCACCGCCTTCAGCCAGACGTACATTAAATTGCATAATATTCATGTCTATACCTTTACCCGTATCCGCGCTTTTTCACCCACCACCAGCGCGTTATCTGGCACGTTATCCAGCACCACACTTCCTGCACCGACGACGACGTTGTTACCCACAGTGATGTCACCAATAATCACCACGTTGGCCCCAAGCTCAACGCTATTGCCAATCACCGGGCAATCGTTGCTTTTGCTTCGATTCCCGATTGTGACGCCGTGGCGGATAGTGAAATCGTCACCCACGACCACAAATTTATTGATGACGACAGCGTAGCCGTGGTGAATGGTAAAGCGCCGTCCGATGGTTGCTCCCGCCTGGATTTCGTAGCCAAACAGGCACTCGGTCACAAAGCGATAAACCAGGATTATCGGGGCCGCCCAGAGGTTGTTAATGACGTTTTTTTTGCGCCATACCGAACAGAAATGTGCGATGCGATAGGCCATTACCATGCAGCAAGGGCGCAGGCTCCAGGAGTTTGCGCGTAGGTCTTCAAGCATGTTTATTTCCCCCGCAACCCATCAGCAACGCGCTTGGTATTACGCACACTCAGCAACGCGAGAAATGTGCGTAAAGACATCCGTTTATTGCGGATCTGGTAGAGAGTAAACAGTTGGTATTTTTTGCTGGCCCGGTCGAATTTATCTTTGTGTTTTTGATAAAAGTGGAAGTAACCGGCAAACTTTTTCGGGGATTTGGTTATCTGCATTTCGCCGTGATTGATATGCAAAATTTGCGTGGCGTCTTCCACTTTCCACGGTTGGCCGTACTCCACCACCATACGCAGGAAAATATCGTAATCCTGTGCGGCAGCAAGAGTGGTGTCGAACAAGCACGCTCTGAAGCGGTCGGCATTGGTAAACACCTGATTGCCAATAATATTGCGCTTATAAAACAGCTTTAATGAAAAGGGCGATTTTGGATACAGCGGCAAGCTTGCCGGTTGCGAATAGACCTGCCCTTCGCAAACGTAGTCATTAGCGTACAAAAAGGCGTGCGTCACCAGTTGATGCTTGTGCTCAAGAAATACCGACAGTCGATTAGGTGTCCATTCATCATCGTCATCGATACCCGTAATCAATTCACCCGTTGCCTGGCTGATAGCCTGATTGCGCACCGAGCACGCGCCAGAGTTAAAATCGTTGCGGATATACCGCACGCGTTTATCGTCAAGCTCTTCAACAAAACGCTGAAGCTGCTCAAATGAAGAAGAACAGTCGTCTACGATGAGCATTTCCCAGTGGTCATAATCCTGGCGTAGCACGGAGTTGATGGCGCGAATGGCCAACTGCTGGCGATTCCAGGTAGGCATATAAATAGAAATAAGTGGGCGCGATGTAGTGTTATTCATGACACTCCCCAAAATGACTTGTTATGTAATTCTGGGCGGGGAGGCAAAACCTCACCCGCCGTGTTAGGCCCGGCTATTTCGCGTCAGATTTGTATTCGTACTCGTAGTAACCATAATCCTCATAACCCGCCGCACGGCGGAAGATAGAGTTCAGGATGACACCGCGCACGTTGATGCCATTTTGCTCAAAGCGGCTCAGGCTGGTTTCAACTTCTTTAAGCGTGTTAACCG
This sequence comes from Buttiauxella sp., assembly GCA_036502985.1. Lineage (GTDB taxonomy): Bacteria > Pseudomonadota > Gammaproteobacteria > Enterobacterales > Enterobacteriaceae > Buttiauxella. The sequence continues at coordinate 10,286 of DASXXQ010000119.1, forward strand.
CGTAACGTGCCACCATCAATGTGGTTCCTGCATGGCGGCCGACAATGGCGGCGTCAGTCACAGCAAGAATTGGCGGGGTATCGATTAGCACCAGGTCGTAATTCTTACTTGCCCATGCAATCAGCTCACCAAAACGCTCGCTCATCAGTAGCTCAGAAGGATTTGACGGCACTGTCCCACGAGGAATGAGGTCAAAATTAGGCACCGAGGTTTTCTGGGCACAGCGGGTAATTTCCGCCTGCCCGGTCAACACTTCTGCAAGACCATTAGCATTGGTGGTGCCCAGCAATTCGTGGGTATAACCTTTGCGCATATCACAGTCGATGAGTAGCACGCGTTTGTTTGTCTGGCTAATTACCGCCGCGAGGTTTGCGCAGACAAAGGTTTTACCGATAGACGGGCTGACCCCGGTCAGCATCAGGACATTGTTCGATGCCTGCATCATGGCAAAGTGCAAACTGGTACGCAGGCTACGAATCGCTTCGATGGCCAGATCCGTTGGATTACCCACCGCCAGTAACTGGCTCTGCTTATTGCGCTTCGCCCCTTTGGCGGTGCGCACAATGGCCTTGTCGCGGGATTTTTGCCATTCAGAGAGAGGAATACTGGCGTAAACACCAATACCTGCTTCTTCCAGTACTGCCGGGCTTTCAATGCCGCGGTTAAACAGGGAACGTAACAGAACGCCCATGATGGATAACATCAGGCCAAGAATGATGCTGCCGAGAATAATCAGCGCACGCTGCGGTTTAACCATACCCGGCTGAGCAATCGCCGAGTCAACGATACGCACATCGCCAACGGTACTGGCCTCAGTGATTTTCAATTCTTGCTGTTTATTTAACAGCTGCATGTAAACCTGCTGACCAGACTCCACATCTCGCGTTAACCGCACGATTTCTTGCTGCGTTTTCGGCATCGCGGTGACTCTCCCATTCAGCCGTGCTTTTTCATCTTCCAGGGTTTTACGTTTTTCCAACAACGTGCGATACGCCGGGTGAACTTTGGTATACAGCTTGGAAATCTCGGCTTCTTTGAAGGTCAGCTCGTTGAGTTGCGCATCAATGTTCACCATGGTGTCGAGGACAGATTTAGCTTCAAGCGACAGGTCAACCGAGTCTTGCTGCTGGCGATACGCATTGAGTTTGTTTTCCGCAGCATCAAGACGGGAACGCACTTCCGGTAACTGCTCGGCGAGGAATTTAAGGCTTTTCGCCGCTTCTTCCGATTTACGCTGCACGTTCTGCTCAAGATAGTTGCGCGTGATGCTGTCCAGAATGTCGCGGATTTTGCCCGGGTCTTCGCCGGTATATGACAGGCTTAACACGCCGGTATCTTTGCCGTTTTCGGCCACCGTCAGGTTGCCCTGAAGTTGGTTTATCATGCCAAGCGTTGAGTATTTGGTCACCGTGAAGGTATCGCCGACTTGTGCTTTGATAGCGCTCACGTTCATCGTGATGCCACCTTGATTCAGCGGTTGTCCAACCTGCCCTTTCGCGCTAAATCCGTTATCACTGGTCAGTAAATACTGCCCAGGACTCAGAACTTCGACGGTGAAAATGTTTTTCCCCTGACCAGCAGGAAGTTTAAAGGTATCGACAATAACAGTGTCATTCTGACGGCCCTGTAATCTGTCCCAGCCGGCACCCAACAGCCAGAAGCTGTTTTTCTCGACTGAGATATCAAGGTTGAGGTCATCAACCGTTTTACCTAACACCAGGCGCGATTGAATCAGCTGCATTTCCGCAGCAGAAGCAGGCGGTTTGTTAGACAGCGCGGAGCTAATGTCATTGACCAGTGAGTTACCGGCATTTTGTTCGATTTGTACCAGCGCATCAGCTTTATAAATGGGTGTGGCAAACATCGCATAGACCCCTGCCAATAAAGCAAAGATTGCGGTGATCCCTAAAACCCACCAGCGGGCTTCAAGAACCGTACCAAACAATCGGCCAATATCAATTTCGTCATTGCCCTCAGTCGGGGCACTCGAACGGCGTGATTTTTCTGTCATTGTTATCCCTGATGAGCGTTGAGTGCGTGAGCCCATTTCTGGGCGCTGAGGTCCAGAAGACCGTAAACCGCTTCAAAAGCGTCGTGGCTTTTGCGATACGGATCGGGGATTTCCCGTTCTGCATCCCAGTGACCAAACAGCATCACTTTGCCGCGCATCTCTGGAGCCATTTCGCAAATTGCAGAAATATGGCGTTTTTCCATCGCGAGGATCAGGTCGTATTCGCGGCACATTTTGCCGGATACCTGTTTCGCACAATGGCCATCAAGCGAGAGGTTATGCTGTTGCGCCACTCGAACGGCACCGCTATCAGCCTCTTTCCCCACGAGCGCCCCAAGCCCCGCAGACGTCACGGTTAGCTCAGGGTGATAGCTTTTCAGCAGCCGCTCAGCGGTCGGCGAACGGCAAATATTTCCCACACATACAACCAGAATTTTGTTGAACATAGCGCGTTACCAGGTATGGATATCTTTGGCGGTATCCGTCATATAACGAACGCCACTGATGGTTGGCAGCAGTTGGTTGATCAAGCGATTCCAACGCGTAACAGGTGCAGTAGTCACATACACCACATCGTATGGCTGCAACTGGAATTCAGTGCCCATAACCAGCGATGTCGCATCCGACATATCAAGTTGGTAAATGTTGGCAATCTTGCCACCCTGCTTCTCTTTGAGTGGACGAATCACGAAGATGCCGCTGGCATTCGATGCGCTCATATCCAGACCTTCGGCCTGGCCCAGAGCTTCGGTCAGGGTCATACCGCTGAAGTCCATTTTCAGGGTGGTTTGTTTCTTCACTTCACCCATCACAAACACTTTCAGATCGTCATTGCGTGGAACAAAGAGGATGTCCCCTGGATAAAGCAGGTGGTTCTGGCTCAGGTCACCGTTTTGCATCAAGGCTTGCAGGGAGATCCGCTTTTCCTGGCCGTTATGCGTCAGCACGACATTGCGCCAGTCAGCCATGTCCGTTAGACCGCCTGCGGCGTTGACTGCATCCAGAATAGTCAGTGGGACGTTCGTAATAGGCTGCTGGCCTGATTTGTTGACCTGGCCTGAGACATAGGCTTTTTGGGAACGGAATGCAGCGATATTAACGTCCACCTGCGGGTCTGCAATGTAGGTCGCAAGGCGGCTGGTAATATCACTACGAATTTCAGACAATGTTTTCCCGGTGACTTTTACTTTGCCAACATAGGGATAGAACATAGTGCCATCAGACTGAACCCAGTTACCTGCATCGCTCGAGCTACGGTACTGGCCTGCAGGCGTGGTGAGTTCGGGATGATCCCAGACGGTAACGTTAAGAACGTCGCCAGGGCCTACGCGATATTGATACGCGGCAATTTCCTGGTCGAGCGACATATTTGGCTGCGCGACCGCAGGACGTACGCGTAATTGCTCAACCAGACGCGGAGTTAATGGATAAACGTTAACCATGCGATCCAGGTTAAAATCTGAGTCTTGCTGCTTGATAACATCTTTCCCTACTGTAGACATATTGCTACCAGGGAGCACTGTGCAACCACTCATAAGGGCTACCGACACCAATAAAGGCATCAATTTAACTTTATATTTTATCATTGAGTATTTATCACTATGGCAGAGTAATTATCCCGAGCGAATAGAATAAGTAACTCGTTAGGTTTATGAATGCGGTGCGAGGTATGAATTTAAACCTACATGCCGATTGAAATAATTGGCATCTATCCTAAAAAGCAGTTATTCCCCGACATCCTATTGACAGAATAATGAAGCTTATCCACTGGCCTTCAGGCATGCTACCGCCCCTGGCTTACAGTCGCCAACCTACTGAAAAAAGACAATTTATAGCAAACAGGATTTAAGAGTGTTAAACCCAAAGAATTATCTCAGGAGATAAACCCAGCGCCTCCAGGTTAAATACCAAGGCAGCAAAAAATATAATTAACGCATCTATTATCAGAGAACGATATCGATTGTTACAGCTAACCTAATATCAGGCAAGGCGATACCACACGATATCAGGACTTTTAAGAATAATATTAACGGCACATTTACGCACCTTTAGGAATTTCTTTATATTGACAGGAAATTAATAAGTGATACATCGCAAAATGATATACAGATATATCTCATGTAATTTTTATTATAAGAAAAAACAATCAGTCATTAATAATGAAATTAACCAACTATTTACCATGGTGATTACAAGGAAATTAAGTACAGTAGCAAGCGAAGATTACGCTAAGCTGGATTTATCCCTCACTGATATTGCAATTTCCTAACCGATTATCCATCATTTTATTGTGACAATATTAACCCTACCCCCAAAGTACTTTAAGTGACAGTTGTTGGCAGGGGTTTGTCCCAGGCGCTTGCTTTAGTCACTGACGGGGTAAGCGAGTGCAACCATCACCCTTGCGGTTTGAAGTATCACGGGTATTCATGAGGTGAAGTAAGGTTTATGGAGTGGATTGCCGATCCTTCAATCTGGGCAGGTCTGGTAACACTGGTCGTTATTGAGTTGGTGCTCGGTATCGATAATTTAGTGTTTATTGCGATACTTGCCGAAAAACTTCCTCCGGCCCAGCGTGACCGGGCGCGTGTTACGGGGCTTATTCTTGCCATGCTGATGCGTTTGCTGTTGCTGGCCTCTATTTCCTGGCTAGTCACGCTGACACATCCCCTGTTTCATATTCGTAATTTCGCGTTTAGCGCGCGGGATCTGATCATGTTGTTTGGCGGGCTATTCTTATTGTTCAAAGCCACGGTTGAGCTTAACGAACGGCTTGAGGGTAAAGACAGTGAAACGCATACCCAGCGGCGCGGTGCCCGATTCTGGCCGGTGGTTACGCAAATTGTAATTCTGGATGCGGTGTTTTCTCTCGACTCTGTCATTACAGCTGTCGGTATGGTTGAACATCTTGCTGTCATGATGGCGGCGGTAATTATCGCAATTTGCCTGATGCTGCTTGCCAGCAAAGCCCTCACTCGCTTTGTGAACAGCCATCCTACCATCGTCATTCTCTGTCTGAGTTTCCTGCTGATGATAGGCTTTAGTCTGGTGGCTGATGGTTTTGGTTACCATATTCCGAAAGGCTATTTATATGCCGCCATAGGTTTCTCGGTGATCATCGAGAGCTTGAACCAGCTTGCCATCTTCAACCGTCGCCGCTTCTTATCTGCCAATCTGTCATTGCGCCAGCGCACTGCCGAAGCAGTGTTGCGTTTATTGAACGGCAAGAAGGAAGAAGCTGAACTGGATGCGCAAACCGCATCGTTGATTGCCGATCATTCTCAGCAAGTGGAGATTTTCGATCCGCAAGAACGGTTGATGATTGAACGCGTGCTCAATCTCAATCAGCGTACGGTGAGCAGTATTATGACTTCTCGCCATGACGTTGAGCACATCAAGCTCAGCGACTCAGAATCTCAAATTCGTACGCTGCTGGATAAAAACCAGCATACCCGGGTAGTCATCACCGGTGATGGCGATGAGATTTTGGGCGTGGTACACGTGATTGATTTACTCCAGCAATCACTTAAAGGCGAACCCCTTAACCTTGATGTGTTAATTCGCCAACCGCTGATATTCCCGGAAACGCTGCCGTTATTGGCAGCCCTTGAGCAGTTCCGCAATGCACGAACGCACTTCGCTTTCGTAGTGGATGAATTTGGCTCAGTAGAAGGTGTGGTCACGCTCAGTGACGTGATGGAGACCATCGCCGGTAATTTGCCTAATGAGGTCGAGGAAATTGACGCTCGCCATGATATTCAGAAAAACCCGGATGGGACGTGGACCGCGAACGGGCATATGCCACTGGATGATTTAGTCCAGTACGTACCGTTGCCGCTTGATGATAAGCGCACTTATCAGACAATTGCGGGGCTGCTGATGGAGTTGTTGCAGCATATTCCGGTCAACGGAGAATCCGTTCAGGTAGGTAATTTTGTGTTGCGCACGTTACAGGTTGAAAGTCATCGCGTGCAGAAAGTGCAGATTGTCCCGCTTGAAAATGAGGACGACCTGGATTTTGAAGTGTGATTAAAAAATGATGAATGATGTCGGATGTCGCTTGCGCTAATCCGACCTACAAAATACCCGGTTGCAGAGTGAATTAGCGTAAGCGACATCCACCAACGAAGCCAGGTTGTAGGGTGGATTAGCGCAACCGACATTCACCAACGAAGCCAAGTTGTAGGGTGGATTAGCGTTAGCGACATCCACCAACAAAGCCAAATTGTAGGGTGTATTAGCGCAAGCGACATCGACCAACGAAGCCAAATTGTAGGGTGGATTAGCATAAGCGACATTCACCAACAAGGCCAAATTGGAGGGTGGATTAGCGTAAGCGACATCCGCCAACAAGGCCAAATTGGAGGGTGGATTAGCGTAAGCGACATCCACCAGATTTATAAGCATTACCCGACTAAAGCTTATCCATCAACTCTTTCACATCTTTCGATTTGCTGCTGTCTTTATGCTTTTCTAACCAATCATTCAAACGACGTTTCGCTTCGCCCTGCAACTGTTTACGCAGTACCTGATCCACTTGCAATGAGTAATTCAGTTTCTGCCATTGACCATACACACGCAGCGGAATTGGTGTTGTTTTCAGCATATCAATCAGCTTGCTATCCCCTTTCCAGCCGCCAAGGACGGTGACATTAAACTGGGCGTCGCACTGCTGTTTAACAAGATCCAGTGTTCCTTTACCGGTGAGAGACAACGCGGAAGATTTACCTTCCATTTTATCGAGTACCAGCTCACCGTTATCGAGGTTTGCCTGCGCGGCGAAACTATCAAGCGTGGTGACGGTGTCATAGGTTTGCTCACCTTGAACGTTACCATTGCTGCGCGTTACCGCTTGCTGAATTAACTGCTGGAAGTTCATGCCCTGCATAGTTGTATGCGACATCGTGATACTCGCATCGCCTTGCCAGGTATGACGGAAGGCATCTGCGTTGAGCCTGTCACCGCTAAACTCCCCTTCCATTGACAGCAATCCTGACAACGCAATAGGGTAGTTGAACGCAGTCAGAATCGGCCCAATCTCTATGTCTGAAACTTTTGGCTGGAAAGTTAATTGCGATTGTTTCTGGCGCGCATCCAGTTCCCCTGGGAGCGACATACTGCCTTTACCCAATTTTCCGGTCAGTTCTGAAACCGTCAACAAGCCGTATTGGTTGTCGATGGCTGAATGAACATCGGTGAAGTCCAGACCGCGCCAGCGTACGCTTGCAGCGGCAATTTTTACCTGTGCGCTAAAACCGCGCAGGCTCTGGTAACTGGAGTCATCGATACCGGAAGCAATAACCGGGCGTGGCAAGGTCGTTTGTTGTTGCGCCTGTTGCACCACTTTGTTATCGGTTGCCGCGTTGCTGGCGACCAGACCATCCAGATTCAATTTATTTGCGTGTAGATCGAGCACCCACTGAGGTTTTTCTTCCAGTACGACGCTCGCATTACCTTGCAAATCACTGTCGTTGGCGGTCAGTTGCAACTGATTGAGTTCAAGCCTGTGTTGCCCCTCGAGCCAACGAGCCATGAACGAAGCGCTGCCAGCTATGCCTTTCGCCGGAAGGTCTGCGCCTTGCAGCTGATAATCAAGCTTCGAGATATTGGCACTTAATTGCTGCGGATAATTACTGGCATCGAGATCAGCCACTAACGATAGATTCAGATCGCGCTGGTCACGATTAATCCGGCTGCTCAGTTCGATATGTGCCTGTTTTTTATCATTCTGCTCCATTTGCAGATTGATATCGCGCACGGTGATTTGTTCATCACCGTCATGCTGGAACACCAATACGCTGTCAGCAACTTTTAGTTTAGCGATATCAAAAGACCAACCGCGATCTTCTTCTGGGGGAGAAATAGGCGATGATGGCTCAACGGGAGCATCTTTCGGGCGGCGTTCTTCGGTCTGCGGCGTGAGTTGAATCACCGCGCCTTTAAGCATTACCTGCTTAACGTGCAGCTGATGGGATAAGAGCGGGAATAATTCTACGTCCAGTCGCATGTTATCCGCACTGACCAAAGGCTGGCTAGCCCCTGGTGCAGTCAACGACATGCGCCCTGATAAAATACTGAGTTGCGGCCAGACATGCCAACGCAACGGCCCATCCAAATTCAGCTGATAGCCGCTGCGAGATTCAACCTTGCGCACCATATATGCACGAAAATCATTGGGATTAACCAACAACACCAACGCAGAAAGGCCAGCAACCAGTACGACCAGCAAAATCATCAGCGTGGTAAGTAATCGTCTCATACAATCCCCATACAGATGGTAACTCAGTCCTTATCAATACGACTTGCTACAGCCCCTTGCTGATCGCGATATTTCGCGTCCTGGCGGCTGTTATATGGGCGAGCGGCAGGGCCAGATAGCGGCTCGAAGCTCAGCGCGCCAATCATCATGCCTGGGCGTAAAGCTAATGGCAGCTTACCGGAATTATAGAACTCAAGCACGATGCAACCATGCCAGCCCGGATCGATACGGTGTGCGGTGACGTGAACCATCAGGCCCAAACGCGCCAAAGACGAACGCCCATCCAACCAACCCACTAAATTGGCAGGTAGACGGACCGACTCAAGCGTAACAGCCAAGGCTAACTCACCCGGGTGCAGATAGAATGCATCGCCTTCATTGAGGACAATCTCGTCACTCATCACACGCTCAAGTGCCTCGCTCACTTCATCTTTCGGGCCACTTAAATCAATAAACGGCGCGGTATGGCCGCTGAAGGTACGGAATTTGTTCCCCAGACGCACATCAACGGTGGCGCCACTGATGCGTTCAACTGGCGGACGAGGGGTAATCGTTAAGCGCCCGTCATCAAGCCAGGCTTCTATATCGCGGTCACACAAACGCATCAGTGATGCTCCTTATCTCATGCTCAGTATTGTTTACCCTGCCACAGCACGCCTGAGATAGCCACGCTACGACGGGTAAATACAGGGAAATCATTATTTTTTTGCGAGCGAGGCGCAAGAACGCACTCGCCAGGGGCCGTTATGCCAGGTGATTATTCAAAGAACTGACTGATTTTCGCTTTGAGGATATCAATGGCGATACGGTTTTTACCCCCACGCGGTACGATGATATCGGCATACTGCTTGGAAGGTTCGATAAATTGTAAAAACATAGGACGAACGGTTTTCTGGTACTGAGCCATCACAGAGTCCATCGAGCGGCCACGTTCGTTAACATCACGTTTCATACGGCGCATCAGGCAAATATCCAGCGGCGTGTCCACGAAAATGGAGAAATTCATCTCTTCTCGCAGACGGGCATCCGTCAGCAACAAAATCCCTTCCAGAATGATGACTTTCTTCGGCATTAAGTGAACAGTGTTACCGGTACGGGTATGTTCCACGTAGCTGTAAACCGGTAATTCAATTGGGCTACCAGATTTAAGCATTTGTAAATGCTGGAATAGCAAATTGTGGTCCATCGCGTTTGGATGGTCGTAGTTGGTCTTAACTCGTTCTTCCATCGAAAGATGGCTTTGATCTTTGTAATAACTGTCTTCTGGAATGACACCAATGTGTTCATCACCAACCTGGTCACGCAGTTCGCGATACAGTGTGCTGGCAATAAGACTTTTTCCTGAAGCCGACGCACCGGCTATCCCGATGATGACGCATTGATGGGACTTGTCAGTCATGTTGTAACGAGCCTTGTTGACTTAAATGTTGAGGAAGGGCGACGCAAAAGGCGTCAAACGCGGCAATTATAGGGAGATCCGCCTGCTGATACCAGAGCAATGCGTTCTTGTGGGTGATTTTAGCTAACGGTTAGAAACGGAGAAATAACCACTTACTATGAGTGGCTATTTAGAAGATGCGCAATTAAGTATGTCAAATATCACTTTTTATTACTTCTTAATGTTAAATTATGACCGGACTACATAGGAATAGTAAATTGTTTGTACTAGCATAAACCGAAACTTATCTTTTTATTTGCATCCGGGCATGGCACCTGGCGGCACGCCTTAACGGATTTGTGGTAATGATCAAACAAAGCGCAAAAGAGTTAATCGCATTACCTCCCTTCGTATTGCCCGTGGGATTAGGGTTTTTAAGCTTTATTTTTACCTATTACTCCCTGGAATTATCGCTTGTTGGTACCGTTTTAGCGCCGTTATGGTTCCCAACCTCCGTCATTATGGTGGCATTGTTCCGCAATCCTATGCGCCAATGGCCGATGGTAATTGTGGTTTGCGCGCTGGGAAGCTTAAGTGCGTCCATAATGTTACAGCCCCTAAATCAAATTAACATCGGTTTTACGGCAATCAATATTATTGAGGCGATACTGGGCGCATCCCTTATGCGCCGCACGCTGCCACAGCACAACCCATTGCAAAATCTCAATAATTGGGTAAGGCTGGTCATTTGTAGCGCGATTATTCCGCCGGTAATTGGCGGCGTGTTGGCAGTTTGGTTAGACGGTTCTGGCGCTGGGAATTTCGTTAAAACCTTTTTCGTCTGGACTTTATCTGAAACTATCGCGGCTCTGGCGTTTGTTCCGACAGCATTATTGTTTAAGCCAAACTATTTATTACGTTATAAAAATCTGAAACTATTGTTTGAAACAATATTCACTTTTGTCATTACTCTACTACTGAGCTACCTGACACTGCGTTATATGCCGTGGCCGTTTACTTTTATTATTGTTTTCCTGATGTGGAGCGCTATTCGCCTCCCCCGCCTTGAAGCATTCATTATTTTCCTGGGCACTTTGATGGTTGTCTCATTAATGATGGCGACCCACGGCACAACCATTCAGCAACCTCATACTGCAATCATGGACAATGCCCCCTGGCTGCCGTTCCTGATGATTTTATTACCCGCCAACGTGATGACAATGGTGATGTACTCGTTTCGTGAAGAACGCAAACACATCACCGAGAGTGAAGCGCGATTTCGTAACGCGATGGAATATTCTGCCATTGGCATGGCACTGGTATCGACCGATGGGCAATGGCTGCAAGTCAACAAATCACTAAGCAAATTCCTCGGTTATACGGCAGAGCAACTTCGGTCGCTGACCTTCCAGCAAATCACCCATCCGGAAGATTTACACGCTGACTTACAACAGCTCAATATGCTGGTGGGTGGTAGCATCAATAGCTATTCGATGGAAAAACGCTACTACACCAGTAAAGGTGATGTGGTGTGGGCATTGTTGGCCGTGTCCATCGTACGAGACATTGACGGTTCGCCACTCTATTTAATTGCTCAAATTGAAGATATTAACGACCTCAAGCACACCGAGTGGGTGAATAAACGCTTGATGGAACGCATCACGCTGGCAAACGAAGCCGGCGGAATCGGGATATGGGAATGGGATCTCGGGACCGATGTGATCAGTTGGGACAAACGTATGTTTGATCTCTACGAAATCCCGCCACATGTGAAACCCACCTACTCTCTGTGGCTTGAATGTATTGTTCCTGAAGATGCGCCAATGGCTGAAAAAACAGTCCGTGATGCCTTACAGGCTCGCGTGCCATTCAAAATGGAATATCGCGTCCATGTCAAAGAAGGGATTCGCCATATTCGTTCGCTGGCAAATCGGGTGTTAAACAAAAATGGTGATGTCGAGCGTCTTCTGGGCATCAACCTGGATATGACCGAAGTTAAACAGCTGAACGAGGCGCTGTATCAGGAAAAAGAGCGTCTCCACATTACGCTGGATTCGATTGGCGAAGCGGTGATTTGTACCGATGTGGATATGAATGTCACCTTTATGAACCCTATCGCCGAGAAGCTCAGCGGCTGGCCTCAACAGCAAGCTATAGGCCAGCATATTCTGGCTATTTTGCATATCACGTTCGGTGATAATGGGCCGGTGATGGAAAATATTCATAGCGGTGATTACTCACGCACTACCATCGAACATGATGTGGTTCTGCAATGCCGTAACGGTGGAAGTTACGATATCCATTACAGCATTACACCGTTAACCACTCTTGATGGGCAAAGCATCGGTTCGGTGCTGGTTATCCAGGATGTGACCGAGTCTCGCAAAATGCTCAAACAACTGAGCTACAGCGCCTCGCACGACGGCCTTACGCATCTGGCAAACCGGGTCAGCTTCGAAAGCCATCTTAAACGCTTACTACAAAGCGCCGGAGAAAATCGTCAGCGTCACGCTTTGGTGTTCATCGATCTTGACCGCTTTAAAGCAGTGAATGATACCGCTGGGCACGCCGCAGGTGATTCACTGTTACGTGAACTTTCATCTTTAATGCTCAGCATGTTACGTACCGGCGACTTCCTGGCTCGTCTGGGTGGTGATGAATTTGGTCTGCTACTTCCTGACTGCTCCGCAGAAAATGCGCGCCATATTTCTGAACGTATTATTCAGAGCATCAATGATTATCACTTTACCTGGAATGGCCGTTTACATCGTATCGGTGCCAGCGCCGGGATAACCCAAATTGACGCCGATAACCGCCTCGCGTCCGAAGTGCTTTCTCAAGCGGATATCGCATGTTATGCCTCGAAAAATAGCGGGCGTGGCCGGGTCACCGTGTTTGAATCTTCTCAGCATGATACTCGCAAAGACAGTCAGGCCATGTCTGTGGAAGAGCAGAAACGCATCATCAATGAGAATCCAATTCTGATGGTGGCAAGAGGTGTTGCTCCTCCGCGCGTTCCTGAATCGACCAGCTTCTACCTGGTGTCGTTACGTTTCTGGGGAAGCGACGATGTGGTGATTGATGAGTCCAAATTCCGCGCGGCAGTCACCGACAAAGCACTGCAATGTGCACTCGATCTACGGATATTTAATGAGTTCTTCCGCAAGTTTGCCCAACAAATCGCAAACAAAGGTTTTGGCGTAGCGCTTGCCCTCTCCACTCATAGTCTCGCCACAGACAGCGTTGTCGATGAATTGCTGAAGCATTTATCCCGCAGTGCTCTGCCAGTGCGTTTGTTGCATCTGATGGTTCATTGCGAAGCGCTGCAAAGCGAGGATGAAAAAATCGACAGCAATTTGCAACGATTGCGCAACAGCGGCTGTCAATTGATCCTGACGAATGTCGGACGCGATCTGGATATCTTTAAACGAGTTTCACGTCAATGCTTCAGCTACATCATCGTGGATGAAGAGCTGATTCAGAACGTACATTGCAACCTGATGGATGAAATGATGGTGACCATTATCCATGGCCACGCGCAGCGCCAGTCACTGCAAACTATCGCCGGCCCAGCAGATTTACCAATGGTCATGGACACCCTTTCCGGTATCGGTATCGACCTGATTTTTGGCGAAGCCGTAACGCAACCGGCCCCGTTAGAGATGCTGCTTGATACCAGTTATTTCGCTATTAACTAAGCGCTATTATTCGAAATAACAAAGCCGGTATGGTTTTCCATGCCGGCTTTTTTTATGGTTTATGCGTTCGTAATCGTTATTTTGCTTGAGCCCATATTACGTCACAGATTTCATCTGTCGGTTTGAAACCTGTAGGTGCTTTCAGTAACAATTCTCTAATGCGTTGCTGATCAAAATGACTACATGCCACATTTAATTCTTCAATGTAATCATTGAGTTCTTCCCATGGAAGCATAACTTCATTAGCAGTTAAAATGCGTGGGTGCTGTGTAACAGAAACATTTTCACCGATCAATAACTCTTCAAACAGCTTTTCACCAGGACGTAAGCCGGTTGTTTTAATCTCAATGTCACCATCAGGGTTCTGCTCATCCCGTACGGTTAAACCACTTAATGTCACCATGCGATGTGCCAGATCGATAATTTTTACCGGATCGCCCATATCTAATACGAAGACATCACCACCGTTACCCATTGCGCCAGCCTGTATCACTAACTGGGCAGCTTCAGGAATAGTCATGAAGTAACGAATAATATCGGGGTGTGTGAGCGTGATGGGGCCACCCGTGTCGATTTGCTTTTCAAACAAAGGCACAACCGAGCCTGAAGAACCTAATACATTACCAAAACGCACCATACTAAAGCACGTGGATGACCCCTGCGCGGATAACGCTTGCAGGACCAGTTCGGCCATACGTTTGGTCGCCCCCATAGTATTTGTTGGGCGTACGGCCTTATCCGTTGAAATCAATACAAAATTTTCGACCTGGCAGTTGATCGCCGCTTTCGCACAGGATAATGTGCCAAACACGTTGTTACGAACACCATCGGCAACATTATATTCAACCAGAGGAACATGTTTGTAAGCCGCAGCATGGTAAATGGTTTCAACATGGAAACTTTTTAAAACTCGTTCAACATGTTCCTGATCCTGAACATTACCGAGTACAGGATAGAGACCCACATCCAGTGAATGAGTAGAAATATAAGTGGAAAGCTCTCGCTCAATGGCATAGAGCGAAAACTCTGACATTTCATATAGGACTAAGACTTTCGGCCTATTTTGTAAAATCTGTCGGCAAAGTTCTGACCCAATTGAACCACCTGCACCAGTGACCACGACAACTTTTGAAGTGATATTGCGGGCAATAAGCTCAGGCACTGGGGCAACCGGATCGCGTCCAAGCAGATCGGTAATCGACACTTTCTGCAGACTGTCGATTCTGGCTTTTCCCTCAACCAGGTCTACCATTCCTGGGATAGATAACACCTCGCAGGGTAATCCTTCAAGCATCTGAATAACCGCATTTTTACGTGAACGACTGGCGCTTGGCATAGCAAGAAGAATTTTCTTCACTTCATACTTTTCAACCAGCCAGGCCAGTTTTTCGGGAGGAAAAACGGTCACACCATGCATCACAGTACCCTGTAATCGAGGATTATCATCTACAAAAGCTACCGGGAAATACTCTGCTGCCTGGCTTAGCGCAGGTAAAAGTTGGCGTCCGGAAGCCCCCGCGCCATAGATAATGATTTTGGTGCCGAGTTTCAAGCTCCGGTTGATTACCATCCTTAACGCAAGGCGAGAACCCGCAATCATGAGCAAGCCGAATGAGAAATAGATAAACGGAATGGTACGAGGCAAATAAATATTGGTGTAGAACGCAGCAATAATAAGCATCACGGCCGAAGCTACCATCCCAACAGCCACTGCAAACAATATTTTAGCCGTAATATAGCGAATAACCGCTCGATACAGACCCAACTTGATAAAGAATATTAAAGTGATACCGACAATAGAAAAAATGAGGCCCCAATGTGGCCAACTGGTCAATGGAGTCATTGAGTCAATGCGCACCCAAAATGCAAACCAGAAGGCACAAAGTAAAAGAACAGTATCGATAGCCAACGTGATAAGTCTTTTCAAAGGTCTTGGCAGTGACAGCAAATACGTAAGCATAGTTTTAACCAATTATCTTCTGAGCATCATACTCGTGATTTCAAAACTGACCCTGGCGCAAACACAGCGTAGGGCTCAGCAAATGCGCCAAAGCCAGCACATGAACCGGCCTGAATGAATACACTTCTACCTATTTGGCTACTTCCAGCCAGTTGTACCCCAACACCTAAATGTGCAAAATCATCCACAAACCCATCATGATCAATCGTCGAGTTACAATTAACGATGACATTCTCACCCACACGAGTGTTAGGCCCTATAACAACACCCGCAAACACAACTGTACCTCTGCCAATTTGTGCTGAGGGGCTGATAAAGGCAGTAGGATGCACTAACGTAGCAAGATTCATGCCGTACGCAAGCACTTCAGCTTGTAACTTCTCTCTGACGCTATTATTCCCAACACCAATAACAACATGACTAAATGCGTGTGTATGCTCAGTGAGATGTTCCATGCGCCCTATGATGTTTGGCTCCTGTGCGGCCTCGGCTTGCCATGCGTCATCAAGAAAATTTACTTGTGAAAACTCACCAGTCAGCGCAGCAACTTCTGCGATACAGCGCCCATGCCCACCCGCACCGAGAATAAGTAAATTTTTTTTCACTTGTCACTAAACCTTATCTTTAACCCCTGCACCGCTGCGATAGGCAACAATAAGCAAAGGGATCCACGCAATAACTACACCAACAACACCAGTAATTCTCCCAGAGGAGATAAGCAATGCAATTGGGAATAACCACACAATGTTAATGATAAAAGCACCCATTGTTACCGGCTTATGTGAACCATATTTACGCGCAAGAATTTGATAGGTATGACTAGCATGTGCTTCATAAACCTTCTTCCCGGCAATCAATCTGCGAAGCAATGTCGTCGTTGCATCAACAATAAACACACCCAAGAGACAAACTTCAGCCAGGAATAGTTTGCTATCAAGTAATGACACGTGCAGGACGATTAACCCGATGGTAATACCCAGGAATCCGCTACCGGCGTCACCCATAAAAATTTTGGCTTTCGGGAAGTTCCAAAAAATAAACCCTAACGCAGCACAACCAAGCAGAGATAAAATTGCAACCTGACTAGTTTCAATGGCGTTTGGAATTGCAAATACCATAACAACACAGGAGGCCAATGCGAAGAAAATCGCCTCCATACTTGCCAGGCCATTAATGCCATCCATAAAATTATAGAGATTTAACATCCATGCAAGGTAAACCAATCCGAATATCATTCCCGCAAAACCAGCAGAAAATTGATAACCAAAAATGTCAATTGCTGGGAACTGACCCAGGAAAAATAGTCCCGCAGCAGCAGCAAGGAAGTGCATTAATAAACGCCAGCGAGCTGCAATATGCCCATGGTCGTCAAGAAAACCCACCACTGCAATGACAAACCCGGCAATAAATAAAGACAGCATTTGCGCAAATGTTACAACACCTAAAATGTTTAGCACGATCATGCCAATCAAAAAGGCGACAACGATTGCCCCCCCACCACCACGCGGGGTCGGAACTGAATGTGAACTTCTCTGGTTTGGAACATCTATGACATTGTTTTTAAGCGCGTAAATCCGAATGCACCAGGTAAGCACAAATGAGAAAATAAAAATGATTACGGCAACACTCATTACCTGCATTATTTTGCACCCTTATAATACGCTGCGGTTTGTTTCATAGTTTCATATATATTTACTGGTGGCACCCAATTAAGTAGACTGGATGCTTTACTGGCATCAATATCTAGCGACCCAAAAAGCTGCTCATAAATATTTTCTTTTCCGATTATTTTTAGTCCAGCTTTCAAAATAGGTGATGGGAACCAAATAATTCGAGCCGATTTATTCATCCCTTCGGCAAATGAACGAATAATTTCTTCCGTTGTTGGTTTTTCTATATCTGCAAGCAAGAACAGTTCATTTTTTGAAAGCGGGTTAGCTATGCAAGCAATGATAAAACTTACAACATTATTGAGTGAAACCATTCCTCTTTTATTTTTAATTCCTTTGAAAGGTAAAGGAAGCCCACTTTCAACAAGTTTAAGCAAGCGACGGATATTGCCAGGCGCGTTTTCACCACAAATTAATGCAGGGCGAATTACCGTAATAGCCATAGAAGTATTGCGGAAATCATGATCTAAGGCTAATTCAGCCTCTAATTTGGAAACAGCATAATCTGAGGTGGGTTTTGGGGTCGACGTTTCTGTAAAAGCTTCATTCGTCGTGGTATTGCCATTAACCCCTATCGAGCTGATAAAGATAAAATGTTTAATTCCTGCAGCTTGCGCATCACGGGCCAGTTTCAGCGTCGCATCCCGGTTAATTCGACGAAACTCAGCCAACTTATCATCGGCCTGGTCGTTCATCATATGAGCTCGACCAGCGGTGTGAACAACTACATCACACCCCGCTAATGCTATAGACCAATCTGTCTTTTCACCGATGTCACCAATGTTAACAAGGTCCGAGTCCGCCTGTACTGAACGTCGGGAAGTGCCGACCACATCATATTGCTTAGCTTTAAGCTCTTTAAGTAACTGACTTCCGACAAACCCAGTTGCCCCTGTCACCAGAATTTTCACTACTTACCCTTCTTTGTTTGAGGACTTCAAATACCATCAATGAATAAAACCAACACAACTTATGTACGACTATTAATTGGAATAGTAGCCGAATATTTTGGTACTTACCGAAGTGAGTTACAAGTTCAATCAGGACTTTTTAGCCATACTCGCTCTATTTTCGCCTAATTCTTAATCAACAGACCATCGCTATACCATATATGCAGTAGTGCATAGGCGCGCCATGGTTTCCAGCGCTCGGCGTAACGGCGAATTTGCGCGGGTGTCATACCCGGAAAGCGTTGTTTAATCAGATAGTCATCAGGCAGGAAGACATCGCTTGCCTGCCAGCCGCGTAAGGCTATGTAGTTTGCTGTCCAGCGACCAATTCCTGGATAAGTCGTCAGTATCTTCACGCCTTGTTCGACATCTGCCGGGCTATCGAGTGGAAACTCACCCTTCACCATCAGCCGCGCCAAATAAATAATCGCTTCCCCACGCTTTAACGGCATACCCAGTAGCTTCAGTTCTTCAGGGCTTAACAATGCCAGCCGTTCAGGCGTTGGGAAAACAAACCACTGCGGGTTTTCTTCAAGCCTTTCACCAAAAGTCTGAGCCAGTTTACTGGTCAGTTTTGCCGCCATCGCGACACTCACCAGTTGCCCTAAAATGGCGCGAATGGATTGCTCAAACGTGTCCATACAACCCGGCAAACG
>DASXXQ010000120.1:0-7629 GCA_036502985.1 Buttiauxella sp.
GCCTGTTCGTCGACATAGCGGTTTGCCACATCGGCCAACGCCATAATCTCACGCACGGCGCGACCGAACTCGCGGCTTTCCCAGGCTTCGCCAATAGATTGCGCCGCATCAGTGAAGGTTTTGTACAGCGCGGGGTCCGCAATTTCAGCAGAAAGCTGGCCGTCAAAACGCTTAGCAATAAAGCCCGCGTTACGAGAAGCCAGGTTTACAACTTTGTTGACGATATCGCTGTTTACGCGCTGCACGAAGTCTTCCAGGTTAAGGTCGATATCGTCGATACGTGATGACAGTTTCGCGGCGTAGTAATAACGCAGGCTGTCAGCATCAAAATGCTTCAACCAGGTGCTGGCTTTAATAAACGTCCCGCGAGACTTGGACATCTTCGCGCCGTTTACTGTCACATAGCCGTGAACAAACAGGTTGGTTGGTTTACGGAAACCGCTGCCTTCCAACATGGCCGGCCAGAACAGGCTGTGGAAGTAAACGATATCTTTGCCGATGAAGTGATACAGCTCGGCAGTCGAATCTTGCTTCCAGTATTCGTCAAAGCTTTCTGTGTCGCCGCGTTTGTCGCACAGGTTCTTGAAGGAACCCATGTAACCGATTGGCGCATCCAGCCAGACGTAGAAATATTTTCCCGGTGCATCAGGAATTTCGAAGCCGAAGTACGGCGCATCGCGGGAAATATCCCACTGTTGCAGACCGGACTCGAACCATTCCTGCATTTTATTTGCCACTTGTTCTTGCAGTGCGCCAGAACGGGTCCAGGCTTGCAGCATTTCGCTAAACGATGGCAAATCAAAGAAGAAGTGTTCGGAATCGCGCATCACAGGTGTTGCGCCAGAAATCACAGACTGCGGGTTAATCAGCTCGGTTGGGCTGTAAGTTGCGCCACATACTTCGCAGTTATCGCCATATTGGTCTGGTGATTTACATTTCGGGCAGGTGCCTTTAACAAAACGGTCTGGCAGGAACATGCCTTTTTCCGGATCGTAAAGCTGAGAGATAGTGCGGTTTTTAATAAAACCGTTCTCTTTCAGACGGCCATAAATCAGCTCCGACAGCTCGCGGTTTTCGTCGCTGTGCGTGGAATGATAGTTATCGTAGCTGATGTTAAAGCCAGCAAAATCAGTCTGATGCTCTTGACTCATTTCGGCAATCATCTGTTCTGGCGTAATACCTAATTGCTGAGCTTTCAGCATGATAGGCGTGCCATGTGCATCGTCTGCGCAGATGAAGTTGACCATATTGCCGCGCATTCGTTGGTAACGGACCCAGACGTCAGCCTGAATGTGCTCCAGCATATGACCAAGGTGGATTGAGCCGTTTGCGTACGGCAGTGCGCACGTTACCAATAATTTCTTCGCGGTTTGAGCCATAGTAGGAATTGCATCTTCTAAAGATAAAAGGGCTTTAGATGTTAACTGAGTGCCGCCTCGGGGTAAACCACACAAGGTGCACAAGGAAATTTTATTGCACATCATGGCTTCTGGTATGCTTAACAAACTGCAATGTCCTACAAAAAAATAAGGAGTCGGGATGAACTCTCAATCCCAGGCAAGCAAATCCCCCGAGCAGCTACGCGCTATGGTCGCCGGGACACTGGCCAATTTTCAGCACCCAACCCTCAAGCACAATCTGACTGCACTGAAAGCACTGCATCATGTCGCGATGTTAGATGACACGCTGCATGTTGAATTGTTGATGCCATTCGTCTGGCGCAGCGGTTTTGAAGCGCTGCAAGAGCAATGCAGCTCGGATTTACTGCGCATCACTGGGGCGAGCGCGGTTGACTGGAAACTCAGCCACAATATTGCCACCTTAAAACGTGTGAAAAATCACCCCGGCATTAGCGGCGTGAAGAACATTATTGCGGTGAGCTCCGGTAAAGGCGGCGTCGGCAAGTCGAGCACCGCGGTGAACCTGGCGCTGGCGCTTATCGCCGAAGGGGCGAAGGTCGGTATCCTGGATGCTGACATCTACGGTCCATCTATCCCAACCATGTTAGGTGCAGAACATGAGCGCCCGACCTCACCGGACGGCACACACATGACGCCAATTATGGCGCATGGCCTGGCAACCAATTCTATTGGTTATCTGGTGACGGATGAAAACGCTATGGTGTGGCGCGGCCCAATGGCCAGCAAAGCGCTGATGCAAATGCTGCAAGAAACCATGTGGCCGGATCTGGATTACCTGGTGCTGGATATGCCACCGGGTACGGGCGACATTCAGCTGACGCTGGCGCAAAACATTCCGGTTACCGGTGCTGTGGTGGTGACCACGCCACAAGATATTGCGCTGATTGATGCACGCAAAGGCATTGTGATGTTTGAGAAAGTCGATGTGCCAGTCTTGGGTATCGTCGAAAACATGAGTATGCATATTTGCAGCAACTGCGGTCATCACGAACCGATTTTTGGCACCGGTGGCGCGCAGAAACTGGCGGATCAGTACCATACAAAATTGTTGGGCCAGATGCCCCTGCATATCACGTTGCGTGAAGACCTCGACGCGGGTAAACCGACGGTAATCAACCGTCCGGAAAGCGAATTTACTGCGATTTATCGCCAACTGGCGGGAAGCGTTGCAGCACAGCTTTACTGGGAAGGTGAAGTTATCCCGGCAGATATCGCGTTCAGAGCAGTTTGATAATCATGGCGGGTGCGCGAATGCTTACCCGCCCTTCATTCATAGCGTAAATGCATCAGATAGTTTCACCCTCCTTATTTGAATAAACCCTGTAATTATGGGTATTAAATCAAAAATTATTGAATCCCTTCAAAGAAAGTTATTGCGCATCATTGTATGCTCCGCCGCTTTTACACCTGACCACGGCGAGCGCCAAAAATGTACGAATTTAACCTGGTGTTGCTGCTACTTCAGCAGATGTGTGTCTACCTGGTTATTGCCTGGTTGATGAGTAAAACGCGGCTGTTTATTCCGCTGATGCAGGTCACGGTACGTTTACCGCACAAATTACTTTGCTACGTCACTTTTTCCATTTTCTGCATTATGGGCACCTATTTTGGCCTGCACATTGACGACTCTATTGCCAACACGCGGGCAATTGGTGCGGTAATGGGCGGGCTGCTTGGCGGGCCTCTGGTTGGCGGGCTGGTTGGGTTAACCGGTGGTTTGCACCGTTATTCAATGGGCGGCATGACCGCGCTGAGCTGCATGTTTTCAACCATTGTTGAAGGGCTGATGGGCGGGTTGTTACACCGATTACTGATTCGCCGTGGGCGCAGCGATTTACTGTTTAATCCATTGACCGCAGGTGGTATCACGCTGGTTGCTGAGATCTTCCAGATGGGCATCATTTTACTGATTGCCCGTCCGTTTGCCGACGCACTGCATCTGGTAAAAAGTATTGCCGCGCCGATGGTGGTCACCAACACCGTGGGTGCGGCGTTGTTTATGCGCATTCTGCTCGACAAACGCGCGATGCTTGAGAAATACACCTCTGCATTCTCTGCCACGGCGCTGAAAGTTGCCGCCTCCACCGAAGGGATTTTGCGTCAGGGCTTTAATCAGGAAAACAGCATGAAAGTAGCGCAGGTGCTGCATCAGGAGCTGGATATCGGTGCGGTCGCGATTACGGATAATGAAAAACTGCTGGCGTTTACCGGCATTGGTGCCGACCACCATTTGGCGGGACGGCCCATTTCTTCGGGTTACACCTGGCAGGCGATTGAACGCGGAGAAGTGGTTTATGCCGATGGTAACGAGGTGCCCTATCGCTGTTCGTTGCACCCAAATTGCAAGCTGGGCTCTACGCTGGTTATCCCGCTGTACGGTGAAAATAGCCGCGTCATCGGCACCATCAAATTGTATGAAGCCAAAAACCGCCTTTTCAGCTCGATTAACCGCACGTTAGGCGAAGGGATCGCACAGTTGTTATCCGCACAGATTCTGGCGGGCCAGTACGAGCGGCAAAAGCAGATGCTTACCCAGTCGGAAATCAAACTGCTGCATGCCCAGGTGAACCCGCATTTTCTGTTTAATGCCTTGAACACGCTGGTGGCGGTTATCCGCCGCGATAACGAACAGGCGTGCCAGTTGGTGCAATATCTCTCAACGTTTTTCCGTAAAAACTTAAAGCGCCCCAGTGAAATCGTGACGCTTGCCGACGAAATCGAGCATGTGAATGCTTATCTGCAAATAGAACAGGCGCGTTTTCAGACACGTTTACGCGTCCAGTTGAACGTTCCGCAGGCGCTGAGACAAGTACGATTACCTGCTTTCACCGTGCAGCCTATCGTCGAAAACGCCATCAAACACGGGACCTCTCAGTTGCTCGGCGTGGGTGAAATTACGGTTAGTGCCTGTCAGCAAGGTGAGCATCTGCATCTTTCCATCGAAGATAACGCGGGCTTGTACCAGGAAAACACCCGTGCCACTGGGCTGGGCATGAGCCTGGTCGATAGACGCCTGCGCGCCCGTTATGGTGACGACTGCGGCATTAAAGTGGATTTTGAACGCGATCGATATACCCGCATTACCCTACGTTTACCTCTGGAGGAAACCCCATGTTAAAAGTGCTGATTGTCGATGACGAGCCGCTGGCGCGAGAGAATCTGCGAATAATGCTACAAAGCGAGCCTGATCTTTCAATCGTGGGGGAGTGTGGTAATGCGGTGGAGGCAATTGGTGCCGTGCATCGTTTGCACCCGGACGTGGTTTTTTTGGATATTCAGATGCCGCGCATCAGCGGGCTGGAAATGGCGAGCATGCTCGATCCCGAACAACGGCCCTATATTGTGTTTCTCACCGCCTTTGACGAATACGCGGTGCAGGCCTTTGAAGAACATGCTTTCGACTATTTGCTCAAGCCAATCGACAGTAAAAGGCTGGAGAAAACCTTGCATCGCTTGCGCCATGAACGTGTCGACCAGGATATGACGCTGTTGACGCCGAACCAGGAAGATCTCAAATTTATTCCCTGCACCGGACAAAGTCGGATCTACCTGCTGCAAATGAACGATGTAATGTTTGCCAGCAGCCGGATGAGCGGCGTGTATGTCACCAACGCCCAGGGCGCTGAAGGTTTTACAGAGTTAACGTTACGCACGCTGGAAAGCCGCACTCCGTTAGTGCGCTGCCATCGGCAATATCTGGTGAATATGCTCCATCTTAAAGAGATTCGCTTTGAAGAGGGCGGGCAAGCTGAATTGATGTTGCGTGACGGGCAATCTGTTCCGGTCAGCCGTCGCTATCTAAAGAGTCTGAAAGAGGCATTGGGGCTTAAAGCTGTGTAGTATTTATGTCATTACTGCCACATCCCTATATACTGCCCGCTTTCAAGATTTGGAACGAGAGAATCACCACTATGATGAATAACGATGTATTACGCAGCGTGCGCTACATGCTGAATTTGGGTAACGACGATATGGTGAAAATTTTCGCCCTGACCGACACAGAAGTTACCCCAGAGCAAATTGTTAGCTGGACTAAAAAAGAAGACGAAGAGAACTTCAAACTTTGCCCTGATATCTTGATGGCAAACTTCCTTAACGGCCTGATTTACTTCAAGCGTGGCAAAGACGAAAGCAAACCAGCACCAAAAATTGAACGCAAGATGACTAATAACATCATCCTGAAAAAACTGCGTATTGCGTTTGATTTGAAAACTGATGATGTGCTGGAAATTTTGACAACTCAGGAATTCCGCATCTCAATGCCAGAAATCACCGCGATGATGCGTGCACCAGAGAATAAAAACTTCCGCGAGTGTGGCGACCAGTTCCTGCGTTACTTCCTGCGTGGATTAACCGCGCGAGTACACGTCGCGAAGAAATAAGATTTATAGCGGTGGATGTTGCTTACGCCATCCACCTTACCGTAGGTCTGATTAGCAACAGCGACATCCGACATAAAGCGATGACACTGCCAAACTAACCCCGCGCTTCGTTTTTCATCTTCACGATATCTGCCATCACCGCCAGGGCAATCTCTGCGGGTGTTTTGCTGCCTAGTGGCAGGCCAATAGGCGCGTGAATACGTTGAAGCTGAGCCGGGTTTAATTCTGCTATTTTCTGCAAACGTTCAAGCCTTCGCGCACTGTTTTTCTGCGACCCCATTGCCCCAATATAAAACGCAGACGTATTCACTGCCTCCATCATCGTCAGGTCATCCATTCGCGGATCGTGCGTCAATGCGACAATTGCCGTGTTGGCGTGACACGCGTATTGCTCAAGATAGTTCGCTGGAAATTGCTTAAGCAGCGTAATGTCAGGTTTAAGTGACGCGGCGAAATTGTCTAACGCGTCCGGGCGATTTTCACACACCAGCACTTCAAAACCCAATGAGCTCGCAAAGTCGGCACAGTACAAGGCGACGCTCGACAGCCCCGCAATCAGTAAGCGAGGTGCTGCGGCAACATGCACCGTAACCTGTTGCCCGTTACGTTCGACTTGGGTGGTGTCGGCGAACTCGGTGACTTCAAGATGGCGGCACGGTTCAGGAAGCGTGAGGCATTTTTGCAACGCAAAATGGCCATTCAATGCATCGGCCATTTTTTCGAGATACAGCACATTACCGGCTGTGGCTGGCAGGTACTCAACCAGAATATCCAGAACACCCCCGCAAGGTAGTGCGATACCAGGCTCGAGGCCACCTTCGCCATAACGCACAATCTGGCTGGCTTGCTGATATTCACCCTGCGCGATTCGCTGCAAAAAATCCTCTTCTACGCAGCCGCCTGAAAGCGAACCGCAAAAGCGTCGGTCTGCGGTGGCGGCCATCAAGGCACCGGGTGAGCGGGGTGAAGATCCAAAGGTATTTAGCACCGTACATAACCAGACAGGTTGTTGAGCAAGCCACTCACGCGCCTGGCGAACAACGCTGATATCAAGATGCTGCATGATGATTTTCACTCCTTTGAGCCAACTGCGACGGGAGGTCGATGTCACGCTGCGAATCGGCATCACTAACGTCAATCATATACACCGCTTCCCCGCGCAGTAATTCACGCGCACCGTTATCTCCGGAGAGTCGACAAAGTTTTTCATAGTAGCCATGAGCGAACCCTACCGGATGGCCCGGCTGTTGGTTGGCACAAGGCCGCGCCAGCGCATGGCATTCCAGGGCATCAGCAACCTGCACAAACACTGCGGGCGGAACAAAAGGCATATCAGCCAGATGAATCAGCCAACCGTGCCAATGCCGGGTTGCGCAAACACCTGCAGCGATAGACTCACCCAGACCTGCGCTATCAATGAGCGTAAATGGAATCTGCTTCTCGAGGCACAATTGTTGAACCTGAATATTCTCCGGATGGGTGACAACATGAACGGCCATTCCCGATTCCTGCACATGGCGCAACGTTTGCGCAAACACAGTGCTGTCATTGAGTTGAGCATTCAGTTTGTTGCCTTGCCCGCCTGCTTTTCGGAAGCGTTCAGCTAACCCTGCGGCGGCGATGATAATGCCCGGCCTGGTACTCAAGATTGATTCCTCAACGCTTTTTTGTTGCGTTACATTAGTGTTAATTTGCGCAACAATGTTTTTTTTATGAAAATGAGATGTTAATTCTCACATGATTTAGCTTAAAAGCATATACTTATAATCACTACGGAGATGTAATTAAAATGCGCTCAAGTAGTTCAAAAAAAAGACAATAAAAAA
>DASXXQ010000121.1:0-28582 GCA_036502985.1 Buttiauxella sp.
TCTCCCATTCACATGCTAATGAAAGGAATTCGCCATGAAGACTGCCCGCACGCTTACCCTGCTTTTTCTGGCGCTTTGCTCTACCAATGCGCTGGCAGGTTCAGCTTACGAATCTCTGCAATTTGGCAAGTATAAGCAGCAAATTGTGAGTGATCTAAAAAAGGTCTGCCATACGCAGAAAAAGATTTCCGATGAGGAACTGGCAAATAAAATCCTCTCCAGTGAGGAGAACAAAGGATATATCCGTGAAGCGAGAATTGCTCTGGAGCGTAATAACGAGAAGAACTACTGGAATGCGATAGGCAAAGTGGAATGCCCGGAAATGTAAGCAACAAGGTGGATGTCGCGAAGCACGCTAGTCCACCTCCCAACAGCGTTTAAATTCCGCTATTGCTTTCGCTTGCAGCCAGGATTTGGCGGCGTTTAAACATCCAGCCAATCAACAGTAAGACAATCCACACGCAACCCACATACAACGAGATGCGGGTGTCAGGATGCCAACCGATTAACGCGATGATAAACACCAGGAAGACCAACCCGACCATCGTGGTCGCGACACCACCCGGCACAGGGAATTTCAGCGCTTTGGTATCTTCAGGAGAAAGTTTGCGACGGAAAGCAATCTGCGACAGCAGGATCATTATCCATACCCATACAGTGGCAAACGTCGCCAGCGAAGCAATCACCAGGAACACGTTTTCTGGAATCAGGTAATTCAGAACCACCGCCAGTAACAGTGCGCAGCACATCACCAACACCGTGACCCAAGGAATACCATTACGAGAAGTTTTGGCGAATACTTTCGGGGCGCTGCCCTGCTCTGCCATACCGTGCAACATGCGGCCAACGCCAAACACATCGCTGTTAATTGCAGACAGTGATGCGGTTATCACCACAAAGTTAAGAATACCTGCCGCAACCGTAATCCCCATATGTTGGAAGGTCAGCACAAACGGGCTGCCTTCAGTACCCACCTGGTTCCACGGATAAATCGACATAATCACAAACAGCGTGCCCACGTAGAACACCAGAATACGCAACGGAACAGAGTTGATAGCGCGTGGAATCGATTTCTGCGGGTCTTTCGCTTCACCGGCAGTGATACCAATGATTTCAATACCGCCGTAGGCAAACATCACCATCTGCAACGACATAATCATGCCAATCCAGCCGTTGCTGAAGAAGCCACCGTTGGACCACAAATTGTGAATGCCCGTTGCATGGCCGCCGTTGCCAATCCCCCAAACGATGATGCCAATACCGGCTGCAATCATGATGATAATGGTGGCGACTTTGAAGAATGAGAACCAGAACTCCAGTTCACCAAACACTTTCACGCTCATCAGATTGATGGCGCAAATAATCAGCACCACACTCAAAACCCACACCCAATGTGGCACTGCCGGGAACCAGACGCCCATGTAGATACCGAATGCGGTGACATCAGCAATCGCTACAATCAAGATCTCAAAACAGTAGGTCCAACCGGTGATGTAACCCGCCAAAGGGCCAAGGTTATCTTGCGCATAACGCGAAAATGAACTGGCGGAAGGGTTATGAACCGACATCTCGCCGAGCGCACGCATAATGATATATGCGGCAACTCCGCCGATGATGTAAGCCAGCAATACACTTGGACCAGCCATTTTGATAGCGTCTGCCGAGCCATAAAACAGCCCGGTGCCAATTGCCGAGCCCAACGCCATAAAGCGTATGTGCCGGGTACTCAAGCCGCGCTTGAGCTTATTAGCGTTTTCCATTAATTCCACACCCTGCTTAACAATAAAAAAACCACGGAGCAAAGCCCCGTGGTTAAACAAAATTTTAATTTTTAGTGGGCGGCGTGAGCCACCTGTCGCCCTGCGGCGCGGTCCCAGATAATGGCGATAACCACCATGATAAGGGTCGGAATCACCCATGCCAGGCCCTGGTCGGCCAGCGGTAAACGCGCGGCCCACGCAGGTAAAATATCACTGATTGCCGAGGCTTTAATGCCATCGATAATGCCGAACAATGTACTGATAAGCATTGCTGGCGCGATAACGCGCGTTGAGTTATGCCACCACGGACGGGTGAAACTCAGCACAACCAGCGCAATACATGGCGGATAAATGGCCGTCAGCACCGGAATAGAAACCTGAATCAGGTGGCTCAATCCGAGGTTAGATACCACCATCGAGAACAGGCCAAGGATAAACACCAGTGAGCGGTAAGACAACGGCAGATACTGGCTGAAGAACTCAGCACAGGCACAAGTCAGGCCAATCGCCGTAACCATACAGGCCAGGAAAATCAGGGCAGCCAGGAAGAAGCTCCCCGCACTACCGAAGGTGTGTGCCACATAAGCATGCAAGATTGCAGCGCCGTTAGCATTCTGATCGGCAACCAGCGTTGCGCTGTCTGAACCCAGGCGGAACAGAGCCAGGTAAATCAGCGTTAAGCCAATACCCGCAATCAGGCCAGCCCAGATGGTATAACGGGTCAGCAGACGAGAATCGGTTACGCCACGTGAACGTGCCGCGTTAACAATCACTATCCCAAACACCAGCGAAGCAAGGGTATCCATGGTCAGATATCCATTCACAAAGCCGTTGGAAAACGCCGCACTTTGGTACGCCTCAGTAGCTGTACTGATACCACCCGCAGGCCACAGCATTGCGCCTGCCGCCAGAATCAGTAACGCGACAATTTTCACTGGTGCCAGCACATGCCCGACGGTATCCAACAATTTGCCCGGATAAAGAGAAATGGCGATAACGATAGCGAAATAAACCAGACTGTAGATAAACAGCGCCAGTTCACTGCTTCCCACCAGCGGCGCAATCCCCACTTCGAAAGAAACGGTCGTGGTACGCGGCGTGGCAAACAGCGGGCCAACGGACAGATAACAAATGGTTGCCAGCAGCACACCCGCACGGCGGCCGATTGGCGAGCTCAGGCTATCAATGCCACCGCCGACGCGAGCAATGGCGACGATAGTCAGAACCGGCAGGCCAACAGCCGTCACCAGGAAACCGAGTGACGCAATCCAGACGTGTTCACCCGCTTGTAACCCCACCATTGGTGGGAAAATGATATTGCCTGCTCCGACAAACAACGCAAAGGTCATAAACCCCAGTGCGAGGATGTCTCGAGATTTTAAATGATGGGTCATAAAATTTTTGCAGCCTGTGGATGTGTGGTGTTGAAAGTATTCAAATTTTCATGCCCATGACGCAGCATAAAAGCGGTAATCGGTAGTATCGACAGCGGAAAATCCTTTCCGGGATCGGTGGAGAAGAATAGTTGTTTGAATTACCACTCATATCCAGTCGGTCTACCAATCACAGGGCGGCAATTAAAACGCTTATAGCGTTTGAAGGCAAGAAGGGATCTAAAAACCAGATTGATATCCTTCAATTAGCGCTAAAGTTGGTTGATTAGTTTATTGCTGAGAAAACATTATGGTCTTTTGTGCGGTTAAATTACAACCAATCGAGGATTTTTTATTAACAATTGAACAAAAAAAACACAGGCCAGAATCCTGGCCTGTGGAAAGTTATTTTTACGTATGTGCTTAAACTACTCCGCCTGAACCCCTTTATCATTGACGATTAAGCGCTCTGGCATCACAAAAGAAAACGTCGAGCCCTTGCCCATCTGACTTTCAATATTCAGACGCGCATCGTGATGGCTCAAAGCATGCTTCACTATCGCAAGCCCCAGCCCACTGCCACCCGTTTGACGTGAACGCGCTTTATCTACCCGGTAAAAACGCTCGGTCAAACGTGGAATATGTTCTGCTGAAATGCCAGGACCGTTATCCGCAACGCTAAAGCTCACGCCGCCTGCCACTCGCTTCCAGCTCACCGTAATATGCGTGCCTTCTGGCGTGTGATTTACCGCGTTATAAACGAGGTTTGAGATAGCACTACGCAGTTGTTCTTCATTGCCAAACACTTTCAGCGTGGGATCAATATCAAACTGAAGCGTTTGCCGTTGTTGGCTGAGGGTCTGCGCTTCACGCTCCACCACGCGCAGCATCAGCGGCACATCAATCTTTTCATTGAGCACCATCGCAGGAGCCGCTTCAATTTTTGATAGCGTCAGAAGCTGCTTAACCAGCCCTTCCATGCGCGACGTTTGCTCACGCATGGTGCCGAGCGCTTTCTCACGAAGTGGCCCTTCAAGCGTCTGGTCTTGCATCATCTCAAGGTAACCCTGCAATACCGTCAATGGGGTGCGCAGTTCATGGCTGACATTGGCAAAGAAATTACGACGCGCCCCTTCCAGTTGGTGCATCTGAGTGACATCGCGCGCCACCAGCAGCCACTGCTCGTCGCTGTAAGGCATAACGCGAAACTCCAGATGACGACCGTTATTGAGTACTAACGTCAAAGGGCGGGCAAAATCTTTTTGCGACAAATAGCGGGTAAATTCTGGATAACGTAATAAGTTGAGGATGTTCTGTCCGTTATCGTCCGGCCAGCGTAGCCCCAACAACTGCTGAGCCAGGCCGTTACACCAAAAGATCGTCCCTTCTTCGGTCGTCAAAACAACGGCATCGGGCAACGATTCCGCACCGCTGCGAAAGCGTTTTATCAGATTGCCCAGCTCTTTACGGCGCTTTTTATTACGTAACTGCATCTGGTGAAGACCATACAACAGCGGGTCCCAACTCCCTCGACCTGGTGGAGGCGTCATACTGCGATCAACCCACAGCCACCACGACAAACGCAGTAAATTCCAGAAATGCCAAACCAGCAGTCCAGTGACTGCCAGTAATAAAAACCAGGGTAAATGGCCAAAAATAAGGCCTAAAATAGCGGCTGGAATGCAACAGAGCACAAGCTCCAGCACCAGCCTTTTCCATGACAACCGTTCCAGCACGCGTCATTCTCCTGATAAGGAATTAAAAGCGGGTTGAGAACCGATAACCCGTACCGCGTACTGTCTGTACCATTCTGTCATGTTCACTGTGTTCGAGCGCTTTACGTAACCGTCGAATATGGACATCCACTGTTCGGTCTTCGACATAAACATTGGTGCCCCATACATGGTTTAGCAACTGTTCCCGGCTATACACGCGCTCGGGGTGCGTCATAAAGAAGTGTAATAACTTAAATTCTGTTGGCCCCATATCCAGTGGGTTTTCGCCCGCCATCACGCGATGTGATGATGGGTCGAGACTCAATCCATGCATCTCAATCACCTCTTCCACCGCCATCGGAGAGATTCGGCGCATCACAGCTTTAATGCGTGCTACCAGCTCCTTAGGGGAAAACGGTTTGGTAATGTAGTCATCAGCCCCAACTTCAAGGCCTCGCACGCGGTCTTCTTCTTCACCACGAGCCGTCAACATCATCACCGGTATTTCACGCGTCAGTGCTTCACGTTTCAAATGCTTAATAAACTGAATACCCGAACCGCCAGGTAACATCCAGTCCAGCAATATCAGGTCAGGGAAAGGTTCGATAAGCAGATTCACTGCGCTGTCATAATCTTCCGCCTCTACAGGCTGAAAACCGTTTTGCTCAAGCACAAAGCTCACCATTTCACGGATTGGAGCTTCATCTTCTACGACTAAAATACGCTTCGCCATGATTCGCCCTGCTCAAGGAATAATTATTGTTGTTTCAATGCGGCGCCATTATGCGTCAGATTTATGACAGATTTATGAAAAACATGACCGCCAGATGACTCATCACGTTGAATTATGACAGTGTTAGATTCCCCCGCTGCAACTTGAAGTACGACAAGTATATAATCGCAGTTACGTTTTTGAATCCCGGGGCAAGTAATGCGCATTATTCACACATCAGACTGGCATCTTGGTCAAAATTTTTATACCAAAAGCCGAGGGCCGGAGCACCAGGCTTTTCTTGAGTGGTTGCTCAACGCCGCAGTCGAGCATGATGTGGATGCCATCATTGTCGCGGGAGATATTTTTGATACAGGTTCCCCGCCAAGCTACGCGCGCGAACTGTATAACCGCTTTGTGGTGCAACTCCAGGCGACGGGCTGTTCTCTCGTGGTGCTGGCGGGAAATCATGACTCCGTCGCGACCCTGAATGAATCCCGCGAACTGATGGCGTGCCTGAACACCTATGTTATTGCCAGTGCGCGTCACGACGCGAGCCAACAAGCTATCGTACTCAACACAAAAAACGGGGAGCCTGGTGCGATTCTGTGTCCGATTCCTTTTCTGCGACCGCGTGATATTCAAAGTAGCCAGGCGGGCTTGTCGGGCCATGAAAAGCAGCGTTCATTAATGGAAGCTATCAGCGAACATTATCAGCAGTGTTATAGCGCAGCCTGCGAATTACGTGCTGATGCGAA
The DNA here is from genome assembly GCA_036502985.1 of Buttiauxella sp. Taxonomy (GTDB): domain Bacteria; phylum Pseudomonadota; class Gammaproteobacteria; order Enterobacterales; family Enterobacteriaceae; genus Buttiauxella. The sequence goes on from DASXXQ010000121.1 coordinate 6,319, forward strand.
GCTACCGATAATTGCTACCGGACATTTAACGACTGTCGGCGTGACCAAAACTGATGCGGTACGCGATATCTATATTGGCACGCTTGATGCCTTCCCGGCGCAACATTTCCCGCCCGCCGATTACATTGCTCTTGGCCATATTCACCGTGCACAGTTAATTGGCGGAACGGAACATATCCGTTACTCCGGTTCCCCTATTCCTTTGAGTTTTGATGAAACGGGCAAAACCAAAAGCGTTTATCTGGCTGAGTTTTGCGAAGGCAAACTTCATGACGTCACCGCACTGACCGTGCCAATCAGCCAACCTCTGGCGGTGATCAAAGGCTCACTGAGCGAAATTGAACAACAACTTACCCAATGGCGCGATGCACCTGCCGAGCCCAAAGTCTGGCTGGATATTGAAATTGCCACTGATGAATATCTGCATGATACGCAACGCCATATTCAGCAAATAACTGAAACACTGCCTGTTGAAGTTGTGCTGTTGCGCCGTAGTCGCGAGCAACGTGAACGTGTTATCGCCCAGCAGCATAAAGAAACACTGAGTGAACTGACGGTTGAAGAAGTTTTCGAACGTCGCCTGGTCCAGGAAGAAACCACGGAAGAACGCGCGCAGCGCTTGCGCACCCTGTTTGCCCAAACGGTGGCGAGCTTACATGACGCGGAGGAACAAGCATGAAAATCCTCAGCCTGCGGTTAAAAAACCTGAATTCCCTTAAAGGGGAATGGAAAATTGATTTTACGCGCGAGCCCTTCGCCAGCAATGGATTGTTTGCGATTACCGGGCCAACCGGTGCCGGCAAAACCACTCTGCTGGATGCGATTTGCCTCGCGCTTTATCACAAAACCCCACGCCTCAATACTGTCTCCCAATCGCAGAATGATTTGATGACGCGTGACACCGCCGAATGCCTGGCGGAAGTGGAGTTTGAAGTCAAAGGCGTTGCCTATCGCGCATTCTGGAGCCAGAACCGGGCGCGCAATGCGGTAAACGGGAATCTGCAAGCCCCGAGAGTGGAGTTGGCTGAAGTCGCCAGCGGCAAAATAGTTGCTGATAAAGTCAAAGATAAGCTCGATATCACCGCCAAATTAACGGGGCTGGATTACGACCGTTTTACTCGTTCCATGATGCTTTCTCAGGGGCAGTTTGCCGCATTTTTAAATGCGGATGCCAATGACCGCGCCTCGCTGCTTGAAGAACTGACCGGCACCGAAATTTACGGCACCGTTTCTGCGGCCGTATTCGAAAACCATAAAAATGTGCGCAGCCAACTTGAGAACTTGCAAGCGCAGGCCGCAGGTGTTGCTCTTTTGAGCGAAGAGCAGCGCCAGCAGCTTTCTGAGAGTTTGCAGGTACTTACTACAGAAGAAAAAGTGCTACTGGCGAATCAACTCAAATTCCAACAGCATCAACAATGGTTAAGCCAGCTTTCACAACTGACACAGAACCATTCGCAAACTGAACTGGCGCGGAATGCGGCAGCGCGTGCCATTGAAGAAGCGGCACCGCAATTAAATAAACTGACTCGCGCACAACCTGCGGAGAAACTGCGCCCTGACTGGCAACGCCTGCAAGAGCTTAGCGCTACGCTGCAAAAAACGCGTATCCAGACTGAGGAAGTGAATACTCGCTTACGTCAGGCAATCATGCGCCGCCAGCAAACTCGTCTTGCCGCAGTAAGCCAGGTGGCAATACTGACACCAGAAAATACCCAGCTTCAGGCGTGGCTTAAAACTCATGACCGTTATCGCCTGTGGGGGGCTGAATTAGCGGGCTGGCGCATGGCTTTCAGCCAACAACAACGCGATGCCTCTCAGCTTAAGACCTTGCAGCAGGATATCGAAGCCTGCCAGAAAAAGCTGGAGCTGTTGCCGGTTGTAGAGTGGTCACTACCTTCCGATGAAGTGAGTGCTCATTTACAGGCAGCGATTGCCGCTCGCCCTCAACGCCAGCAACTCGCCACGCTACAGCCGCAGCTCTCATCACTTCTCAAGCGCAAAACGCAACAGCAACAAGATATCGCCGCGCTTGAAAAACTGATTACACAGGGCGATGCGGAACTCGCACTCAAACGCCAGCAATATAAAGAACGTCGAAAACACGAAAGTGACCTGGAGAAAGTTTGCGAGCTAGAAAGTCGTATTTTTAGTCTGGAATCCGAACGCGCTCAGTTGCAGCCAGATAAACCTTGCCCGCTGTGCGGTTCCCGGCAGCATCCGGCGGTGGCTGAGTACCAGGCAATACAACCTGGTGAAAATCAGCAACGACTCACAGCACTGAAACGTGAAGTGGCAAGCCTTGCAGAAATTGGCTTTGCGATGAAAGGCCAGCTTGATTCTCAGCGCAAACAACGTGAAAACCTTAATGGCGCGATCACTGCACTGGATGAAGAGGAAACCGCGCTGCGATCGCGCTGGCAACAACTGTGCGCCAGTCTGCAACTCGCCCTGACGCCAGAAGATGACCTTCAACAATGGCTGGAAAGCGAAGAAAAGCGCGAACAGCAATTACATCAGCTCATTCAGCGTTTCGCCCTGGAAGAGCAGCTTGCGCAAGCGCGAGTGCAGCACGGCAAACTTGCCGCGGAAATAGCTTCCCAGCGTGCAGCGCTAAATACCGCACTCGAAAATGTCGGTCTGCAGCATCCTGCTCCTGGCGAGGAAAATACCTGGCTTGCCGAGCGTCAACAAGAATCGCAGCAATGGCAGCAGCGCCAGGAACAGCTTCCGCGTTTACAACAACAATTAGCCACGCTGGAAAGTGTGCTCAATGCGTTAGTCGACGACGGCAGCGAGCCAGCACCGTTATCTGAAAGCGAACAAATACCGGCGTTACAAAACTGGCATACCTTGCATAGCGATTGCATCGCGTTAGAGAGCCAGTGGCAGACGCTACAACAGCATCTCCAGCAGGAAGACGCTCGCGTCTTACAAGCAAACCAACTATTCCTGAACGCACTGGCCGCCAGCCCGTTCGCTGACGTGGAAACATTCCAGGCCGCGTTGCTGGATGAAAACGAACGCCAGCAGCTTGAGCTGAAAAAACAACAGCTTGAGCAGCAGCATCAGCATCAAATTATTCTCTTTCAGCAAGCTGAAAAAGCACTGGCAGAACACAGGACGGCTCGACCGGAAACGCTGGGTGTGGATGTGGAGCTCAGTTTACTGCAAGAACAACTGACGCAATGCAACCAGCAACTGCGTGAGAACACCACGCAACAAGGTCAAATTCAGCAACAGCTACGCCATGACGAAGAAAATCGTCAGCGCCAGCAAGGGCTGATGCAGGCGATTGTTGAATGCCAGCAACAAGTCGAGGACTGGGGCTATCTCAACGCGCTGATTGGCTCGAAAGAAGGCGATAAATTCCGTAAGTTTGCGCAAGGGCTGACGCTAGACAATCTGGTGTGGCTGGCGAATAACCAGCTCAACCGTTTACATGGCCGCTATTTGCTGCAACGCAAAGACAGTGAAGCGCTGGAATTGCAGGTGGTGGATACGTGGCAGGCCGATGCGGTGCGTGATACGCGCACGCTTTCCGGCGGCGAAAGTTTCCTGGTTAGCCTGGCACTGGCGCTGGCACTTTCTGATCTGGTGAGTCATAAAACGCGTATCGATTCACTGTTCCTTGATGAAGGTTTTGGCACCCTGGATGCCGAAACATTAGACACCGCGCTGGATGCGCTCGACACTTTAAATGCCAGCGGTAAAACCATTGGCGTGATAAGCCATGTCGAAGCGATGAAAGAGCGCATTCCGGTGCAGATTAAGGTCAAGAAGATCAATGGATTGGGCGTTAGTCGATTGGCGAAAGAATTTGCGATCGAGTAATTTTTTTGTCGGATGTCGCTGCGCTAATCCGACCTACAAAAATAACCATGACAGTATTGCCGTTACCGGCAGTTGTAGGGTGGAGTATCCACCTACAAAAATAACGATGGCAGTATTGCCGTTACCGGCAGTTGTAGGGTGGATTAGCGCAAGCGACATCCACCTTTTGAACCCGCCTGGTCGGATGTCGCTACGCTAATCCGACCTACGGGCTAAGACCCTCGCCCGTTTAGCGCTAATTACTTCTCGAGCGGCCATAACCACGCCGCACCCCGTACGCCGCTGGAGTCACCGTGTACTGCTTTGCGGATTGGCGTTTCAAATTCGCCGCCAAAGACCCAGGGTTTAACCAGTTGCGGCACCGTTTTGTACAAACGTTCGTTGTTGCTCATGCCGCCACCCAACACGATAACGTCAGGATCAAGAATATTGACGATATGGGCCAGTGATTTTGCGAGACGCATTTCATAACGCGCAATCGCCAGTTCCGCGACAGGATCCTGGTTTTCTACTAACTGCATGATCTCATTGCCTTTCAGTGGTTTCCCACTCAGACGATGGTAGTCGGTACCAAAACCGGTGCCGGAAATAAAGGTTTCGATACACCCTTGTTTGCCGCAATAACAAGGCACTTCTTCACGAAAACGCAGTTCGTCTTCGTCCATCCACGGTAATGGGTTATGACCCCACTCTCCAGCGGTGGCGTTGCCGCCGATCAAACTGCGCCCGTTAATGGCAATACCCGAACCACAGCCGGTGCCAATAATCACTGCAAAGACGATAGCGGCACCCGCAGCGGCGCCGTCAATTGCTTCGGAAACAGCCAGGCAGTTAGCATCGTTTGCGAAGCGGACTTCGCGCTGTAGCGCATCGCACAGATCTTTATCGAACGGTTGACCATTAAGCCAGGTTGAGTTGGCATTTTTTACCATGCGGGTAAAAGGTGAAATGGAACCGGGGATACCAATGCCGACAGTTCCTTTCTCGCCAGTGGCCGCCTCCGCCAGGCGCACCAGCTCAACAATCGTACCGATAGTCTGCTGATAATCGTTTTTGGGCGTCGGCAAGCGATGGCGGAAAAGTTGTTTGCCATCATTCGCTAAAGCGATCACTTCTGTTTTAGTTCCACCTAAATCGATACCAATACGCAAAGCGATACCCTCATTTAATTAGTGTTATCAATAGAATAGAAGTCAGACCCCGTAAAGGCAATGAAACACGGCGGCTGATTCGTTATCATGCCCGCTGCGTTTAACTGACCGTCCGGGAAATAATCATGCTGTGGTTCAAAAATTTAATGGTTTACCGTTTAAGCCGTGACATCACGCTTTCAGCGGATGACATGGAAAAACAGTTGGCCGCGTTTACTTTCACCCCATGCGGTAGCCAGGATATGGCGAAGACCGGCTGGGTGTCGCCAGTGGGTTCGCACAGCGATGCATTAACCCATGTAGCCAACGGGCAAATTGTGATTTGCGCCCGTAAAGAAGAAAAAATTCTCCCGGCTCCAGTGATTAAACAAGAACTGGAAGCGAAGATCAGCAAACTTGAAGCCGAGCAGGCTCGTAAGCTGAAAAAGACCGAAAAAGATTCTCTGAAAGATGAAGTGCTGCACTCTTTGTTGCCACGCGCTTTCAGCCGTTTCAACCAAACTATGATGTGGATCGACACGGTAAACGGTTTGATCATGGTGGATTGCGCGAGCGCTAAAAAAGCCGAAGACACCCTGGCATTACTGCGTAAAAGCCTTGGTTCGCTGCCGGTTGTCCCCTTAGCATTAGAAAATCCTATTGAGTTGACGCTGACCGAGTGGGTTCGCTCCGGTGACGTTCCTCCGGGCTTTGCACTGATGGATGAAGCTGAATTAAAAGCTATTCTTGAAGGTGGCGGTGTGATTCGTTGCAAACAGCAAGATCTGGTGTGTGACGAGATTGCAGCACATATCGAAGCCGACAAAGTGGTCACAAAATTGGCTCTCGACTGGCAAGAACGTATTCAGTTTTTGATTGCTGATGACGGTTCGATCAAACGACTGAAATTTGCCGATACGCTGCGCGAGCAGAATGACGATATCGACCGTGAAGATTTCGGTGCACGTTTTGATGCAGATTTTATTTTGATGACGGGTGAATTAGCCGCGTTGATTAACAATCTCGTTGAAGCGTTAGGTGGCGAAGCCCAGCGCTAAGTCTTTCCCCTCTTCTTTATTCCGAGAAGAGGGGAATTAACTATTATTTATCAGCCAGATAGCGACAAAGATAGGAAGTCGGTTCGGCTACCTGCAAATGGAACTCACTGTGTCCTGGAACATGGAACACAGTCCCCGCAGCATACGTCTTCCACTCAGTTTCACCAGGCAGTAGAACGCGTAATGCCCCGCTAATGACTGTCATTTCTTCTGGTTGAGCTGTGCCAAAAGTGTATTCACCCTCGACCATTACGCCAACGCTTGCGCGGCCAGTGCTGCTGCTGGTAAACCCAATAGATTTCACTTTACCGGAAAAGTACTCATTACTTTGAAGCATGACCAGGCCCTTTTAAAAATAGTTGAAAAAACAATATAGAGGGGAACGGAAGAGCCTGTCACGCAAATTATTGCCCGCAGTTAAGCGAGCAGTTCTGACGCTAAGTGAGCAATCAACACGTTCGATAACAATACCGGGACGTCCACCGATTTTTGCAACAAATCGCGATGTTTTTGGTGGAAACCCAGGCAGTCAAGAACCAACACTCCGGCACCGTCTTCAACCAGTTTTTTCCCGGCATCAATCAAATCCTGTTCCGTTCCATGTATTGGATTCGCCAGTGCATATATAGGTTCATGTTGTAACAGCTCCCATTTTTTATGCTGGAATTTAAGCATTTCAGGGATCGGAATAATGATACCTACCTGGTGCCCATCGACAATCGAGGCCACCAGCGGCGGGATAATGCGCTCCGGCTCCAGCAAAATACTGTTGCGTACCGTGAGATTTGAGAATCGATGAGAGCTCATAAGCAAAATGACATCGAAACCCTGGTTATCCAGTACTTCAATCGCATCCTGCAAGGCTTTCTGAACTTTCTTTTTTCCTAAGGAGACCAAATGATTACCGGATAAAAGCGTCAGAAGATGTTCTTCGTGCGGAGTAGGAGCGTAGTCAGCCATCACTTCATCATATGAAAGACTGCCTAACAGGCTGAAAGTTTTAATTTGCTCTTCAGAAATATGGTCTGTGAGTAGCGGCAGTATTTCACTGACCGGGACGACGCCGATGGTGATAATTGCCAATGTTTGTTTCATGTTTCGTTCCGCCCTTGTCCCATATCAGCCCCCACTGCTGCGCTGGTACCTTCCTGTTAGTGATGTTCTGCTGAGGGTCGCTCAATAATTAACCACAAAGCGTAGCAGCATAATTGCAGAACACCTGCCGGAATATTCAACGAAACGTCAACGACATTATTACAACATCACGATAATGAATTTTTAACAAACATGTTGAATGAAAGATGTGATTTATCACCCTCTCATTGAGTTGGTTGAAAAATAAGGGGGTTATCAGGGCATCCTTGCCGGGAACTTACGTCTTTTGCGGATCTTCATAGCGCCGCTTTGCATCCAGCGCTTCTTGTTCGGTTTGGTGCTCGCTAATCAGCGCATCAGGATGGGGATGGTCGGCACGAAGCTGAAACCAGGTCACAGTTGTGTCTGTTGCACCTTTTTCAACGGTAACAATACGCGCTTCCCGAGGATATGGAGGATTGCTCGCCATCGCTCTTCCTTTGGTAATGAATGAGCGTTGAGTATAGCCAGGAATCAGCAGGCCCGAGCCGTATGCAACACAGCCAGCACCGACTCAACAATTTCTGCCGGAGGACGAGTGGCATCAATAACATGGTGCGCAGCCTGATTGTAAAGCGCTTCACGTGCAGCAAGCACTTCAACAATTTCATCGGTAATCGGCCTGCCCGTAAGCGTAGGACGTTGCCCTTCTTCCGGAAATGCTTCTAAGCGAGAAGCAAGAATTTGTGCGGGTGCACGCAAGTAGATAACCATGCCATGCTCCCGCATGAACTGACGATTACTCTCGGCCAGAATCATACCGCCGCCTGTTGCAATAACCGTATCGGGAGCTGTAACACTGTGCAGTGCACCGGATTCACGACGACGAAAACCGTCCCAGCCCTCTTTCGCAACAATATCGGCAACGCTCATTTTAGAACTGGTTAACAGATAGTGGTCGGTATCAACAAAGTTACAGCCCAATGCCTGCGCTAACGCAACACCTACGGTTGTTTTGCCGCAACCTCGTGCGCCGACTAAAAAAATGGGTTGAGTCATCAGTGGCTAATCCTCAGCAATACACAAGTCGTAGGTCAAAAAATAGGTAACGCTTTTCGTTACGCGAAACATCATACCAGCAAGCTAGTACGCGGAATATCATTACATCGGTATCAGGCGCTTTTTGAACGTTTGGCGACAAGTAGCCATTTTTCCAGTTCGTTGGCAAATAACTGGCGGTCACGCTGGCTAAGGCTATCAGGCCCACCGGTTTGTACGCCACTGGCTCTTAATGTATCCATAAAATCGCGCATCGTCAGGCGCTCGCGAATGGTAGCAGGCGTGTAAAGCTCGCCACGAGGATTTAAGGCAATTGCGCCTTTTTCCAGAACGTCGGCTGCCAGAGGGATGTCGGCGGTGATCACTAAGTCACCTTTTTCACACCGCTGCACAATTTCATTGTCGGCCACATCAAAACCCGTTGCCACTTGTAGACTCCGGATAAAACGCGATGGCGGCGTTTTCAGTCCCTGGTTAGCAACCAGCGTTACCATAATTTGCGAGCGCTCTGCGGCGCGAAACAGTACATCTTTTATCACTTTTGGACACGCATCAGCATCCACCCAAATTTGCATGACGACTCCAGATTGTCGTTGGGAATGATGGCGATCTTGCCGTGCTTTTCCAGAATCGCAAACTTTATCTTTCGGATGTAGGGCGGCTTGCTGTTTTGTTTAGGCCTGGCCAGGGTTAAGCTATGCTCATCACACAACTCAGACGATGGAGTGAGACTTTGGACAAGAAGATTGGTTTTATTGGTTGCGGCAACATGGGACAAGCCATCCTCGGTGGCCTGATAGCCAGTGGACAAGTACTTCCAGGTAACATTTGGGTCTACACCCCGTCACCTGACAAAGTGCAAGCCCTGCACGATAAATACGGTATCAACGCAGCGCAAAGTGCACAGGAAGTCGCACAAATCGCCGATATTGTTTTCGGTGCCGTAAAACCGAATGTGATGCTAAAAGTGCTGGGTGAAGTCAATTCCAGCCTGAATAAAGATACGGTGGTGATTTCCATTGCCGCGGGTGTCACGCTTGATTCACTGGCTAAAGCGCTGGGACACGACCGCAAAATTATCCGCGCGATGCCTAACACGCCAGCGCTGGTAAATGCAGGGATGACCTCAATTACGCCAAACGCACTGGTTACTTCAGAAGATATTGCGGATGCCGTTAATATTTTCCGCAGCTTCGGGCTTGCCGAGGTGGTATCTGAAACCATGATTCACCCGGTTGTGGGTGTCAGCGGTTCAGCACCGGCTTATGTATTTATGTTTATCGAAGCCATGGCAGATGCCGCCGTGCTGGGTGGAATGCCGCGTAATCAAGCGTATCAGTTTGCTGCACAGGCCGTCATGGGTTCAGCCAAAATGGTGCTGGAGACCGGCAAACATCCTGGTGAATTGAAAGATATGGTGTGCTCACCTGGCGGAACAACCATTGAAGCTGTGAAGGTTCTGGAAGAAAAAGGTTTCAGGGCGGCAGTGATGGAAGCCATGGTGAAATGTATGGAGAAGTCCGAGCATTTAGGTAAATCATAATTCGACTGCCCTCTTCTGGTTACAGGAGAGGGTTTTATGCCGCAATGTCAGCAACTTCGGTACGGCTACGCCCCAGGTTTTTGGCTTTATACAACGCCACATCAGCGGCTTTTAACCATTCGCGATAGTTCACCATACTGCTGTCAAATTCTGCCACTCCCACGCTGATGCGCAGCGAAATATGCGGCGCGTGCGGTATACGAAACTCGTCAAGATATTCCCGCACACGTGCCATTGCCTGGATTGCGTTTTCCTGCGGCGTACCGGACATAATCACGCCAAATTCATCGCCTCCAAAACGCCCTATCACATCAGTGATACGCAGCGTCAGCTGCAAATGCTCGGTTATTGCAAGAATGGCTTCATCCCCAACATCGTGTCCATATGAATCGTTAATAGATTTAAAGTGGTCGATATCAATGATGAGCAAGGTGGCATTTCGCTGATAACGCTGGCAGTTATCATATTCACCGTGCAACAAATGCTCCCAATGACGGCGGTTATATACGCCAGTCATGCCATCACGGGTGCTCATGTGCATTAGCCTTCGCTTATGTTCTGACAATTTGAGCGCGGTTCGGTAACTTACCAGGCCAAAGTAGGTCGGATAAACCAGTAAAAAGGGTAAACAAATCAATACTTGAGATGGCATGGTTTGCAAATTAAGCGGGATTTGGAACAAACTCAGCGTCAACAAAAAACTGAGTACCATGATTCCCAAACCACTGAGAAACAGCTTCAGCCCCCCGCAGCCGACATTATTCATGCACAGCATTGTCAGGATTAACGCTGAGGGCAGAGCATTCATTCCCATCACAGCAATCCAGACTCCACCCATCAACGAATCAATCATTAAGTTGCGAATTTCAGCACGCGCAGGGTTAGATGAACGGTCGGCAGTTTGCCATGCGAAGTGAGGCCAGACAAAACCATAAGCAACCAGTAACAGCCACCACCATCCAGAGACAGGCTGCATAACCAATACGGATGAGACACAGAAAAAGCCCGTCGCTAACCCGATAATACGGGGTACATAAAGCCGGCGAGCAAATCGCCGCCCTGAGCGATGTCGGTCTTCATCAAGGTACGTTGAGCTATCCATAATGCCCCCTGGAAGCCATCTACCAGAACTCTGATCATTCATCATGATAATTAGGAATATTCTGAAATATTTTCCGTAATTATAGAAAGTTTGATCCAGGGGGAAGTATGATTTTTCGGGTGAGTCAGCGAACCGACTCACCCATTTGAACTATTTAGGTTGTTTTTTCAGGCAATTACTCATGAAAGTTTTTCGTGCATCACCGGACAAGGTTTGTTTGCCAGCTTCAGCATTACATTCTTTCATTTTCTGTTGTTGCGGCGTTAAGCTTTTATCGGCTGGAGCTGACTGGCCATTTTTCAAACAGTTACTCATATAGGTTTTACGCTCATCCCCTTTCAGAGTTTGCGCAGTGGCTGTTTGGTTACACGTCGTCATACGTTGTTGTTGCGGTGTCATTGCCTTGTCTGCCGCCACGGCAGACCCAACTACTCCCGCCAATAACACCATCACTAATACAGTTTTCATAGCACCATCCTTTTTATTGTGGTGCTCTAATTTTGGTCCGTGATTGAAGAAAAGGCTATCCGCACCAATCTGATATTACGCAATCCTAAAGCGCTAACGGAACGGCGGCTGGCAAAAAGCTGCAACTATTTTGTAAGAACCGGAAAAAAAAAGAGCAAAATTTGCCATGAGAAATTAACTGCTGTTTACTTTAATTCCCCTAATTAATAATCGTAGGTATTAATAAAAAAGCGACAGTAGAGTGAATTCTAAAAACAAGAATTCAAATACTGGAATGCGAGAGCAAGCGAGATAAATATTGCTTTAGAAGAACGGTATCACGTACCGTGGCTGTCTCTTTTGGATGAACGTCATTTAAAGCATTTTCAATATTAGTGATGATTGCCTGTTGGTCACTCTGCTCCATTCTACTGAGCATGGCGGCAATCACTATTTCCAGCGCTTCAATCTGTGCGACAAACTCTTTTGACTCTTCTTCTTTTTCGGCGAGTTTTGCCAGTAACTCAGAAATAAGGTTTCTCATAGTTATTACCACCAGGGATTTTAAACATGAAGTTAGCATTCTCATTTCACGTTGCCTAGAGGGGAATGTGACTATTTTTATATAACCGGTTAAATATGTGTGCACGCGCAAGAATGTGAAGCATAGTTAATTCAAGTCTAAAATTAAGAACCCTCTATTTAGAATAAGGACTGCATATTACGGTGCAGTCTATTTTTGTTGAGCGTCCTGCTGTTTTTTTCGCCGCAGCATAATCGCCAACTGCCACACATTCATCAACACCACCAGCGCCGTGGCGATAAATACCCACCGGTAGCCTGCCATCGCGGAGACACCCGCACCAATTAATGGGCCTACAACATTCCCAAGATACATAAATGACTGATTGTAACCAAAAATACGCCCTGTCACCTGATCGCTGGAATATTTAACCAGCAAGGTTTGAACCGCCGGTAGCATCGCGCCATCGGCAAAACCGAGTAAGAATCGTAATACTGCTAACTGCATTGGCGATGATACCCACGACATAGCAAAAAATAATATCACTGAGAAAATTAACGTTGCCATTAATACTCTTGCAGTGCCGATTCTATCCCCTAACTTCCCTAATCTCGGCGCTGAAATAAGTGCGGAGATCCCCGGAACGGCCGCAATAAACCCACTAATAAAAGCAATGTTGTTACTTTCAGGTGAAAGGTGTTTTATAAAAAGTGCCAGTATTGGTCCCACTGAACCATTACAAAGTTGAATGACCATCGTCGTGACAAACAGGCTTATCATTAATTTAGGATAAGGTAAGGAAGCAAAGACTGCCTTGCCTGATAAGCGGTTAGCCTTACTGATATTCGGCCGCCCTCCTTCTTTGATTAGTAATAACGTTACTAAAAAACTGACCATTAACAGCGCTGCGGTAACAAAAAACACCATCTGCAAACCGAGGGTATCGGCCATATATCCACCCAATAATGGGCCAACAATAACGCCACTTATTTGCGCAGTGGAAAGCGTACTTAATGCCCAACCGCTACGCTCTCGCGGTACTTGAGAGGCCACTAATGCCATCGCGTTCGGAATATAACCTGAGGTGAGCCCCATCAAGGCTCTGAGAATAAAAAGCTGCCAGACGTTGGTGGCAAATGCTTGTAACAAAATAGCCACCGCCATGCCGAACGATGCGCGCAACAGCATCAATTTTCGGCCTTTTCTGTCGGCAAGGCTTCCCCACATTGGAGAGACTATCGCTGAAACCAAAAACGTTACGCTGAAAGTCAGCCCAGACCACATAGATAACGCTTCGTGGGAGGTCACGCCGAGTTGTTCAACATAGAGCGGTAAAAAAGGAAGAATTTGACTAATGGCTAACCCGGTAAAAAAGCAACCGAACCACACCGAGATAATATTGACCTTCCAGGATTCCATACCGTGCACGCTTTATTAGTGGATAAGCGGAATACTGTGAAGTTTATCATACAAATAGAATTTATCGACAAAGCCTGAAACCACGCATTCCCGGATGAAAATGATTGGCATGTGCCGCGTTATATTCGTGTCTCAGCGCATTCCCAAAAACAAGCAGTAGTCATGATGGTTACCCCAATCAAAATCTTCACGCCCTTCGCCACTCCATCACCTGATATTGTTTACGGAATAATCATTATAGAAGTTGAGCTGTTTTAAGCTGCAGGAACCACATGAATCCACAGTATGAGCGTGGTATGTTGTCCGCCTTTGTACTGATTAAGGATGGGTTTGGGCATGGCAAAACTGCGGGTCGGTATCGTGTTTGGGGGCAAGTCTGCAGAGCACGAAGTGTCGCTACAGTCGGCGAAAAATATTGTCGACGCCATTGATAAATCGAAGTTTGAAGTGGTGTTGCTGGGTATTGATAAACAAGGCCAGTGGCACGTCAATGATGCGTCCAACTATCTGTTAAACGCAGAAAACCCGGCATTAATCGCCCTGAACCAATCAGGGACGAATGTCGCTGTGGTGCCTGGTCAAACAGAAAACCAACTCATTGAATCCTCAACTGCACAGTTCTTAGCGCCTGTAGATGTGATTTTCCCCATCGTTCATGGCACGTTAGGCGAAGATGGCTCCCTGCAAGGAATGCTGCGCATGGCTAACCTGCCGTTTGTTGGCTCGGGTGTGCTGGGTTCCGCCGTCAGTATGGATAAAGACGTCACTAAGCGCCTGCTGCGTGATGCCGGGCTGAATATTGCGCCATTTATTACCCTCACCCGTGCCAATCGCAATAAAATCAGTTTTGCCGACGTCGAAGCCAAACTCGGTCTGCCACTGTTTATTAAGCCTGCCAACCAGGGCTCATCGGTCGGTGTCAGCAAAGTGAATACTGAGCAACAATACGCAACTGCCGTTGCATTAGCATTCGAGTTCGATCATAAAGTTGTGGTGGAAACCGGCATCATAGGCCGTGAAATTGAGTGCGCAGTGTTGGGTAATGACGAACCGCAAGCCAGCACCTGCGGCGAAGTCGTAGTAAGTAGCGATTTTTATTCTTACGACACAAAATATATTGATGATAAAGGCGCGCAAGTTGTGGTACCTGCTGCCATCCCGAATGATATCAACGATAAAATTCGTGAGATTGCTGTGCGTGCTTATCAAACGCTGGAATGCAGCGGCATGGCGCGAGTTGACGTATTCCTGACAGCAAAAAATGAAGTCATTATCAATGAAATCAATACGCTGCCCGGTTTTACGAATATCAGTATGTATCCAAAACTTTGGCAGGCAAGTGGCTTAGATTATCAAACGTTGATTACTCGTTTGATTGACCTGGCTCTTGAGCGCCACCAGCAGGATAGCGCCCTGAAGAGCTCGATTACCGTTTAAGCTCTACTCTTTCGCCGTCTCCGTATCCTCAGGTTCCGGGCGACGGCGAATAACAAATCCCGCCAGCCAGAAACAAATCACCCAAGTCACCAGACCGACTGCATAATTTTGCCAGCCTTCAGTTTTAAACCCCAACAAGCCAATCACACCATTCAAAATAAAGATCAGGCCAATCGCTACAGCGTAATAGTGCCAGTCACGGCGCATTTTCAAAGACAATGTTTTCGCAGACATGGTGCAATCCGTCAGGACAATAAAGAGGACTTATTGTGGCATAGCCCGCGGGGAGAAACCGCACGTTAATGCGGGCCTGACAGAAGATTGTTGCGAAAATTTAACCTAAGTTACAGATATGTGATCTAAAACATATATTCACAATTCAGGAGTATTCTGCACCAGAAATTACCAACAATCTGATATTGACAATCAATATGACCTGCCAAACTCCACGATATTGAAGTATCAGGCCGGGCCTGAATCGCTTTACCGTTACATGGGAGGTCGTGATGACTGATATGAGTTTGTCGAAACAGGTTGTTCCTGTGAACCTGGTTTCAGCAACAAAAGCAGAGGGATCTACCCGGAGTAACCTGGCTTACGCGGTGTTCATTTTGTTCTGCTTTTGGGCTGGTACGCAGGTTTTGAGTTTGATCGTTCATGCGCCAGGCGTGCTTGAACATCTGGCTCAGGGCAATGATGCGACTCGCCCGCACATCGAAATGGGATTTGCGGTAAGCACCGTATTTGGTTTAGTGCCATTTCTCGCCGGTTGTGCACTACTCGGTTTAATAAGCCTGGCGCTGAAATTCCACCACCGCCACCACTTCTGATTTGAACAGTCGCTTAAAGCAGGCAGATAAATATCAAACATCTGCCTGCCCATTTTAGAGTTTCATGCAGGCTGCACGCCTGTCATCCACCCGCTTTGCAAACCATGCAGTTGTCAGAGTTCGGGTAATTTTCGGGCTTTCTAATGTAATCCCCGGCAGCATTTCTCGTGGCAATTTCTTGCCTGCTTTCTTTTCCGCTAATGCATAAACCTGCTGATACAAATCAGTTTTTTCGAAATCGATACTGTCACCTTTTTGCAACGCGCGGTGAATTTGGCTTTCACTCATATCCAGTTTGTCCGCCAATTTTCTGACCGCGAGTTCGGTACTGCCAGCTTTATCGGTGTCATACAAAATTAAGTCGCCATCCAGTGCAAGTTTCACACCCGTAGCCTTACTGACTGCGCTCTGGAAAGCGGCATTGCGGCTGGCATACCAGCCAGCATTGAAATCAGCAAAACGGTATAACTGCTGAGTATAATTTGCCGGGTAGTTCAGCAAATGGTATGTGCCAAACCACAGGCCACCGCGTCGAGTGAACACTTCCTGGCGCACAGTACCTTCCATCTTCCACGGGTATCCGCTGGTGTGTTGCTCGGCAAAAGCAATACTGACTTGCATCGGCCCTCCGGTATGCACCGGATTCAGATTGCCAAAGAGTTTCTGCCCCATTGGCACCACATCGATGAAATCATCAAAAATAGCGCTCAGCTGCCCTTCCGTTTTTACGTTATCCAGACGTTCGCTGTAGCTCTTACCATTTGGCGATTTGATTAATAACGCGGTATGAACCAGAAACGCTGGGATATGCATTTTTTCTGCGCGGCGGTCTATCTCTTTCCAGGCAATTTTACTCAGATTGGGTACGGCGGGATCAGCAACCAGGTTGGATTCCTGCTGCGCCACCGCCAGCACCGAGCAAATATTCTCTTCGCTTGGCGTAATATCCTGGCTCTTAAACGTGGTGGCCAAATCTTTTGCCCAACCGTTGCGGTCTTTTACGCTGGCAGGGATTTTCTGCTTCGCTACACTTTCCACATCTACGGGTTTCGTGGTTTCAGAAACGGGTGCCGTGGTCGTTTTAGTTGTACAGCCAGCAAGCACCATCATGGCCAGGAAACTCAGGCAGGTAACTGAACGTGGAGGTCTGGAAATCGTGACCGTCATAATATCCCTTTTCTGTTAAAAATCAGACGCTACAACCCTGCCATTTTTTCTCTCTCTGCGGTAGCGGAAAATCCCTGATTGACAATTAGATGCCTGGTCAGTAGTTTCTATTGTTATTATTTTACTTGCAATCATAAAAATTAGCGGAGCGACAATATGGATACTCAATACCTGGCAGACCGCCTGGCTATTAACGATCTAATGAACGGCTGGATGTACCGCGATATTTCGCAGTGGGATGAGTTAGCCAAACTTTTTCACCCGGAAGGCACAATTGAGGTGACCTGGTTCGAAGGGTTGGCAAGCGAATTTATTAAAGGCTCAATACGTATGGGAGGTTCGGATATCGGCACCAAGCACCTTATAGGTAATCCCGTAGTCACTTTTAATGCCGAACATAACAAAGCTATCTCTGAAACTAATGCCATGATTATCGGGCAAAATCCTAAGCTGGAATTAGGTGCCACCTGCCATAACCGCTTTTACGACATGCTGGAAAAGCGCGATGGTGTCTGGAGGATCCTGCGTCGTCAGGTAGTTTACGATTTTGGTTCATTCGACTTCCCATTTGGTGTAGTGGAGATTGATAAAAAAGCGGCAAAAAGTTACCCGCCAGCCTATGCTCCACTCGCCTATATGCTGGAAAAATCAGGTTTTCCGGTGCAAAGAATCTATGCGACCAAAGGCTCAGAATTAGAGAGTGAAATGAAAAAAGAAGCCCAGCTTTGGCTTACCCGCTGACATAAAGTGCGTTTTTCTTGACATAAACTTGACAGTTGATTGCCTGGGCAGTAGTTTCATTTGTAATTACTGACCAGGCAAATATCATGAGTAATCATCCGGGTATTATCGACAACAAATTTCATCTCGGTTTGCTAATCCATTTAGCGAACCAGTTTAAAGATCAACTCATCAGCCAGTATTTTTCGGGGGCTGATATCACCGCTGCCCAGTTCAAGGTACTGATTAATATTTATAAAGGTTTCACCAGTCCGGTTGAAATCAGCAAAAATCTGGTGATGGATGCAGGTGCTATGAGCCGAATGGTGGATCGCATGGTTAAACGCGAACTTATCGTGCGCAACCCTCATCCGCAGGATAAACGGCAGGTGGTTTTAGCGCTGACAGAAAAAGGCCAGGTTATCTGCGATCATTTTCAGAACGAGGCGCTCACCTCGATCATCGGCGATCTTACTGCAAGGCTTACTCCCGATGAATCCCGTTTACTGGTAGAACTCATTACAAAAATGCTACCGGACGAAATCATCACCCCTCATCGCTAAGTATTCACAAAGGCCGTAAATAAGATGGAAAATACATCTGCTGAAAACGTTCCACGCACCAGTAAGCGTAAGCGTAACTTTATTATTTTTATCATTATTCTGGTGCTTATCGCAGCGGGATGCCTTGCGTGGTATCTGCTGTATGCTCGTTATTACGAAACCACCGATGATGCCTACGTCAATGGCAACCAAGTGGCACTCACGCCACAAATCGGCGGCACAGTGACTCAGGTCACGGCGGATGAAGGTGACTTCGTTGAAAAGGGCCAGCCGTTGGTATTGCTGGATCCGAGTGATACCAAAATTGCGCTGCAACAAGCTGAAGCCAGTCTTGCCAATACGGTTCGCCAGGTTCGCGGTTTATATAGCACGGCAGATAATTATCGTGCGCAAGTTGCAGCAAAACAGGTTGCCTTACAGACTGCGCAAAATGACTATGCACGCCGCCAGAAAATTTTCTCAACCGGTGCTATTGCCGCTGAAGATCTCTCGCATTATCGCGATGCCGTAACCAGCGCACAAAGCGATTTGGCTGCTGCTCAACAAGCATTGCGCACCAACCTTGCGATGGTGGATGACACGGTTATTGATAGCCATCCGGAAATTAAAACCGCTGTTGCAACACTTCGCCAGCGTTATCTTGATAACTCGCGCACCACCATCGTCGCACCGGTTAGCGGCTATGTGGCTAAACGCGCGGTGCAGTTGGGTATGCGTGTGAGTTCCGGCACCACCATGCTGGCCATTGTGCCGCTAAGTGAAGTGTGGGTTGATGCCAACTTCAAAGAAAGCCAGATGAATGCAATGCGTCTTGGACAAAAAGTGACGCTGAATGCCGATCTCTATGGCGATAAAATTGAATACCACGGAACGATTGAAAGTTTGGGTATCGGCACCGGAAGTGCGTTCTCTTTGTTACCTGCGCAAAACGCCAGTGGTAACTGGATCAAAATCGTTCAGCGTTTGCCAGTGCGTATAACTCTTGACCCGCACGATATGCAGAAACATCCATTGCGTATTGGCCTGTCAATGAATGCGCGTGTGGATATCCGCAATGTTGACGGCCATTTACTGCCACAACAGACAGTTAGCGCCCCACGCTTCAGTACAGATGTCTATCAAGACTCGCTGGAAGAAGCAGACAAACTGGTGGCAAAGATCCTTCATGACAATAGCAATACGGTAGCCTCACGCGCCCGTTAAGAGAGACGTTATGCAAGATAAGGCGGCTTATACGCCACCCAGTCTGCTGCTTGCGACGCTCGCGCTGTCGCTGGCAACCTTCATGCAAGTACTGGATTCCACTATTGCGAACGTTGCATTGCCAACCATTGCCGGAAACTTGGGCGTCAGCGCGGACCAGGGCACATGGGTTATCACCTCGTTTGCGGTGTGTAATGCCATTGCCCTGCCGCTTACCGGCTGGTTTACGCGGCGATTTGGGCAACTAAAACTGTTTATCGGATCTGTCGTGATGTTCACCCTCACCTCATTTCTGTGCGGCTTCGCCCACAGCATGACTGAGTTGATCATCTTCCGCGCGATGCAGGGTTTTTTCGCCGGGCCCATGTTCCCAATGTGTCAGACGCTGTTACTGGTCATCTTCCCACCGATGAAGCGAGGGATGGCTCTGGCGTTGCTTTCAATGGTGACGGTGGTTGCACCAATTGTTGGACCCATTACCGGCGGCTGGATTACCGATAACTACTCCTGGCCGTGGATTTTTTATATCAACGTCCCCATCGGTATTTTTGCGGCTATAACCGTCTGGACGCAAATGCGTGGGCGTGAAGAAACCACCATTGCCGCACCCATTGACTACATCGGCATCGGGTTGCTGGTGATTGGTGTTGGGTTGCTGCAAGTGGTGCTGGATAAAGGCAACGATCTTGACTGGTTCGCTTCGCCAGAAATTATCATCATGTCTGTGATTTCGGCAATTGGCCTGGTGGCTTTTGTTATCTGGGAGTTAGGTGAGCGCCATCCGATCGTGAACCTGCGCCTGTTTAAAGAGCGTAACTTTGCGATTGGTACCACGGCGTTAATGCTGGGATATGCGGCGTTCTTCGCCATCAATATTATCCTGCCACAATGGCTGCAAACGCAGATGGGCTACACCGCTATCTGGGCTGGGCTTGCGGCCGCACCGATGGGGTTCCTGCCGCTATTGTTGACACCAATCGTTGGCCGCTACGCCGGGAAAGTCGATTTACGGATTCTGGCTTCAATGTCATTCCTGATTATGGGCGCTTCTTGTCTGTTCCGTGCGCAGTTCAATACTAACGTCGATTTCCGCACTATTGCCGAAGTACAGATGTTTATGGGTATTGGCGTGGCGTTCTTCTTTATGCCACTAACCACCATTGTACTGTCGAATCTTCATGGTGCTGAAGTCGCTGAAGGTTCAGGTCTGGCAACATTCTTCCGTGTTCTGGGTGGCTCGTTTGCCTCGTCACTGACGACCTGGATTTGGTCACGCCGTGAAGTTTTTCACCATGCCAATTTGACGGAAAGCGTATCGATTTATAATCCGTCAGCGGTAGATTATCTCGACAAAATGGGTGGTGTAACGCAACAGCATCTGGCGTTTGTCGATAAAACTATCGAGCAGCAGGCGTATATGATGTCAACTATCGACTATTTCTGGATTTTGGGATGGGGGTTTATGGGATTGATCGTGATTATCTGGTTTGCCCGCCCACCGTTTATTCGTTCAGGTGCGCCTGGCGCCCCAGCAGCAGGGCATTAACACTAAAAGCGGGTGAAATTATTCACCCGCTTTTTTATTTAGGCTGACTCGCCAGCCGCTTCCACAGGAATATCCTGCAGCGTGCGTTCAAAACTACGGAGACGTTTGTAGATAGACATCAGCTCTACAAGTGTTGTCCACGAGCTGATCAAGTACTGGAATGAACCCCGAACCTGACCAAATACGTTGGTGATTTGCGTCATCAAGCCAAGCGTGATGGTTCCTGCCACAATCGAAGGGAATAGCAAGAACAGTCCAAACACGTTATCAACTTGCAGGTAGAGAATACGAGCGATGTTGAAGTACATGTAATGGAAATAGAGACGGAAATAGTTCCTGCGTACACCATCGAACAACTCTTTCACCGTCGGTGGAGCTGCACGTGAAGGATCATCTTCACCGTAAACCAACTCTTTACGGTATGCCGCTTCCACTCGCTGATTTTTGAACTCAAGACCTGGCAGTTTTATCCCGACCACCGCCAGTAAACCGGTGCCCAGCAATGACCAGATAATGGCTGCAATGACCAGACCGTAAGGAATGTGCCCCACAATCGGTAAGTCAGGTACATGGGCAGATAGCGTGACCAGCACGGGTAAGAAAGCAATTAACGTCATAATTGCGTTAATAAAACTGACACCCATATCTTCCAAAGTCGAAGCAAAGCGCATGGTGTCTTCCTGCACACGCTGTGCCGCACCTTCTATATTGCGCAGTAGCTGCCAGTTCTCCATGTAGTATTCATTCATCGCGGTACGCCAGCGGAACACATAGTGGCTGACGAAGAAGTTATTCATCACACCTACAATGACCGCAATGAGTGCGATACCGAGAAATACGCCCACCTCATGGTAAAACTGCTCAATACTGACTTTATGTGGGGAACTAAGCGCAGTCTGGATTAAATCGTAGAATGGGGCGTACCACGCATTCACTGCCACCCCAACTTCCACCAGGAACCAGGTCACGAAAATAATCAGTGAGGAGCCGAGAATCGACCAGTACTGCCAACGATGTGGGCTGTAAATAAACCAGAAAAGAGCAAAAGCGCCTACGCAGAGTGCGTAATAGGCGTAAAACACCAGATACCCCATTGACCAAAAACGGGCGGCGCTGATTGGCACTTCGCCACCCGCACCGGTGATATGCTCAATCCAGTTGCCTCCGCCAGCCTGCCAGAAAACAACGGCAATCATCGCCCAAATAAAAGCCGACAGAAAAAAAGCTGTCGGGCGTGGGAAAAACGATTTAAACATTACAACACTCCTGAAAACACACTCTTATTGTTATAACTATCCCGGCAAAATAAGGCTCACTGAATGTTGTATCAAGAGATGTAAGGTTAAGTGCTGCTTTACCACTCACTCAGGATATCTGCGGTAGATTTTACCCGCAGGGTGTTTCCCGGAATCGTAAAGTTACGCCAGACATCGTTGTAATGCTCGATTAACACTTCAGCAAGCGCTGCCGGACGATTTGCTGTGGTATGGGCATCTAACGCGACCGTCATGGCATATCCACGACTCGCCCCGTTTTTAATAGTAGCGTCCACGCAATAATCCGTAGCACAACCGCAGACCACAAATTCGTTTATCTGGTGGCGATTGAGCAC
>DASXXQ010000122.1:0-16685 GCA_036502985.1 Buttiauxella sp.
AGGGCAACGACGACCCGCCGGGTTATAACCAGAGGTTAAAATGGATAATTTTCAAAAAGATATTGATGAAAGGGCTAACCTGGCGTTATCCAACAAGTTTGAGCTGTTATTGTTCCGCTTAGGGGAAGGCCAGCACGGCGGCAAATCGGAGCTGTACGGCATCAACGTTTTTAAACTGCGTGAAATTGTACCCATGCCGAAAATTAATCGCGCGGCAGGGATGATGTCGCCTCTGTTGGGCATGGCAAATATTCGTGACCAGTTTATTCCGGTAATTGACCTACCTGCCGTAACGGGTTGCACACCAAAAACTGGCTTGAATCTACTGTTGATCACCGAATATGCCCGTAGCACACAGGCATTTGCAGTGGAGTCGGTGGAAAACATTATCCGTCTCGACTGGAGCCAGGTTCACGCCGCCGAGTCTGGTGTTAGCAGCCGCAATATCACCAGCATCGCTTCGCTCGATAGCGACGAATATAAAGGCGAACTGGCGCTAGTACTCGATGTTGAACAGATCCTTTACGACATCATTCCTTCCGGTCGTAATGTTGATGTAGCAGCCATTGAACGCAAAACCAATCCACTGAAACCTGGTGCGGTTGCCATTGTTGCGGAAGATTCAAAGGTCGCCCGCCAGATGCTTGAACAAGGCCTGAAAGGCATGGGTATCCCAGTGATGATGCACTCTACAGGGCTCGAAGCCTGGGAGAAAATCAAAGTTATCGCGGCGGAAGCTAAAGCCTCAGGTCAGCCAATTACTGATCGTATTGGGATGGTGTTAACCGATATTGAAATGCCGGAAATGGACGGCTTTACCCTGACGCGTAATATCAAATCGGACATCGTGTTAAAGCAAATTCCGGTCGTGATTCACTCGTCTTTATCGGGCAGTGCCAACGAAGACCACGTGCGTAAAGTGGGTGCGAATGGTTATGTCGCGAAGTTCGATGTGAAGGAGCTTTCTCAGGTGATTAATAAAGCGCTGGATGGTGCGGTGCTTTAGTTGGGGGGCCGCCTGAAATTCGGAAAATAAACCACGCTAAGGCTATTTTTTAACCAGCCATCTTTTGTTCTGGTGTGTAGTAGATGCGCGTTCTTCGTTTCATGGCAACGCCCCCTCCTTATTTAAGGATAGCGTTGCCTCGATCCATTGAACTCACAGCTCAAAGCTGCCTGTTATCTCTGCTTAAGAAACAGGTTTAACATAGGATATTTTTCGTTTTCCAGGCGGATCCGAAGATGACCATGCAGGTGATTTCTACTGTGGCGAAATTTGAGTGGGATCTCCTGCCTGGCAGGTTGTGCTAAAACTGCTGAATAACGGCAGTAGCGTGAGTGCCATTGCTTGGGAGTTTATTACTACCTGGCAGACGTTGCTCAGAATAAAGGCGGCACGCTTAATGGATTGTGGATGGCCGCAGAGTTGCCTAACTCTTGCAGCGGCCTGTCCAATATTAATGTTAGCTATATTATGCAAACCCAAAAAAGGCTCTACTGCTCACAGCCAAGAGCTGAGTCCTTATCACAAGCCAGTTTTGTCGATAAATCACTAAGGCGATCAATGCCTGCAACCTTACAATCGTAAACGTATTCCTTTTTGCTTTTCAGGTTAGTCACGCTGACACCCCTACTTTCATGTTCATCTTCGTAATTGCTGAATATTGTGTATCTATATCCTGAATTAATAAATGATACATTGAAATAATCAGTCTGGAATCTCGAGTAATGATTGTATTTAAATCCGGGGAAATTAATTCCTTTTGACTCATAGGTAAACTCAGATTCGTTATTCTTAATTAGCGAGTACTGAAGTACACCATTGTTTTCATTTAAATTAATCGTCCCCTTAGCTGTGCCACAGGAAAAATATGAGTCTTTCGCAAATGAATAACCACATAAAAACAACGCTATTAATGCCATAAATTTATAATGACGCATTATAATTTTCCTCCATTTTCAAGTCATATCCCTTTTGCTTTGGTCCATTGTATCTTTTAGCGAATGAAAGCCAGTCTTTAGAACGTATAGAACGCAGTAAAACACTATCTGCCTCAATGAAGCTAACGAATGCTTTTAGTTGATTCTTCTCAGATTTACTTAGTGCCAAGACGAAATCCTCTGGGCTAGCATAGCCAGCTGCGGCATAGTTTGATGCCAAAATCTGAAATTTACCCCAGGACGTTGATTTTAAAGCTGATTTTTTATCAAGTGTGTATGCTTTAACTAATTTTGAGTATTGTTCTGATATTGCACCGTACCCACCTGAAACAGAGTTAGATATATCATCATATTGGTCATATTTACCATTTGTATATTTATGGAAATGATGGCGTTCAAATAATATTGCAGGAACGTAATCATCATTCAGTTGGAATTTAAAATAAGACCCGAAAGATCCTGTTTCGGTTTTGGCAACAGCCTTAATTGCGGCAACTTCGCAATTTAAATTTTTCGCCGCTTCTTCATAATCAGATTCTTCAATTTTTTCTCCATTATAAAAGTTAATAAACTCTAAGGGCATTAGTTCGCCATTAACTGGAGTCTTAGGGTATTCTGCATTTCTTAGCATCGCCATAAATTCCAACGGATGAAAATGCCACACTGACCCCTGACTGGCGAACGGCGGTACCTTATCCATCCAGCGCGTGGCATCCAGAAATGCGCCGTTGGTTCGCTGCACAATATGGCATTCTTCTCTGTTCTTAAATATCGACGCCCAGCGAGTGTCATCGCGGGTGCTGTGCCAGTCACTGTCGTGCTTCACGACCAGACGCCGCGCATATTCCGCGATGTTCATCTGGTTGGTATGCAACGCACCGAACAACTGCGCGTCCTGCGACGTGTCCGGATAAGGTCCACTCAGATCCCGGTTTTCGGCATTACGGATCAGGCTGTCAAAAAACATTTTTGCCTGTGAGCTTTGTGGACCTTTTTCACCATCAAAGTGAGAGTTGATGCTTTTCAGGGCTTCAATGATCCAGCGTTCATCCAATGTGCGAGTAAAATCGGTTGTGGGTTCTGCTTCAATACAGTGAAAGTTAAGGGATGATAAATCATGCTGCCTGAGCTGCTCAACGTCGTCCTGGTGCATCCAGCTGTGCGGGCGGATCTGAAAGTACGTTACCCCGTTTTTATCCGTAAACGGGTATGTAGCATCGCGCTGGATAATTCTTCCAGCATCAGCCCGCGTAAGAGCACTCATCTTCTCAAAAGTACTGTCTTCATCTTCCCCATTTCTCAGGTACAGCGGGCGTTTCAGCTTCAGTTTAATGAACTGCTTACCCGTGTTAATGCCCTTCACGTTTGCCACAAAATCCGGCACATGTTCATCGAGGCTGAGCAGTTCAATATGAGTTTTATATTCCGTGGTGATAGTCTGCGGGTATCTGTCTCTATCCGCAATATCCTGTGCTCCCAGGAACCCGACCGGATCCCCGGCTTTTACCGTCACTTTCAGCGGGAGAGGCGGCACCACTACATCATTAAACACGCCGTGATTCAGTGCATTGTGCATCCACTCAGGCAGACACACATGACATTCACCGTCAGGCTCCAGATATTCCGGGCGCATTGAAATCCAGAAAACTGCTCCAGCGGGTTTTGCCTCTTCAAGACGTTGCACCAGCGCGAACGGTTCCGGCTGTCGTTCCAGCAAAAACAATTTTTGTTGCAGTACGGCAAGCATGTCGCCCTGCATCAGTGTCCTGGCGTGGCCGTGTTTATTTGCCAGCACATCCGGCACGATATCGCGACTGTCATCATGCCGGGAATGTTTGCGCATTCTCAAACCGTGACCTTTCTGCGTGACCCGGTAAAGCGAGCGTTTCGGATAATCAACCAGCGGTGCCATGTGCATGTAAAGCTGGTACAGCGTCAGCCAGGAGGATTCATCCTGCTCGTCTGGCTTATACACCGACCTGACCAGTACAAACGTACCGGACTGGCGCAGGGGTTGTTCCTGCTTCTGAGACTCTATATTCGCGTAATCCTGGTTCACGCGCCATGCCACCACCTCGCCATCCATCATGAACCGGAGAGGAACCGACTTTTCCGGTGCATCCTGACTCAATACCGATGCCGGAGAAGATGCCTCCCCGATATGAATACCGCCATGCCAATAACGATTTACCCCAATCAGCCACCAACCGTGGGCGTTTTTTTGGATATCGGTCAGCAGTTCGTCATAGTTCTTATACTCCTGCCCGTCGGCCTTCCGTACCGGATAATGTATTTTCATCACTTTTCCTTAAGCTAAATCCTTCAGAATCTTAATCATCGCAGGGAGTTATAGCGAAGAGGAGTAAAATTTATGCTGATTGTATTACTGAGGTATCTATCAACGTAGATTGATCTATGGCGGGTACTGCTTCGATTTTGCTCTTAGCGTGGGATATTTTCCGTTTTCTAAGTAGACCCCTGGTTGTTCGGTCAGGCAGAAACAAAGCGGGTAGCTCACGGCCACCCGCTTTCAGTTTTACTCTAAATAAAACACTTCTTTTAACTCGGCACTCACTGGGCTGTTGTCAGCATTGCTCGGCATAATATCGCTCATATGCTTCCACCAACGTTGGCAAACTTCTGTTTGTGCCACTGCGTTCCAGCGTTCTTCGGACTCAATTTCTACCGTGGCAAAAAGCAAATGGCGCACTTCATCCAGATAAATAGCGTAGTGATGAGCACCATGTTGTTTCAGTACGGCTTCCAGGTCTGGCCAAATCGGCGTATGACGACGCTGGTATTCTTCGTGTGCATCAGGGTTTACCTGCATCACAAAAGCTTTGCGGATCATAGTGCCTCCAGGTAAAGCTCGCGGACTTCTTCACGCGAGGCAACGCGCGGGTTGCATGGTGCGCATGGGTCAGCAAGTGCGTTATCCAACCAGCCTTCAATGTCCGCAGTTTTAATACCAAGCTGACTAAAGCCCGATGGAATGCCTACGCGAGCGGAAAGCGCGCGAATGGAGAAAATTGCCTGGAAGCTGGCTTCTTCTTCGCTCATCTCCTGGGTGTTTACGCCCATTGCTGCGGCAACTTTAGCAAAGCGCGCCACCGCATTCGGGCGGTTAAAAGATTCAATCACTGGTAATAAAATGGCATTGCAGACGCCGTGTGGCAGGTTGTGGGTGGCGCCCGGTTGATGGGCCAGCGCATGCACGAGGCCAAGTCCAGCACTGTTGAACGCCATTCCTGCCAGATATTGCCCGTAAGCCATCATTTCACGCGCTTCGAGGTTATGCCCGTCGTCGACGGCTTTTGGTAACCAATGGCTAATCAGGCGGATAGATTCCAGCGCGTTGGCATCGGTCAGTGGATGTGCGGCGACGGAAACGTAGGCTTCGATAGCGTGAGTTAGTGCGTCCATGCCTGTTGCGGCGGTAATACTGGCCGGAATATCCAGCATTACGCTCGCGTCATCCACGGCAATGTCCGGGATCAGATTGGTATCGATAATGACTTCTTTAACATGGCGCACGGAATCGATGATTACTGCGTTGCTGGTCATCTCTGCAGCAGTGCCTGCTGTGGTGTTAATTGCCACGAGCGGAACGCCTGGATTGGTGACTTTGCCGACGCCGGAGTAAGCCGTTGAGGGGCCAGGGTTTGCGGTAAGGATTTTTACCGCTTTGGCGGTATCAATCGGGCTACCACCACCAAAAGCAATCAGGTAGTCACAATCAGCTGCCTGGTAAGCGGCGAAACCTTTTTGCACCAGCTCTTCTGTTGGATTCGGGAAGACTTCATCAAACAGTTCGTAAGAAAGCTTATGCTCGTCGAGTGCGCTAAACAGGGTGTCCAGCAAGCCCATTTTCACAAGCTGCCCGTCGGTAATGACTAATGCTTTTCCCCAGGGTTTAGCTGCAATCAATTTCACCATATCGCCGATTGCACCTGCGCCGTGAAGGCTGATTTTTGGTAACGCCAACATAAAACTCATGGTCATGCTCCTTAATATTACGACGATGGCCACCCGGCCACCGCCTCGGTATTCAGCGCCGGGTCCGTTGCATAATGCGGCGCGTAATAATCGGTAGAGAAATTACGGTAATCAGCATCGCACCAACGATAATTGACATGACGATGCCCGGCACATTCAGTAGGCTCAGGCCGAAAGTGACTAATCCCATCAGGAACGCGGCGATAATTACACCTGCCATGCTGCCGGAACCGCCAAGAATATTGACGCCACCCAGCACTGCCATCGTCACCACGCTTAACTCCCAACCCATTGCGATCGTGGGGCGTGTGCTGCCAAGGCGCGAGGTCAATAACACCGACGCAAGCCCCGCCATCACACCGACCAGCACAAACAACAGCAAGTTATGGCGTTTCACGTTGATACCGGAATACCAGGCACCTGTTGGGTTATTGCCGATGGCGTATGTCCGGCGGCCAAAGTTGGTTTTATGCAGCAAGAAAGCGAACGCCGCTGCCAGCACGAGAAACAGCGCAAATTCAAACGATAACGCGCCCCAGACATAACCCTGTCCAAACCAGGCAAAGCTTTCCGGATAATGGTTTAAGGCCTGATCGCCTAACAAAATGTAGGTAATGCCGCGGTACAAACTCATGGTGCCGATAGTGATAACAATCGACGAAAGGTTGAAGCGGGTAACCAGCAGGCCGTTGAACAAGCCACATAGCAACCCAACGCCCAATCCCACGCCCACAAGCCCAGCTGTATCAACACCTGCCTGAGCACAGAAGCCCATTGCGGTTGAGCTGAGCGCCATGGTTGATGCCACAGACAGGTCAATTTCACGGGCAATAATCAGCATCGCCATTGGCAACACGATGATCGCTTTTTCGGTGAAGTTGAATGTTGCGTCCGACAGGTTCCAGATGTTCAGGAAGTAAGGCGAAGCCAGCGCATTGACCACAAAGACGGCCAATGTTACCGCGAGCAAAAACGACTCCCAGCACAGCAAACGGCGCAACCGTGGAGGTGTAGTGGTTTGCGATGGCGCAGATTCAGAAATCAGCGTTTTATTCATGGCTCACTACCTCCTTTTGTCTGGATAGTGCGACATCGCGCAGAATCAGCCGCCCTTTACGAATGTTGCCGCGTTCGTTCAGCAATACGGCTATCACAATGACCGCGCCAGAAATCGCCATTTGCCAGAATGGCGAAACGCCAATTACTGGCAGCGCGTTGTTGATAACGCCCAGGAACAGCGCACCCAGCAGGCACCCGAGTACGCGCCCGATACCGCCCATGGTGCTTATGCCTCCAATGACACAGGCTGCGACGATTTGCAGTTCAAAACCGTTAGCAACGTCGACATATGCAACAGCAAAACGTGAAATCCACAGATAACCGCAAAACCCCGCCAGCGCACCCGAAAGGCTAAAACTGATGAACTGCATTTTTCCGGCATTTATACCGGTGTAGTAAGCGGCTGTGGCGTTGCCTCCAGCGGTATACATCGCCCGCCCTGTGCGGCTGTAGCGCAAGAAATAGCCGACCAGCAAGAGCGCGGCAACGGCGCACCAGCTCAGCAACGGCATACCCAGCACGACCGTTCGAGGCAAACCGAGGAAGCTGTCACTCATCTGATGAGCGTTAATCCAGCCGCCGTTAGAAAGCAGGAAGATGATGCCGCGATAAATACTCATAGTGCCCAGCGTGACGACAATCGCCGGAATACCGAGTTTCCAGACCAGTAAACCGTTGATAACGCCCATCACCAGGCCAAGCACGGTTGCCAGTACGAGCAGCGCCCAGACAGGGATTTGCGGGTAGTGGAAATTGAGTAAGGCGACAATCATGCCGGTGAGCGCAAGGTTTGCCGCCATCGACAAATCGATGCCTTTAGTGAGTAGCACCATCATCTGACCGAGAGCGAGAATGATCAGAATCGAGGTGTCGTTGAACATCTCCACCAGATTACCTGGCGCCAGGAATGAAGGCACGCGGCTACCAATCGCCAGCAGCATCAATAAAATGACGCCGCCGAGAAGAAATTCACGATGTTTCAGCAGTGTTTGCCACATTATGCTGCCTCCTCATGTGAGCCGCTGGCAGCGCTAACGATCATTTCTGCACTGGCAGCTCCTGCGCCATATTCAGCGGCCATCAACCCTTCGTGCATCACGATGATGCGGTCGGCCATGCCCATAACTTCCGGTAATTCTGACGACACCATAATCACCGCCAGCCCGTGGCTGACCAACTCGGACATAAACTGATGCACTGCCGCTTTTGAGCCAATATCAATACCTTTGGTCGGCTCATCGAGGATGATGACGTCAGGTTGTGTCGCCAGCCACTTGCCAATCACCACTTTCTGCTGGTTGCCGCCAGAAAGGGTCTCAACCGCTTGTTTCCAGCTAAAGGCTTTAACCTGCAACCGTTTGGCGTACTCGTCGGCCAGTGCCCATTCGCGCGCATCGTTTAGAACGCCATGAGGATTGAGCCGGCTGAGTTGCGGCAAACTAATGTTCTGAGAGATAGGCAGTTGGATGATTGCGCCCTGTTTCTGACGCTCTTCCGGCACACAAACAATTCCGGCTTTAATGGCGTCGGCAGGCTGGCGGAATTGCATCGCCTGGCCATTCAATAAAATCTGGCCGTGCGACGGGCGCGAGACGCCAGATAACGCCTGCATGAGTTCGGTGCGTCCGGCACCAACCAGGCCATAAAACCCAAGAATCTCCCCTTTCCGAAGCGTGAAGTCGATATGGGCAAACTCGGTTGGATGACAAAGGTCTTTTACCTCCAGCACCACGTCACCGAGTTCGCATTTCACTTTCGGGAAGGCGTGTGTGATTTCTCGCCCTACCATCATGGTGACCATGCGTTCTGCGGTTATCTCGTTAATCTGCCCGGAGCTGATGTACACCCCGTCGCGAAGAATGGTGTAGTGATCGGCAATGGCAAAGATCTCGTCGAATTTGTGCGAGATAAACAGAATCGCTTTTCCTTCGCCTTTCAGGCGTTCAACGATTTGATAAAACTCGACAATTTCATGTTGTGAGAGCGCGGCGGTGGGTTCGTCCAGAATCACAACCTGGGCTTCGAAAGACAGCGCTCGGGCGATCGCCACCATATGACGTTGGGCAATACTGAGCGTTTTGAGCGTGGAGCGTGGGTTAATCTGGACTTCAAGACGCGAGAGGATTTCCTGTGCTTTTTGGTGCATGGCGGGCCAGTCGAGCTTTTTTAAAAAGCCGCGATACAGATAGTGGCCGACAAAAATATTTTCAGTAACGGTTAGCTCATCGAACAGTACCGTTTCCTGGTGAATCGCCGTGATCCCGACCTTGTGGGCTGCTTCCGGGTTGGGCAGCGTAATCGGAATCGCTTTATAAAGTAGTTCGCCTTCTTCCGGTTGATAAATCCCCGTCATGACTTTAACCAGAGTGGATTTACCCGCGCCGTTTTCGCCGATAAGCGCCGTGACTTTTCCTGGCCACAAATCAAGGTGGACATTTTCAAGGGCGCGAACGCCGGGGAAGACTTTCGTTATCCCCTTCAGGGACAGCAAAGGTGTGGTGGTCGTCATTGTTAAACTCCCCATTGAACTGAAGTCGGGTGGGGGCAGTAAAATGCCCCCGCCACATTGCTATCAGAAGATTTTGGAGAACTTATCAATGTTACTGGCATCGTAAACAAACGGTTCAGCCATTGCGCCGCTGCCGTCAGCATCCAGTTTTACTTTGCCCAGTTTACCCATGCTGGCTTCATCTTTAGTCGCCGTCCCTTTCACTAAGTCATCTGCCAAATAAGTTGCGGCGTAACCCAGATCAATTGGGTTCCAGATGGCGAAGCTTTTCGATGCACCCGATTTCACGGCTCCCGCCATTTCAGATGGCAGGCCGAGACCGGTCACGTAAACCTTGCCAATTTTACCCTGGTCTTTCACTGCCTGAGCCGCCGCGACAATGCCGACAGAGGAAGGCGAAACGATGACCTTTAGATCAGGATATGACTTCAACAGGCCCACGGTTTCACGGTAGCTTTTATCAGAAAGATCATCGCCATAAGCGACGGTTACCAGATTGACGGAAGGGTACTTAGGCAGCACCTTTTTCATCTCCGCAATCCAGATATTTTGGTTGGTTGAAGTCGGCGTTGCGCTAAGAATTGCCACATCACCTTTTTCGAGGTTCATGGTTTTTAGCGCATCAGCAGCCAGTTTGACGTTGGTTTCGCCAATCAAGGCGTTGTTAGAAGGATTAAGGTGAATCTGGCGGCCTTCTTTTGCCACACCTGAATCCCAGGAAACGACTTTAATGCCGCGCTGCATGGCCTTTTTCAGCACCGGAACCAGCGCGTCAGGGTCATTGGCAGAAATGGCTATGGCATCAACACCTTGAGCGATCAAGCCATTGAGAACTTCAATTTGTGCTTCGGCGGTAGTCGTAGTGGGGCCAGTATAAATGACCTTCACATCACCCAGCTCTTTGGCGGCCTCCTGAGCCCCCACGTTCGCGGCTTCGAAGAAGCCATTGCCAAGTGATTTTGCTACCAGGGCGATTTTCACTTCAGCAAGGGCGGAGCTGGACAGCGCCAGTGCGACAACGGTAAGCGTACAACCTAATATTGCTTTAGTTTTCATTGCTTGTACTCCGATGTATGTAGGGTTCAGTTTGCAGGTGTTTTTTATTGTTTTGTGTCAGATGTCGCTTACGCTAATCCGACATTACGAATGTTGTATAAGGTGGGTTAGCGTTAGCGGCACCCACCACAACTATTCGATTTACAGCTCTAAAGCACTGGCTAATGGGGTGACGCCAAAACGTTTACCGAGCGCGATAAGCTCATCACGACTGATGGTTTGTTTCATGCCACCCATCGAAATGACCTTTACCAACACTTCAGCAGACTTCTCGGCGGTATCGATAAGACCGAACGCTTCATCAAGCGTTGGGCCACTACCGAATACCCCGTGGAACGGCCACAGTACCAGCGAATGTTTTGCCATCTCGCCAGCGGTTGCTGTTCCAATTTCATCGGTACCGGGCACCATCCACGGCAAAATACCAACACCGTCAGGGAACACGACCAAACATTCCGTGCTGCCTTCCCACAGTTTGCGGGTAATGACTTCTGTGGTGTTTTCCAGCACGTAGGTCAGGGCAATCAGGTTGGTGGCATGGCAGTGCATGATCACGCGATCGCGGCCGCCGGTTGTTTTGATGCGAACGCTATGCGACTGGAAGTGTGCTGCCAGTTCAGATGTGGGTACCGCTTCGTTCTCCAGCCCCCACAAAATGTGGTAGCCCGTACCGCGGTTGTCCACTTTGACCACGCCAATATTTGCAGCCGGGTCGAGTTGTACGTTGCGGAAAAATTTGCCGGAACCCGTGACAATAAATGGGGTATTCGCCAGCTCAGGCATTGGCTGGCTTAATGCGATATAGCGCGGCGCGGCATGGAAATCAGCCTGGAATGGCGTGATATCGGCTTCATCCAGACGCATGGTGATATTGCCGCCGTTACGCTCGTCCCAGCCTTTCAGCCAGGCATCGCTTGTTGCTTTGATCATGCCTTCTACAAACCAGGCTTTGAGGATGTTCTGCATATTCTTGTGTTCCTGTTATGGGTCGGCCGGATGTCGCTTGCGCTAATCCGACCGACGGAAACTTATAGAGAAGGTGGCCTTAAGCGCGTTTGCTTAAAACGTCTTTTTCGTATGTCCGTACCGTTTTCAGCCACTGGGCATCAACCGGCGTGTCGTTACGCTGGCAATACATTTCCCAGACAGCCGCCCACGGCAGCGATTTTTGTTCTTCCAGCAATGCCAGGCGCGCGGTGTAATCACCCTCACGTTCTAACTGGCGCAGGGTTTCAGTTGGTTCCAGCAATGCACGCAGCAGCGCTTTCTTCATGTTGCGAGTGCCGATAACCCATGCGGCGATACGGTTAATTGAGGCATCGAAGAAATCCAGGCCGATGTGAACGCGGTCGAACAGGTCGTGGCGGATAATTTCGCTGGCAATAGCTTGAGTTTCGTCATCAAGCAACACGACGTGGTCGCTGTCCCAACGCACCGGGCGGCTTACGTGCAGCAGCAGGCGTGGCACATACAGCATGGCGCTGGAGATTTTGTCAGAGATAACTTCAGTCGGATGGAAGTGGCCCGCATCCAGACACAATGCAGTCTGGCGGCTGGTGGCATAACCAAAATAGAACTCGTTGGAACCCACGGTGTAGCTTTCCGCACCAATGCCGAACAGCTTGCTTTCTACCGCATCGATATGGTGTTGCGGGTTGAGTTTTTCGCTCATTGCTTCATCAAGGGCTGCCACTAAACGCTGACGCGGAGCCAGGCGGTCAACCGTGATGTCTTTCATGCCATCCGGGATCCAGATGTTCATGACTGATGGCGTGCCAAGCTGTTCACCAAAGTAAGCTGAAATTTTGCGGCTGGCTTTAACGTGGTCAATCCAGAACTGGCGGATTTCATCGTCGGCGTGCGACAGCGTAAAACCGTCAGCACTTAACGGGTGCGAGAAGCAAGAAGGGTTAAAATCCAGTCCCAGCTTATTCGCTTTTGCCCACTCAACCCAGTTTTTGAAATGTTCCGGCTTGATCTTATCGCGCGCAACGGGTTGCTCAGATTCCAGATAAATAGCGTGAAGGTTCAGGCGTTTTGGCCCAGGGATCAGGCTGAGTGCACGTTCCAGGTCAGAACGTAATTCAGTCGCGTTATGCGCTTTGCCCGGATAATTTCCCGTAGCCTGAATTCCGCCGCTCAGTGCGCCTTCCGGGTTTTCAAAACCGGCAACGTCATCGCCTTGCCAGCAGTGCATAGAAACCGGCAGGCGGTCTAGTTGCTGCAGTGCGGCTTCAACATCAACACCAACAGCAGCAAAGCGCTGTTTCGCCAGCTCCCAGGCTTGTTCAAGAGATGTGGTCATGCGCAAAACTCCTTTTGTGTTTGAATATTGAGCGGAAACTGCGCGATATAACGGGCAATCTCGCTATCGGAATGAGGAATAAAAGATTTCAGTTCGTAGCTGGCGGCGACTATTTTTCGGAAATCGTCGACGTCGGTGATTTCGTCCAGTGCCATTAACTGGCAACCGATATTGCCAAGCGTTGAAGCTTCAATTGGCCCGGCAAACACCGGAACACCGCAGGCATCGGCACAAAGCTGGTTGAGCAATTCGTTCTGGCTACCGCCGCCCACAATGTGCAGGCAGCTAAATGGACGGCCACGAACGGCGGTGAGTTCTTCGAGCGTTTTGGCATACAACAGCGCCAGGCTGTCGAAAATGCAGCGGGCAAGTTCATTGTCGGTGAACGGAACGGGCTGGTTGCTTTCGCGGCAAGCGGCCTGAATCTCACGGCACATGCTTTCGGGATTAATAAAGCGATCATCATTTGGATTGATGAGAAAGCGACAGGCTGGCGTATTTTGGGTGCGTTCGATAAGGTCGGGCAGGTCAGTAATGCCAAGTTCTTTGGTGACGCGTTGTAACAGCCACAGCCCCATAATATTTTTCAGCACCCGATAACGGCCCTCTGCACCGCCTTCGTTGGTGATGTTGGCGGCTAATGCTGCGTTGTTGGCGTACGGTGTTTTGCTCTCAAAGCCCATAAGCGACCAGGTACCGGAAGAGAGATACGCAGCATCTTTGTCCTTGAGTGGCGCGCCGATCACCGCGCTGGCGGTGTCGTGAGTGGCAACCGAAACAACCGGGATTTTGTTACCTTCGCGGCAAACCCACTGGCCGATAACGCTGCCTGGGTGCGTCGGTTTACCGAACCATTTGTGTGGTACGCCAGCCCAGTCGAGCAGCGTTTCATCCCAGTTATCGCTGTTGATATTGACCAACTGCGTAGTGGTGGCGTTGGTGTATTCCCAGTTCAAAACGCCGGTCAGGCGATAGCAAAAATAGTCCGGGATCAGCAGCGCGTGTTCGACGTTATCAACCAGTTCTGGCTGTTGTTCAATCAGGGCACGGAGTTGGTAAAGCGTGTTGAAAGGCAGGAATTGAATGCCAGTGCGGCGATAAATTTCTTCACGGCCTAACTGGTTAAAAGCGGTATCCATCACACCGTCGGTGCGGCTGTCACGATAAGAAACAGGCTGTCCAACACGATTGCCGTCGCGGCCAATCAGCACGTAATCAACGCCCCAGGTATCGATACCGATACTGTCGATGGCGATGCCTTCGTCGCAGGCTTTTTGCAGGCCGGTGCGAATTTCATGCTCCAACGCGTCCACATCCCAGACGGTCGAGCCTTCTACCTGTTTTAAACCGTTGGTGAAACGATGAATTTCTCGCAGGCAGATGCTGCGGGAATCACGTTCAAAGCGCGCCAGCATGACACGACCGCTTGATGCGCCGAGGTCTACCGCAACACTATGGCGTAAAGTCATTTTGGGGGTCCTTGCGAAATTAATTGACCCCACTCTAAAAAGTAACGCTGTCGCCCACCTTCTTGATACTGACAATGCGTATCAGCCGCTGGCAAAGAAGCAAAGATGAACGTGAGTCATGTCACAGATCCATATTTATCACCCAAAAATCTGGCCTGTGACGCCTACCGCATTTCCTGATAATTCCAACCACTTCTTAAAAAATGAACAGTTTTTAATTGATTTCGTGTCGAAAGTTTAAGGTGCAGATGAGAATCGTTACCTACTATCAGGCAACAGTTAATGACGCTTGGGGGTAATGATGACGGTATTACATGGTTTTGATTTCTTCCCCTCGGGGAACGCATCCGTAGCGATTGAGCCTCGTTTGCCCCAGTCTGCATTTCCTGAGCATCATCATGATTTCTATGAAATTGTTATTGTTGAGCATGGCACCGGCACGCATGTTTTTAACGGACATCCCTACACATTAAGCGGGGGTTCGGTCTGTTTTGTTCGCGATCATGACCGCCATTTGTACGAGCATACCGAAAACCTCTGTCTGACCAATATTCTTTACCGCGCACCGGACGCGTTCTGTTTTTTGTCCGGGCTGGATAAGCTGCTGCCACAGGAACAGGATGGTAAATACCCGTCGCACTGGCGTGTCAATCAATCCGTGTTGCAGCATGTGCGCGGGTTAATCACCCAGTTTGAGCAGCTTGGCGAAGCGGCTGATACCCATGCCGTCGCCAACCGAGAAATTCTATTTATGCAGTTACTCGTATTGCTGCGCAAAGACAGCATGATGGAAGGTGTCGCGCCCTCAGAAGGGCGGTTGAATCAGCTAATGGCATGGCTTGAAGACCATTTCGCCGAGGATATTTGCTGGGAGCAACTGGCTTCGCAATTCACACTTTCACTCCGTACTCTGCATCGCCAGTTAAAACAGCAAACCGGTATGACACCGCAGCGTTATCTCAACCGTTTACGCTTGATGAAAGCTCGCCATTTGTTGCGTCATGGCGAAGAGAGCGTTACGGATATCGCTTTCCAGTGTGGTTTTGGTGACAGTAATCATTTTTCGACGCTTTTTAAGCGGGAATTTTCCTGGTCACCGCGTGAGATTCGTCAGGGGCGTGATACGCAACTTCAGTAATCGCGAAGGAAATCACCGTTTTTTGCGCCGAAAAAGCTAATAATTTCTGACTGTTCTGGTTTTGAGGCGCGTGCGGTGGCTAACCATTTAGTTCTCAAAAAAGCAGATTTCTTCGCTTCTGCCACGCAGCCCGTGGCGGTGGCTGACCGCTATCCGCAAAACGTTTTTGCTGAGCATACCCACGACTTTTGCGAGCTGGTGCTGGTGTGGCGCGGCAACGGACTGCATGTGCTCAATGACCGCCCATACCGCATAACCTGCGGTGATCTATTTTATATTCGTGCCGAAGATCGTCACAGCTACGAATCCGTCAACGATCTCGTCCTGCATAACATTATCTACTGTCGGGAACGCCTGAAACTCAATGTCGACTGGGGTGATTTACTGCAAAGCACGGTGGCTTCAGGAAAAGATCCGCGTTGGCGGTTGAGCAGCCACGGCATGGCGCAAGCGCGTCAACTCATTGGCCAACTGGAACATGAAAGTGTGAAATCGGACGCGTTGTCGCTGTGTCTGACTGAAAGCCTGTTTCTGCAACTTTGTATTCTGCTGCGTCGCCACCGTTATCAGCCGCACGAAACTGGGGCTCCCGATAGTGGTGAAACACTGGATCTATTACTGGCAACGTTGGGAAATAGTTTCCATACCCCGTTCGATTTACAACAGTTTTGCCTGCGAAATCAGGTGGCTGACCGCTATTTACGCCAGCTTTTCCGCCAGCAAACCGGCATGTCTATCAGCCAGTATTTGCGTCAGTTAAGGATTTGCCAGGCGCAGGATCTATTGCGTCACAGTGAGATGCTGATTGGTGATATCGCCACGCGCTGCGGCTTTGAAGACAGTAACTATTTTTCGGTGGTATTTACTAAAGAGACAGGAATGACGCCACGGATGTGGCGTCAACGTTATGCGATAGAAACTTAATTAGTTCGCCATACCTAAACCGACAATATTTGCGGCAATAATTATCACCACACAACCGACACTTAGGACACCAACCGGACGGGTGCCTGCGGCTTTCCACTCTTTCATAATTAAACCAACCAGCCCGCCACACAGCACGTAGAAACTCATGTGCAGCATCCAGCTCATATAGTCATATTGCGCAGGAATTTTGGCGTGGCCCCAGGCGTAGAAGAAGAATTGCAGATACCACATCAACCCGGCGAGTGCGGCAAACAGCACGTTGCTGATGATCAGTGGTTTTGCTAT